>JBEKFK010000371.1:0-2073 GCA_050013375.1 Nitrososphaerales archaeon | reverse complement strand
CTCTGCGCTCCCTCCTCCTCGATCATCGCCACCCCGAGCCTCTCGTTCTTCCCGGACTTCTCGGCGGCCACCTGGGATGCGGTCTGGATGACCTTCTCGGCTATCGAGCCCCTGGCCGCCAGGGAGGCGTCCTTGGTGAGGTTCGAGAGGGCCTCCTCGAGGCCGACCAGGTTCATCACCAGGGGCATGGCGTCGGAGCTGAGCCCCTCCGAGCCGAAGGTGAGCGTCGGCAGGAGCCCCTTCTTCATGACGCGCTCCAGGACCCTCCGCCTCGTGGTGAGGGCGTCCGACGCCACCCCGATGAGCATCGCCAGCTTCGCCCGGAAGTAGGTCTCGTCCTGGTTCGATTCGTAGGAGAGGCGCGGGAGGTTCAGGCCCAGGTTGTGTAGGACGCTGACGTGGTCTCCCTGGGACTCGGGCGGGAGCAGGTCCGGGTTGACCCCCAGGAAGCTCCTCTTCAGGCCGGGCTGGAAGAAGGCGACCCTGCCCCCCGCGAAGACGGCCGATACCGCGTCCTTCAGGAAGCCGCCGTCCTCCTCCTTCGGCCTCGCGAGGTTGAGCCTCACCTCGGGCCGTGGGACCTGCTCGACCAGGGCCCGGTAGGCCTCGAGCGTCGCGTCGAGCGTCTTGTCCACGAGCTCCCTCCCCGAGTCGTCCCTGACGTAGGGGTCGAGCTCCAGGGAGATCGTGGGCTTCTGGGACGCGGGCGACTGGGACGAGGCCTGGTCCAGGAACCTGAGGATCGCCTCGACGACCTCGTGCTTGGTCTTGGAGCGCGTGAACGGCGCCAGGTACTGCAGGAAGTTCCTGTAGACGACCTCGACGGAAGCCTCCCTCCTGATGAGCGACGTGATGTTGGAGACTATCGACATGGCGGACTCCAGCCCCTCCGGCGTGGGGATCATCGGAGCGTAGGGCAGCCTTCCCTTCGGGTTGAATCCGGAAGCCCTCACCGGGCCAGGTGCGCGTCCGCGACGTCGCGCGGGATCTGCTCCAGCAGCAGGTATTCGGAGAAGACCGACTTGCCCGTCTGGTAGAGGAGAGACTCGACGTCGGACCCGTCTTCGCCGGCCCTGCCGAGGAGCTGGGTGACGTCGTAGACGGGGAGGCCGAGGCGCGTCAGCTTGTGCCGGTACTCCTCCAGGTTGTGCTCGACCAGCAGCGAGTTGACCATCTCCCGGATCAGGGGGGCGGTCAGGTACTGCGTCTGGAACTTGTAGAGGCGGGACTCGGTCTCGCTCGTTATCTTCTGCGCCAGCTCGACCGGCATCCCCGCCTCCTTCACGAGCGACTGGAGGATCTTGTCCGCGTTGAACTCCTCCATCGCCTGGCGGGAGGTCCTCACGTACAGCTTGCCCGACTCGACCAGGGACTGCTCCTCGATCTGGCGGGTGAGGTTCAGCACCAGCCGCCCCAGGTTCGTGACCGTGTACTTCCGCTCCTGCCGGTTGAGCTGGATCAGGAGCTGCCTCACGAGCTTCCTGAGGTGGTAGGCGAACTTGCCGGACTCCTTCTTGGACTTGAAGCCGGCGAGCGTCTTGAGGGCGCTGTAGGTAAGGGGCCCCTTCACGTTGAGAATCTTGAGTATCTCCAGCCTCTGCGGAGACGCGATGACGCTGTAGATCGTCTTGACCCGGCGCGGAGCGGCTTGCAAACCGGGTGTGGCTCTAGGTCAAATGTATTTAACTAATGTCAGTGCCGGACCGGCTAGGCCCCGGTCTCCTCCTTCATCAGCTCGGTCTCGCTGAGCGTGTGTGTCCGGCTGCCCCTGAACGGGGTGAACTGGCGGCCTCCCCCGTGCAGGTACTTCGAGAAGTGCTCCACGTAGATCAGCCTCGCGCCCTGGATGCCCGGCTCGAGTATCCCGAGGACGAGGTTGAACGCGTGTCCCACGACCAGGAGGACGACGCCGGCTATGGCCAGGCCGACGCCCCCGTAGACGAGCCCGGGAGCGGACGAGGAGCCCACGGCCTGGTTGTCGATGACCAGGGCCAGCACGACCGAGGCCAGGAGTATCCCGAGGAGCCGCGTGTAGGAGATGATGTGGCTGACGATCGACGGCAGCTCGATGAT
>JBEKFK010000370.1:0-2470 GCA_050013375.1 Nitrososphaerales archaeon | reverse complement strand
CTGTGGAAGACGAGGTTGAACCCGCAGTCGCCCAGGACCTTCGTCATCCCTCCGAGGGTGGACCTTAGCAGGAGCGAGAGGTCCATCAGCTCCTTCTGCGAGAGCTTCAGCAGGCTGGTCTGGTGCCGCTTCGGGTAGATCCAGAACTCGTAGGAATGTGCGGAGACCCACGGCGTAAACGCGATGTAGAACTCGGTCGATATCACCTGCCTCGGCCCTCCGCTCTCGGAGGCTATGACCTGGCACATGGGACAGACCCCGAGCTCGTTGAGCGAGTTCTGCACGGTGACTGCCTCCTGCTCGACCACCGGCGGGAGCCTAGGCAGGGTGATTATGTTGACGTGCGGGTGGTCGATCGATTCGCCCGAACCCTTGCCGTGGTTGATGAACGTGGCGACGTAGCTCACCCCCCTCTGGGCGTAGAGCCACCGGACCTTGTCCTGCATCGTCGCGAGGAGGTTCGTCCACTGGTCGATGTCCAGCTTGGCGAAGCCGTCGCCGTGGTTCGGGGACGCGACGACTACGTAGTGGTACCCTATCGCTGGCTCGCTGTAGTGCGGATACTCCCCGTAGGACGGAGGCGCGTTGAGCGTGACCACCGGGTTCTTGTTCTGGAAGACCCTCACCACCCAGTCCTTGATGCGCTCCCCCTCGGTGTCGGTCTGCTTCACGAGCGTCTCGCCCATCTTGACCAGGACCAGGTCGGCCGGGGGCGTCAGCTCCTCGTTGCCCGGGCAGAAGGCACACTTGCCGTGGTCGACGTGTTTCGTGGGGATGCGGGCGCTGCGTTCAGTGGCGACGATAGAAAGTTTCTCGGTGAAGTAGTCCTTTCTTATCTCGACCATTGATGGCGGTCGGCTTTACTTCGTCGAGATATATCGTTTCCCGGCCGCGGGCGAGAATATTGATATCGCTCCCCGCGGGGGCGAGGCCAGACCATGAAGTTCGGATACATTCTCCTGGACGGGTGCGCTGACAGGCCGGCACCGTCCCTCAACTTCACCACGCCACTCGAGGCGGCGAACACTCCACACCTCGACGCGCTGGCGCGGAGGAGCAAGATGGGCCGCGTCGTAACCGTTGGGAGGGGCGTGGCCCCGGAGTCGGACATCGCCGTCTTCAACATGCTCGGGTACGCGTTCCCGAAGGGATATCCGGGAAGGGGGGTCGTCGAGTCGGTAGGCGCGGGGGTGCCGTTCAAGGACGGGGACCTCGCCCTCAGGGCCAACTTCGCGACGACCGAGAGTGGTTACATCACAGACAGGAGGGCGGGAAGGGACCTCACGAAGCAGGAGGCGCTCTCGCTCCAGGAGGCCCTCGGCGAGGTCAAGCTGCAAGGCGGAGAGTTCGAGTTCAAGAGCACGGTAGGCTACAGGGCGGTCAAGGTGCAGACCCGCAAGCCCCTCGAGAAGACGCCGGGGGCGCGGCGGGCAGCGGAACTGGTGAACGAGTTCCTCGCCCGGGCGACCTCCGTCCTCGACGCATCGCCGGTGAACGCGCGCAGGCGGAAGGAGGGTAAGAAGCCGGCCAACCTGCTGCTCCTAAGGGACGCGAGCGACCACCTCCCTTCTGTGGTGCCGTTCAAGGAGAGGTACGGCGTCAAGGGCGTCGCCCTCGTGGAGATGCCCGCGGAGGTCGGGATCGCCCGTCTCCTCGGGATGAAGGAGATACTCCTCAAGGACCACAAGGACCTTGCGAAGAAGGCAGAGTCGTTCAAGAGAGAGCTCGCCGACGGGACGCTCGTCTACGCGCACATCAAGGGTCCCGACGAGTTCGGGCACGACGGCGACGCCATCGGGAAGAAGAGGAACATCGAGTCCATCGACAGCGTCTTCTTCGGATCGATCTCCGAGAAGGTCGGGGACGCGAGGGTCGCGGTCTCGTGCGACCACGCGACCCCCTGCGTCCTCAAGAGCCATTCGAGCGACCCCGTTCCCCTGCTGGTCACGTCTTCCCAGAGGGACGCGGACTGCTGCAGGTTCACCGAGGGCGACGCGAAGCACGGGAGCCTGGGGAACATGAAGGGCGCACAGGTCCTCTCGCGGGCGTTCTCGACTGTCTGAGCGCCCGCCTAGCTGCGCTTGGCGGTCCAGCCGGTAAGCGAGAGCACGTGCCGGTCAGGATCCCTGAAATCGGTGGCGAGGAGCCGATTGTTATCCGCGTCTTCGGTGACCGCCCGGGGCGGAGTCCGGAAGACCACCCCCCT
This sequence comes from Nitrososphaerales archaeon, assembly GCA_050013375.1. GTDB lineage: Archaea > Thermoproteota > Nitrososphaeria > Nitrososphaerales > Gagatemarchaeaceae > Gagatemarchaeum. The sequence goes on along the minus strand of JBEKFK010000370.1, from coordinate 264 downwards.
AGCCCTCAGGGAAAGGTATGTGGCCTGCACATCGTCGACGTCGAACGAGATCTCTACATCGCCCGGGACGACGCGTCCCCGTCCGGTGGCCTGCCTCAGCGCCAGTGTGACCCCGCCGTCGTCGAGGAAGACAAAGTCCCCGGGGATTGACCGGACGACTGTCATGCCGAGAGTGTCTCGATAGAAGCCAACAGACCTCTCAAGATCCTCGACCATGACTATGACGTTGCCTATGCTTGTCAGTCTAAGGTCTTGGTCCGGGCG
>JBEKFK010000369.1:0-3001 GCA_050013375.1 Nitrososphaerales archaeon | reverse complement strand
ATCTTCTCTTCCGGCTTGATCAGAGCCGATGTCTTCACGATAAGAACTGTACTGCACGAGAGCCTAAGAAGCGTGGACAGGTTCTGGACTACCGACTCCCGAAGGTGGTTATTCAGTTTCAGCCACTTTATCTCGTTTGGGGTCTTCGATTTTGGCAACTCCAGATATCTATCAAGATAGGTGTAGGCCCGCTCGGCATCATCGAAACAGGCGAAGCAAATGAAGGTCCACTCATCATTACTACTCGTGTCTATTCCCACCGTTGGTTTCCCGAGGACGGGAACGACATAGGATTTTCCCTTCAAATCCACTTCTCTAATTTTTCTTCCTTCGACTCCCCTGTCAATCCACCCACCTTGCTTACGGTATAGTTCGCTTCTTGCGACAGATTTGAAGTCTGATGGAAGGTCACGCACTAATCGTTCAAGTTCTGATGCGGGATTGTTTACAGATCGGAGAACCTCGTATTTGTCTAGGAGAGTTGGTTTGAGCTGGTAAGCGTTCCCGTCGAGCGAGTACACCTCGCCTAGGAACCCTGCTCTAACAATAGCTGAGAATAGGCCAAGATAGTCTTTCTTCACGTAAACTCACCGCCAGTTCGCCTATCTGGGGCTGATTCCAGATACTATCTTAAATATGTGACAAATAACAGATAATGTTACAGCTTAAGGATACCCAGTGGGTCTGGCTCGGATTTTTTTGCTATTACTCTTGGTCTGCACCACCCTTAATCTGAACCCAGCGCTAAGCTTCCGTCGATGTGGCTCGGCCATCATCTATCCCCGGTTTGGTCGTGCTCACTGCCATGGGCGAAGAGTTTCGGCACCAGCCGGCGGTAGTCCGCGGAGCTCGCGCCGAACAGGGCCTCGAGCTTACATCGGCCCATGCAAAGCATGCACCTCTGTTATACGAATGATGTCACGACTCCGTTGAAGTTCGGTCTGGCTTCCGTAAACTCCCGCTGCAACAGCTACCCTGAAGAGATGGGCCCGCTCGCCCGGACATCTGGTCGGCGGGAAGCGGCTGCGCTCTGGGCGAGAACGGCGAGGTGACCCGAATCCAGCCAATCACCGGAACCGAAGGATCGAGAGGACCGCGCTTCCGACCATCATGAACTCCGCTCGGTCTGGGCGGGGACGGTTCAGGCTACCGGATCCTTCCAACTGTGCTCAGGCTGATACCCCAGCAGGCGCCTGGCCTTCTCGATTGAGTGCAGGGTCTCGTCAGCGAGGAGCTCCGCGTCGCTCCGCGCCATCACCGTATCGCCGCTCGAGATGGAGAATACCTCGGCGCCCTTGATTGGCGACTCCAGCGCCTTGCGGATCGCCTGGGCCGCATCCCTCACATCGACGTAGCCCCAGAGGTTCCACTTACGGTGGTGCGGGTCGTTCTGGAAAGCAGCGAACTTGGCGTACTCCTGCGTTTCCATGATGTTCGAGAACCTGAGCCCGAAGATCTTCATGAGGGGGTCCCACCGGCAGAACTGCCTGGCCATCTCCTCGCAGAGAACCTTCGACAGCGCATAGTCGCTCTCCGGCCGCACCTCCGAGTCCTCGTCGACGGGCAGGTAGGCGGGCGGCGCGTCGTAGGGGACTCCCAGCACCGAGTCGCTCGAGGCCCAGACGACGTTCTTTATGCCGAGGAGGCGGCAGGCCTCAAAGACGTTGTACGTGCTCACGACGTTGTTGGCAAAGGTCACCTGGTCCGAGTAGACCCTCACACGGAGGGCGGCAAGGTGGACGACGCCTGAGACCTCGCTCGTCCCCACCCCGGCGCCGGAGAGGACCCCCACGACCTGTCCGTAGTCCGTAAGGTCCGCGATCATGAACGGGCGTGGCGTCCCCTCGGGCGCTGCCCTGTCCACGTTCAGGACGTCGTATCCGTGGGCCTGGAGGTCCTTGATGCACGCCCTCCCCGCCTTGCCGCTTCCGCCGGTGACGACTATCCTAGGCAATCCAGACTTCGGCTCACCGCAGAGCATGCTCTAATAGGATTTCCCCCGCCGCTCCGGCGTCCATCTTCCAGCGAGCATGCCGACGTCTCCGGCCCCGGTCCGGTACCGGCCCTTCCCGCGAAATGGCCTGAAAGAAGAAGGTCGGGCTCCTGGTCGTGAATCTGCTTGCCTACCAGCCCTGCGACTCGCAATCCGCTGCTTGATTGCCATTGGCGAAGTAGCTGTCCCACCCCGCATACGCGCAGTCGTCGAAGCCTCCGCACTGGCCGTCAGTGTACTCGTAGCATGCGTTCGAGTCATAGCCCGGATGAGGCCTCTCGGGCGCCGTGATGTACGCGTTGTCGATCCCCGTCAGGATGACGTTGCAGCTGGAGTCCATGTAGATGAATACGGTTCCCTGGACATAATCGTAGGACTGGGTGTTCACATTTTGGAAGCCCTTGCCGTTGGTGCTGGAGCACGAACTTACTCCCATGTATCCCGTGTTGCCGTCATCGAGCTTGTACACGCAGGAGTCAGTCCCCGTGACGCCATCGCAGCTTACGCTGAGCAGCGGGTCCAACCACACTACGAAGTTCCCACCGCCCCCACCCGTGACGCGCTCGGTCAGGCCGCTGAACTGGCACCAGTTCTTCCCCGGAGTGCCGTTGGCACAGATGCCACGGACCAGATACTGGTATTCCGAGCTGTAGTGGCCGTTGTTGTACGCAGCCCAGAACCCGTAGCTCCCTCCGTGCGACTGGTAGTAGGCGAAGGCCCACTCGAAGGAGCACAGCGGGTTGAACCAGACTGACTCCCAGTTGTTCGCGTTGAACCCGGGGCACATCGACGCTGCGGCGCTGGCGGTGAATTTCCCTGTCTGATAGGCTGACGTCGGATTGCCCGCATTCCCTTCCTGGAGGATGCCGGAGGCTTCAGCCCCTCCCTGGTACGACCACACGCAAGCGCCTCCGGTCGGATTCTGTATGCAGCCTGGATACCAGGACTGCCCTCCGTAGTCTGTCTCGGCCAAGGCGATGGCTATGAAAATGATGACAACATTGGACG
>JBEKFK010000368.1:0-2009 GCA_050013375.1 Nitrososphaerales archaeon | reverse complement strand
CGTGACTATCGTCTCGGACTTCGGGATGCGCTTGGCGAGTTTCAGGCAGGCGGCGACGTTCGCACCCCCGCTGAATCCGGAGAGGATGCCTTCCCTGCCCGCGAGCCTCCTCGCCGTCGCGACCGCCTCAGAGTCGGTGACGGTCAGGTACCCGTCGCAAAGTGAGGGATCCCACACCTCCGGGACGAGGGCGTAACCCGTCCCCTGTATCTTGTGCTTCTGGGAAGTGACCCGCCTCCCTGCCAGTACCGGCGCGCCCGCTGGCTCGACCACGAAGCACTCCACGGCCGGGTTGTGCGCCTTCAGCGCCCCCGCAGTGCCGACGAACGTTCCCGCCGTCCCGGCGATGGCTACGAAGCAGTCCACCTTCCCGCCTGTCTGGTTCCAGATCTCCTCGCCCGTGCCGGCGCGGTGGGCCGCGGGGTTGGCGGGGTTTTTGAATTGGTCGACCCGGAAGGCGCCGTATCGCCGGACGAGCTGTCCGGCCTTCCTCTCGACAAGGGCGAGGTCATCACCCGTGACCTTGCCCGGGACGCCGCCCAAGGCTTGTGGGACGAGGACGACACTCGCGCCGAGGGCTTTCATCACCCTCCAGCGCTCGCTCGAGTTCCCCTCACTCATCACCGCCGTGAATCGGTAACCTTTCACCGCGCACGCCACGGCCAGTCCGATCCCCATGTTCCCGCTGGTCAGCTCGACGACCATCTGGCCCGGGCGCAGCTTCCCGCTCTTCTCGGCCTGCTCGAGCATGTTGAGCGCGGCCCGGTCCTTGACGCTCCCGCCGGGGCTGAAGTATTCGAGCTTCGCGAGGATGCGCGGACCTCTACCCTTCCCGGACGTTAGCCTGTCGAGGGCGACGAGGGGCGTGTTGCCTATCGCGCCCAGGACGCTGTCATAGAAGGGAGCCATGAGGCCCTCCGATGGCCGTGCCGAGGTTGGATAACTCTATCGCCCGATGGAGGTCGGTCCGGCACAAGACATTTCTATCCGCCACCGACCCGTCGCCCCCATGCAGAGTGAGACCCTCGTGTATCTCAACGGAGAGTTCGTCCCCAAGTCCGAAGCGAAGATCTCGGTCTTCGACCACGGGCTGCTGTACGGTGATGGAGTCTTCGAGGGCATAAGGGCGTTCGGCGGGTCCGTCTTCAAGCTGAAGGAGCACGTCGACAGGCTCTACCAGTCGGCCGCGTGCATCGAGCTCGAGATCCCGATGGAGAGGGAGCGGATGGTCGAGACGGTGACGGAGACGCTCCGCAGGAACAACCTCCGGGACTCTTACATCAGGCTGGTGGTGACAAGAGGGTCGGGTGACATGAGCGTCAATCCCGCATCGTGCGGAGAGGGCACGGTCTTCGTGATCACCGAGCCGGTGGCGTCGTCGACCTTCCCCGAGGACCCCCGGGTCCTGAAGACGGTCATCACCTCGGTGAGGAGGGACCCCGTGGACTCCACCTCCCACGAGATAAAGTCGCTCAACTACCTGAATAGCGTCCTCGCCGTGCTGGAGGCGAACAGGGCAAAGGTGGACTACCCGGTGATGCTCGACCACAGGGGGTTCGTCTCGGAGGGTTCCACCATGAACATCTTCCTGGTAAAGGACGGGACGGTAATCACCCCGCCCTCGTCCTCCGGAATTCTTCACGGGATCACCAGAGAGAGGATCATCAAGCTCTGCAGAGACCTCAAGTATCAGGTCGTCGAACGGGATGTGACGCCATTCGAGCTCTTCACTGCGGACGAGGCGTTCTTCACGGGAACTCTCGTCGGGCTTGCGGCGGTCGGCGAGGTGAGCGGCAAGCGAATAGGGTCGGGCGGGGTCGGTCCGGTGACCAGGCGGCTGTACGCCGAGTTCAGGGACATCGTCTCTCGGCCGGAGGAAGGCACCCCGATCTTCAGGGCCGAGAAGATCAGACAGGTCAGGAAGCGCTAGGCACAGACTTACGGCGCGCCGCCAGCCTCCCGTACGTCCGGATGGCGAATATGAAGACCTGGGGGACGATCCAGAGCAG
>JBEKFK010000367.1:0-3003 GCA_050013375.1 Nitrososphaerales archaeon | reverse complement strand
AGACCAGGCTGTTCTCTGCGAACACCTGGCTCGCCCAGTAGAACTGAAAGAAGGCATTCGTGGCGAAGAAGACCGACCTGGTACCCGTCTTCGTGAGCAGCCCGTTGGACCCACGCGTCATTACCGGACCAACCCCGGGAACCAGCCTCGGCTGAGGGTTTCCATTGGCGTCGGTCGCGTTGATGTCGGCCTGCAGAGCGGCCCAGGCCGCCGCGCCCAGGCTGGCTTGAGTGGCCGAGGTCAGCAGCGAGGTGGCTATCCCGAATGTGAGGGCGGGAGGCGGCGCATTGTCGGCGTCCTCGCCCTGGGACTGGGGTGCCACAGTCGGCGGGTTGAGCAGGCCGTGGGTGTTGATGTAGAGAATACCTACCGGCTGGCTCGGCAGCGTCCGGAGCACGGCCGGGTCTATGGAGTTGGCCTGGGTGACCTGATAGCCCCGGCCCGTCAGCATCTTGGCTATCTCGGAGAGTGAGTCGACGCTCGAGTCGAACCAGCTCAGCAACACAGCGGCTTGAGTGGACGGGAGTTCGGGCGAGGGGGGAGGGGAGGGAGCAGCGGACGGAGTCGCTCCGCCACCGGGCGCCTGGGGGGTACCCATGGCGACTGTTCGGAATGCGGGTACTTATGCTGGAGGCGGGGACCCTGGCGAATTGTCGCCGGGTGAGGAGTTCACGGGGGTAGCCGCGCCGCACTCAGTCTGCCTAGTTTATCTAATCAGCGTGGCCGGTCGTGGGACGTGAACCGACCAGGGGACGAGCAGACGAAGAGGGAGGTGGCCGAGTTCATCCGCTCATTCTTCGAGGTGGGGAAGAGCAAGGAACTCGTCTCTCTCATGGACTTCCACGCACCTGCTGCGCTGTTCACCAAGTTCGATGAGAACCCCCCTTACACGAAGCAGAACTCGGAGGAGGCGTTCATCTACGAGCAGGCTGCCTTCGCCAACATCTCGGACTACGAGTACAAGATCGAGGAGGAGAAGATAGACCTCGTCGGAGGGGTCGCGATCGCGACCTTCTATCTAACGTTCACCGGAGTCTTCGTGAACGACTACTCCTTCGAGGGGATGACGGTCGGCTCGAAGTCGCGGGTCACGATGGTCGCGGCGAAGCTCGGAGATTCGTGGAAGCTGGTCCACTGCCACTTCAGCCCCTTCCCCGACTTCGACAAGAAGGAAGACCCGCGCAGGTAGTCCGGGCCTAGCCGAGGCTGTGGCGGAGCCTAGCGGCCTGATTGAACGCGTGGCGGGCCTCCGCATCCTCACCCTCGACGTAAGAGATCAGGAAGTTGTTGGAAAAGTTCTCGTGCTTCTTGGTCTCGTTGTTCCTCGGACCGAGCTTCACCGAGAAGTGCTCCTCTACGGCCGAGAGGTCAGACATCAGGCTGCTGAGGGAGGCCCTGAAGCTCTCGGTCCCGAGCCCGGCAATCTTGGCCACGCGGGCGTGCATCTCCATGAGCATGTTTATCGTCTGCCAGGAGACCAGAGGCGCGACAGCCCTGAAGTCCTTCTTCAGGTTCACGTAGGCTCCCTCCAGGGCCGTCCACTCCGCCTGGCTGAGCGTCCCCAGCGCGCTGGCGCCGATGAACTCCGGAGGAATCCCGATCGAGTAGAAGGCCGCGGCGAATGGGATCGCCCTGGGCATGGCCTTGCCCTTGACGTTCCTGCTGTACCCGAAGAGGCCGATGTGGAGCTTCCTGGCCCGCCGTCGTGGGACGAACTCGGCGATGCTGTTGATGAACGGCGCCAGCCCCTCTATCCGCGACTGGTAGGCGGAGATCAGCTTGTACATGGCGGTCCTGAGCAGCTTCTCGTCGTCGGCCCCTATCATCCAGGGCTGCCGGTTCGGGAGACTCGAGTTGAGGGTTGAAATCGCCGACCTGACCTTGGCGAGAGGGTAGTCGTACCTGAAGGCGGACTGGACGGTCACCGTGCTCAGCCCTCTGTACTCGTCGAGGAAGCCCTCGGGATACCTCGAGAGAATGGATCTTCGAGAGCGCTATCTTGGCGAGGAGGACGGCCGGGATGAGGCCGTAGTTCAGGGCGGGGTCCGAGCGGGCGATGAAGACCCGCAGCTGGTCGACCTTCACCAGACCCAGGTACTCCTTCAGGAGCTCGTCGATAAGGAGCAAATGCTCCATGTCCTCGACGAGAGGGATCACGTTGATCTCCTTCGGCCTGATCTCGCCTATCCAGCTCCTCACCGTCATCGAGCTCGAGAGGTGGATGTTCTGGACGCCCGCGATCGCTTTTTCGTAGTAGTCATGGAGCCACGCGAGTTCCTTACCGCTTGTAGTGAAAGGCAGGATTACCTCGAAGACCGGGACCGTCTCCCTCTTGTGGAAGACCGTGGCGACGTCGGAGCTCAGCGGGATCGTGTCGAGAGTGGCAGTGACGATCTTCCGCTCCGCCACCTCGATCTGGGGATTTGGAATCCTGTAGGTCAGGTAGATGTCCTCGCCGATGACCTTCGTCTGGAAGTAATCGGGATACGAGCTGAAGAGCTTCCTGACGACGTTGGTGTCGACATCCTTCCCCTCCGAGTCCCACATCACCTCGTCGCACCCCAGGTCCTTGTAAGCGAAGATGGCCTCACGCAGCTCAGCCTCGCCCTCGATGATCTCGTTGGACGCCCAAGGAGGAGGGGCGACATTGTCCGGGTGCTGCGTGGACATTGTTCGGGGGATTCTTCGATCTTTCAAGCTGCCGGGTTCGGAACCCACCTACGCGCCAGATGGTAGATTAACTAATCGGGCTCTCCGAGGCCGTCTGGGGGGTTGGCCCATCTGTATGACTCTCGGGTCAGTGGTTTATGTTGGCGAACGCCTGGTCGAGCTCGGCCTTTGAGCTGGACAGCCACCTCTTCGAAGGTCCCACGGCGATCTCGAACGAGTCATCTCCAAGGCCCTTCACGACCACCTCGGCCACCTCTGAGGCTGAGACGGTCCACTCGGCCTTCTCGATGGGCTTCCCCTTCAGCTCGGTGTCGTGGACGGTCGGAGGGATCA
>JBEKFK010000366.1:0-2025 GCA_050013375.1 Nitrososphaerales archaeon | reverse complement strand
AGCATGGGGACCCAGGCCAGAAAGATCAGCCACCACAGGCCATAGGGCGGAAAAGCCCACGCAGCCAGCAGCGCGCTAAGAGCCGCCAAAGCCAGCCCAAAAATGAAACGCGCCACCTCGTGCGAGGCCGTCTCGATAGCACTGGGTTGGCGGGGCCGCGCATGTGAGGGCAACACAGAGGTCGTCACTGGGCTCCTCTTTCTTACAGGTACTGTAAGTTCTACCAAGCCCGAGGCCTAATGTCTACAGTGGCTGTAATACATCTCAGAGGAGGTAGCAGCGTGGGGCGAAGGGAGGACAACAAGCTGAAAACTCGCCAGGCAATCCTCGAGACGGCGTTGCGCCTCTTTCACGAGCGCGGATTCGACGAGACCCGAGTCCAGGACATCATCGAACCCGTCGGCGTCAGCGAGAAGACATTTTTCAACTACTTCGGTGGTAAGCAGGCGATTCTCGATGCGAGCGCAGATGACGTCCTAGCCGCCTATGAGGTGCTCTTGGACTATGAACTCGAGAACCCCGAGAGACCTTTCGTCGACCGGCTCGGCGAGATCGTCGACCTGTGGGCGCAGAACTTTGCAGTCGACAAGGAATTCCTCGCCACCGTCGCGACCCGCACGACGGTGTTCTTCGGTGCGTCTGGGACTATGCGCGAGCGACACAGGGCGACCCAAGGACTACTGGCCGAACTGTTTCACCAAGGGCAGCAGCGGGGAGAGGTCCATCCTGCCCATGATCCGAGTCAGTTGGCCGAGGTGCTCACCGCGACGATGCTCCTCACAACGATCAACTGGCTCGAAGGTTGGCGGGATGACATTGACGAGCCGCTGGACGCCAGGCTGAGACGTGCAGTCGAAATCGTCCTCGACGGCGCACTAAGTCGGCGCCCGAAAGAATCAGCCCGAAAGCGAGCGGGCTCCAAAACAACTCGGACATCGTTAAGTGGTCCAGATGGTGCATCACCTTCGTAGCGTGCCGAGCCCGCGCAGACGAAGGCGCGGTCCGTGTCGGCTCTTGAGCGCGAGCGGTATCCCATACTGTTCGACGCACACCCAACGGACTGCCCCACTCGTGCCTGTCGGTTACACCCCAGGGGTATCTCACCGAACCCGAAGGGGGCACCCACGGAATGTCAGTTCCCCGAATGCCTCTGAGATTCCAAGTAGACGTCAAATTGGTCGGCCTTGCACGTGTCCTCAAAGTCCTCTTGAAAGACGATTTTGCCCCAGACGGCACGGCCGAACAGGACCGCTCTGTTTTCGTAGATGACAGTCCCAGTGTCGTCCGTTGCTCGGTCCGTGAACAGGACGCACACGGTGGTTCGCCACGGAGGACCGTTGACCAGTATGTCGTGGACCTCGCCCTTAAGACCGACGTCGACAAAGCGACGCAAGAATGCCTCGATAGCAGCTTTGCCCCGATGTTCTCCACCCCATGAGCTCTGGCCAGGGAACACGAGCACTGCATCGTCGGCGTAGCCGGAGAGAAGCGGCGCTACGTCTCCTTGCGCCAAAGCTCTCGCATTGCGCCGGATCATCCATCGCACAGCCGACTTGTACAAGGGTCCTCCCATGGGTGCTTGCCTGGTCTGAACCATAGTGAGGACACAGGGGCGGAGCAGCGTCCCACCGACCCGGTGGTCGGGGGCACCCTCAGCACGATTGGCGGATTCGCGTTATGGGACACTGGTCGCTCTCCAGATCCGTCGTTCCGTCGTGGCCGGGAGGGCTAAGAGAACTTCTCGTCGAGCCCTTCCAGATCGGGCATTCTGAGGGTGTCAGGTCAGATCTCGGACTTGAAGGGGCGACACATGGGGGTCGAGCGGTTCCCCGAGCTCTTCGATCTTGCGGTCGCCGCGGGCGAATGACGGAGCTATGATTAAGACAGCGGTGAAAGCCTCGGGGACATCGTTGACCGAGCTCTATGGCGTCGGTCCCATCCTGGCCTGTGAACTGATCGGCTACACCGGTGATGTCCGTCGGTTCACCACCCGAGACCAGTTCGCCGCCTACGCCGGGGTGGCAC
>JBEKFK010000365.1:0-2028 GCA_050013375.1 Nitrososphaerales archaeon | reverse complement strand
GAGTGGAGCACTCAGGTTCGTGCTCGCAGCCGGACGGCCCGTCATCGTCACCGACGAGACCATCTTCGCCGACTGCCGGGACGATGTGCTGCCGGTCGATCCCACCGAACCCATGTGGATGGAGGACGCGATTCGCCGAGTCCTGACGGACTCGGAGCTACAGCGAGATCTTGCAGGCCGAGCCGCGGCGGCATCACACCGCTTCCGGTGGTCGCTGATCGTGAGTGACCACCGCGAGATCTACTGCGCGGCCCGCACGGCCCACCGGCTGCGGGACTCGAAGGTCGGCACATAGGCTCCTCCGGGGCATCAGACCGATGCCGCAGGAGGTGGGTCATGGACTGGCCTGCATGGGCCGAGAGAGCAGACAACCCTTGATCAGCCTCGGGACCAGAAGGGCCGTGAGTGACCACCGAGAGATCTATTGCGCTCCGCGGCGAGACCACAGGCAGGTGAACGCCTAGCCAATGTGCAACGATGCTCCAAGGATCATGGTTTTGAAGCAGTTGCTCGAAAGAAGAGGTGAGACGAATGCTGACCTCTCGGTATCCGGCGAAACGATGGGTCTCCGCCTTTGCTGTGGCTGCGTCCACTGTGACGATGAGCGCCCTTTTCGTGCTCCCATCATCGCTGGCAGCGGGCGCAACGAGCGAGGCGGCGTGGCGGGTCATTCCGAGTCCCGACGTATCGCCAACACAGGATAACGTCCTCAACGCCGTGACGTGCGGGGAGTTCGGCTGCGTCGCCGTAGGCGATCATTGGAACGGCACGAACTTTCAGACACTCGCCGAGTACTCTCCTTACTCTCCCAACGGCGAAAGCTCCTGGTCGATACTTCGCTCACAGAACATCGGCTCGTCTGAGGACAACGTTCTGAACGGAGTCTCGTGTTGGGAATTTCCGTTATTGAAGTTCACATGCGTTGCCGTCGGTTACTATTTCGACCCCGACACCGGCGCATTCCAGACTCTCACAGCAGGGTGGCTGGGGGAGGCGCCGGTCGACCCCAAGAAGGACGCAGGCTGGTCAGTTAGCCCGGGCCCGGACGTCGGTTCTTCTGAGAACAACGTTCTCAACGGCGTATCGTGCTTTTTCGATCAGACCTTTAACCCCACATGCCTGGCCGTCGGGGACTATTTGTCCGGTGGAAGCGAGCATCCGCTTGTAGTGACGGTCCTCAATAATTCCTACCCGTCGGTCTTTTCCGCTCCAGGCTCCGGCGAGCTGAAGAGCATGTCATGTGAAGATGACCGTGACAGTTGCACCGCTGTTGGCGACGAAGGCGGAGCCCAAACTCTGGTGGAAAATTGGAACGGGTCAACGGTCTCGATCGTACCGAGCCCCAATCCCCCGAACGCGTCTGACATCGCGCTGAACTCGTTGTCTTGCGCCAGCTCTTCCGCCTGTACAGCAGTAGGCGACTATTCGACCGGTGCCAGCCGTACCGGCCTCATCGAGACCTGGGACGGGACTTCGTGGTCGATAGCCCCGAACGTCACCCAACCGAAAACCTCCAATGTCACTCTCAACGCCGTGTCGTGCTCGCTCATCCAGTTCACCCGAGTCTCTGAATGCACAGTCGTCGGCGACTACTCGACAGGTGGAAACGATCTGACACTGGTGGAGAGTTGGGATGGGACTTCCTGGTCCATCGTGCCCACTCCCAACGCCGATCCCACGGGGAACAATTCCCTCAACGGTGTTGTGGGAGTCCTCGCCGTGGGTGAGTACAACAATGGGCACAACGATCAGACCTTGGTTATGTCCCCCGTTCATGCCGTCGAGAGCTACCGGTTGGTCGCATCGGATGGCGGCGTGTTTGCGTTCAGCGCTGCCGCCTATCACGGTTCGATGGGCGGGAAGCACCTGAACGCGTCGATCGTCGGCATGGCAGCAGATCCCGCGGCCGCAGATCCCGCAGGTCCCGCGACAGGTGGCTACTGGCTCGTGGGCTCCGACGGTGGGGTCTTCTCCTTCGATGCTCCCTACCTAGGGTCGATGGGCGGGAAGCACCTGAGCGCGCCGATT
>JBEKFK010000364.1:0-2029 GCA_050013375.1 Nitrososphaerales archaeon | reverse complement strand
AGACCTCAGAGAGCGTCCCGTCCCCGTTGTTGGTCACGTACAACTGTCCTGTGGAGGCCGCATAGGCTACCCCCTGCGGGTTGGTGCCGACCGGAACCGTGGTCACGAGGTTCGTGCCGCTGATGACAGAGACCGCGTCCTGCCCTGCGTTCGCCACGTAGACTTCGTTGCTGGTACCGTCGAAGGCGGCCCCGGCCGGGGTCCCGCCGACACTCACCGTGCCCACCACCGCGAGGTTGGACAAGGCGGAGACCGAGCCAGACTCGGAGTCGGAGACGTAGACGTAGCCGTTAGAGGCGTCGTAGGCCAGCCCGTAGGGGTGGGTCCCCGTCGCCACCACGGTCGAGCCGCTCCCTCCCCCGTTGCAGTTCTGGATGACCGGGACGCCCTGGCCGATCGAGACGAAGAGGCAGTCTCCGGCCGTCTCTGTGGCGACGCCGCCCGGGAGCCTGCTGGAAGCCACTAGGTTCACCGATTCCGTGCTGGGATTGGGCAGAGCCCCCGCGGTCACGAGGTTGAGCGCCTCCGGGCTGTTGGGGTTCGGCCTGCTGTCGGCGCCGCTGAGGAGAAGCGAGTCGAGGCCGTTCCTGGTCGTCTGGACGTCCCCCGAGAGCAGGTTGAGTCCCTCGTCCTGGAGAGGGTTCAGGATCACCGAACTGACGAGCCCGAGGCTCTCGGTTGCCGACCTTCCCGGGACGGAATCGGCCAATCTGAGCAGCAGGTTGTCCAAGGCAGACGCGCCGGGCACCGAGTCAGCCTGCCTGAGTGTGACGAGCTCGTTCTGGATGGTGCTCGGGATTCTGTCAACGGCCGAGAGGGTCAGGGACTCGATGAGAGAGGTGCTTACCGCGCTGACGGCTATAACGAAGGCGAGGCCCGCGGCGAGGGCCGATGTGATCAGGACAACCCGGCGTCTGCGCTTGCCAAACTGCAACCCTAGGTACTCAGCTCATGCTCATCTCGAAGGTAGAGGTGATTGAGGAGTCAGCGGGGACCGCCAGCGCGCTGAAGGTGTTCCTGATGAGGAGGAACGAGTAGGTCGCGGAGCCGAATGACTGGTAGTACCCCGCCTCGGTGAACGAGGTAGCGGTCGGCGTCGGGATGACCGCCGTGACCCCCACGTACGGGGAGAAGACGTAGCTGCTCACGGGCGCATATGTCAGCACGGCCTGGCAGAGGTCGGTCGCGCTGCGGGACTGGGCGTAGCCTGCGGGATTGTTCGGGCAGGTCGAGGCAGTGCCAGTCCCGACCCTTATGGCCGAGTCGGCTCCCGTCGCACCCGAGCCGAGGTCGGCCCTCGGAGCGGTGAAGACGTCGTAGTAGAAGTAGCCCCCGTTGCTCGCAGTGACGTAGACGTCGATCGTCTGTGCGGCCCCGCTCGTGGGGGTGAGCTTGACCGTCGACGCCGTCCCGAGCGTGTTGGCGAAGATCGCCGCCAGCAGGAGGCCGAGGTTGTTGTTGTAGGCCGTGCTGCCGAGCTGTATCGTGTACTGGACCGAGATGGTGTTGCCGGCGGAGACCGGGATTGCGGTGAAGGTGTCGTGGAACATGAGGAAGTTAGCGAAGATCAGGCCGCTGGTGTACCAGTTCTCGAAGAACCCGACCTCGGAGATGCTGGCAGCGGTCCCGGCGATGATGCCCACGCCGAAGACGATGTTCCCTGTGGACGGGTCGTAGGTGGGCTGGGTCACCGCCACGAGTGACTGGTACTGTGCGGTCAGCTTGTGGTCCGTCCTCGCCACCGCCGTAGTGCCCGTTCCTACGGCGATGTATCCACCCGCGTACGGCGGAGTGCTGATCTCGCAGGCCCAGGAGCAGTTGGTATACGAGGCCGCCGAGTCCCGCCCGACCAGGGTGTCGACGGTCCCCGTGGTGTCGGTCATCGTGAACGTCGAGGACGAGCTGCTAGCGCCCTCGTAGGTGAGCCAGGACGAGAGGAAGTTCATGAAGTTGTTCATGACCATGTCGTCGTTCTGGGTCTCCGAGGCCTTCAGAGCGCCCGTGCTGTCGTAGACCTTGACGGAGAGCT
>JBEKFK010000363.1:0-2030 GCA_050013375.1 Nitrososphaerales archaeon | reverse complement strand
GTCTACTCGCTCGAGGGCCGCCAAACCCGCGTTCAACTTCTCGTCGGCCTCGACAAGCTCGCCGTTATAGAGCAACGCCTCTCCAAGCGCGGCAAGGCAAATTGCGAGCACGTGTTCGTCTGTCCCAGCTTCTGCAGCCTGTAGACCCCTGCGCGCGAGAGCGACCGTGTCTTGATCGAATTGGCCACCCTGTTCCCTCATCCGCTGACCAGCAAGGTGCACGAACAAGGCGGCTTTGCGGCTGGGCGACCCCCTCGCTTCGGCGACTGGCCTTGCCCGGGCAAGGACCTCGACTGCGCGTGCTGGCTCTGAGAACCAGTTGTGGAGGTGGGCGCGCCCATCTATCAGGACCTCCAGCCATATGTCGACCCACTCGTCGCTTCGTTCTTCTGTGTAATTGCCGAGAAGTTCTTCGGCGGCATCGAACGCCGCCGTGGCAGCCTGGCGGCACTGGTCGCTTTGCCCCTGGAAACTGGATCCCGCCTCCACCCGCCCCAAGCTGGCTTGCAGGCTGGCCGCTCGCAACGGTCGCTGCGGTCCGACCAGTACCAGGGCCTGCTGGAGCGTCTCCCTTGCCTCAGCGAGGCGGAGGTTCCGCCAGAGTACCTCGGCGAGTTGTGCCCGGAGCTCGACTGCGAGCTCGGCCGAACCTTGGCCAGTGGTCGTCGGGTCGTTTATCTCGATGGCTCTTCGATAAGAAGCGATGGCCTCATCAATGGCGTAACGCGCAGCTGCATGCCTCGCGGCGACCTGGAGGTGGTGCACGGCTCGCTCCTTCTCTCCTGCCAGGGCGTAGTGATGCCCAAGGACCGCGGCGACCTCTTCGAGCCTTTCGCCAGAAAGGGCTTCAAGTCCCCAAGCCGCCCGGGCGTGGAGCTGGGACCGCTGGCTGCGGAGGAGGCTGCCATAGGTGGCTTCCTGGATGAGCCCGTGCCGAAAACGATAAACAGGCTCTGGCCACGAGCGAGGTTCCAGCAGGAGCCCTGCCTGGCACAGCTCGGTCACTGCCGTTTGCAAGTCTTCTGGCAATTCGGTCACAGCCTTCAGAGCCGAGAGCGGGAACTCTGGCCCTAACACAGAGGCAGCGATCACGACCTGGCGCGCAATCGGTGGTAACTGGTCGACCCTCGAACGTATGAGGCGCTCCAAAACGTCTGGTACGTCATTGGTATCGGTCCTGCTCAGGGACCATGAGGTCGCGCCTTTGACGAGGGCGCCCGTTTCCACGAGGGAATTGAACCGCTGTTCAAGGAAGAACGGGTTCCCGTCAACGTTCCGCCTCAGTGTTGCAATGACGTCATCCGGCGCTTCTCCGCCGACGATCGATCTTGCTAGTTCGTACTCGGCTTCATCGCTCAGGACTGAAAGCTCCAACCGTCGGAACGCGCACGACGATCCAGTCTCCAGCGTGGCTTCCAGCGCGGAAACCTCCGGGTCCGGCTCCGGTCGGCGTGTTGCTATCAGTAGCAGAGGGAGGCTCTGTGTCAACGTGGCTAGTTCCGCTGTCAACCGAAGCGAGATCGGGTCGGCCCAATGAAGGTCTTCCAGGACAAGAACCGTTGGCCCGCTCATCGCAAGTCGCTCAACGACCGATTTGACGGACGCGAACGTCGCCCGTTGCAATCCCTCCGGGCTAAGCCAGGTGATGCGGTCGGCATGCTCGTCTGGTTGCAACCCCATCATGTGGGCGAGGAGGCTGACCTCATGTACCTCAGTACCGAAGACCGCCTTCATAGCTCGTTCGAGTGCCCGCCGCACAACCTGCTCAGGTTCTTCGGGGATGACGCCGACCCACGCGCAGAGCAGTTGCTGGTAAAGCCCGTAAGGGGTCGTGGACGCGAACGACGCACAGCGGCCCTCAAGCCAGAGTGGCAACCGGCCTGTTCCCGCGCCCACCCAGGCCATGAAACGCTTACGGCACTCCTGGACCAGCCGCGTCTTGCCGATCCCAGGCTCGCCGATCACGAACGCGGCCGAGCCGGTCCCCGCCAGAGCCTCGCGCAGGGCTCCCTCGAGCCGGGACAGTTCCT
>JBEKFK010000362.1:0-2038 GCA_050013375.1 Nitrososphaerales archaeon | reverse complement strand
CTGATGAGCGTGACGATGACTAGCGAGTTTGGCAGCTTACTCAGAAGCGTCGGATTAAAGATTCCGATGCTGTACCAGATGTTGTGGTACTTCGCGTCGAGGGCCGAGGGAGTCGTACCACCGAGGTACGTCGTCACGGTGGCCATCCCTATCACCGCCGAGATGATCCCCAGCGTCCAGATGGCGCGGTAAGGCGTCAGCGTCTTGCCGTGGAGCATGCCAAAGTGCTCCGGCACTTCTTCGTCGCGGCCCATCGCGTAGGTCACGCGCGCCCCGGTGGTGAGGCACGACAGCGTGGTCCCGATGAGAGCCAAGAAGACGGTGAGTGCCTGCACGAGCATGAATGCACGGCCCGCGCTGTAGGAGCCGAAGAGCCACGTTCCGACGATCACCATCATGTCGCCGATCGGTGCGCCGGACGCCCCGGCATCCGCGAGCGTATAGCCCTGGTTCATGAAGTAGTTCGCGGCGAAGTACTCGATGAGGTAGCAGACGATGCCCTGAATCCCGAGGGACAAGAGAACCGCTTTGGGGATGTCGCGCTTCGCGTTCTTGGCCTCCTCGCCCATCGACGTGACCGACTCGAAGCCGACGAGGATGAGAATCGCGATGCACGCCTGGATAAACATGAATGAGAAGCCATGGGGCGCGACGACCGAGGCCGCGGTCGCGTGAAACTTGAAGTGCGGTGATAGGTCCTTGGGATGGTCCGAGTCGATTGGCTCCATCGTCACGGCCTGATCTGGGGTGTAGCTCAATGTGAAGGGAACTGGCTTGCCGTCCTTGCCCATCTCGGGGACTGGATCGCCCGTCTTGTCGTCGATCTTGTTCTGCATGACGGGCTGATTGTCGGAGTCGACCTTGGGCTTGCCGTCCTCGACGACCTGCTCCTGCGCCACGACGTAGTCGTACGGCGTTCCGTTGACGAGGTGCAGACCACGCGAGCCCTCCGGGTGCTGAGCTCGATACGCGATGGCCATCACGGAGAACACCAGCAAAGCGGTAATCTGGATGATGTTGATCACCATGTTGAGGCTGGTGGTCCCCGTCACGCCGCGGTAGGCGATGTACGAGACGCCGAGCGCGAAGGCAACGCAGAATAGATACATGAAGAGCGGACTGTTGAATGACCCGCTGAAGGTGTCCGGGAAGAACTGATTGAGCAGGAAGCTGGACAGCAGCGCGGTCACACCGACCATGCAACCCGGGTATACCCAATAGTAGAGGTGGCTCGCCCATCCCGTGATGAACTTGGCGACTCGAGCGAACCTGAAAGCCTTCGTCTTCGTCAGAAACGCCTGCTCTGCGAAGAAGTACGAGGACCCGGCGCCTGGGTAGAGCTTGGAGAGCTCGGCGTAGCTGATGGCCGTCGCGAAGCAGAGCAGAAGGGCCAGCACGATGCCGAACCACATCGCGCTCCCGGCGAGCGGCGCCCCATAGAGCGCCTGGATTTGAAACGTGAGCCAGAGGAAGGCTCCCGGCGCTATGAGCGCCATCGCATTAATGGTCAACCCGGTGAGACCTAGTGTGGGTCTCGCCGATATCTGTCCCGCGTTCTTGGTGATGTCTGACATTGGTCTCCCCGTGAGTGGTTGGAACGCAACAAACCTAAGAGGTCCCATGTTTCCCGGATGTTAACAGGGTGAGTTCGGAAACGAACTTTCACTTTTTTTCTACGGTATGTTTCCCGTCTGTTTCGAGATGGATAATGGGAGCTGCGCGCGAAGAGACCGTGTGGCATAGCTTTACTCATGATGGTCGCAGACATGGATCCGGTGGCCGTCCCGGCGCAGGTCACCGTCGCGGCGCTCTCAGACCTCGGCACGGAGCGCGACAACAACGAAGACGCGTGCGGGCTGCAGGTGGACGACGGCGGCTCGGTGCTCGTCGTCGTGGCGGACGGAGTGAGCGGCTACGAGGGCGGCGAAATCGCGAGCCGGACGGCCGTGGATGTAACTCTCAGCGCATTCGCCGACAGCCCCGCCTCGTGGGGCCCCGCCAAGCGCATATTTAGGGCGGTCCAGCGTGCCAACATCGA
>JBEKFK010000361.1:0-2040 GCA_050013375.1 Nitrososphaerales archaeon | reverse complement strand
GTTGGCGTGGTCCTTGTCGTAGGAGTCGTTCTTCACCCTCGTTCCGGCCACGAGCTGGGAGGGCCGGATCCCGGAGAGTTCGCCGTACCTCGCGAACTTCGAGACATCGTAGTAGACTGATCCGTCGTCCGCCCTGTAGGCGTAGCCCTTCTGCATCAGCGTCTTGATCAGCTCGACCATCTCGGGGACGTGCTTGGTGGCGCGGGGATAGACCTCCGCCTTCTCGATCCTCAGGGACGAGAGATCCTCCATGAACGCGCGCTCGTAGAAAGAGGTGAGGTCCTCGAGAGTCCTGCCTGACTGCTTCATCCCCTTGATTATCTTGTCCTCGACGTCCGTGATGTTCATGACCTGGGTCACCTTGTAGCCCTTGAACCTCAGGTAGCGGCGCAGCACGTCCTCGAAGACGAAGGTGCGAAAGTTGCCCACGTGCGCGTAGTTCCAGACCGTCGGCCCGCAGGTGTACATGCGCACCTCCCCAGCGCGGAGCGGCTCGAACAGGGAGACCCTCCTCCCCAGACTGTTGTAGAGGTGCAGAGCCAAGTCGGGAGGAACCCGCCTCGCGCGGCGTGATAAGCTCTTCCCCTTGGCAAAATAAAAAGGAGAGGGAGATTGGTCTTACTTGAGCTTGCCGATGCGGAAGATTGGCTTTCCGCAGGACCCGCACGTTCCCTTGACAGCAGCTCTACCGTTCTTGAGCTTGATCTGTTTCGGGTTCTTGATCTCCCTGTTCTTCTTCTTCTCGTATACACAGTAGCCGGTTACCACTGTCTTTTTCCTCGCAGTTTGAGCGTGGAGGTCGATATATAAGCTCTTGGTAAAGCGGCAAGAATCAAGGTTTTTTCGGAAAACAGAGACTTTTTGCGACCTGAAAAAAGGATAGGAGCAAATCGGCCTTCTATGACGGCCCTCCAGTCCTCCGATTTTTGCCCGCAAGCGACTAATCGCCTAGAGCGACTGGTCGTGCATCTGGGAAGGGGAAAGAATCAGAACGCTCTGTCCTTCGTGCCGAGGGAGGGCGCGGGCCGTTGGCCAAAATCGGTCGAAAAACGGTGAGTCGAAATGAAGAGTCGCGCCGGCGAGTTAGAAAAAACATAGTCGCGCGAAGACCGCCCCGGTCAGGTCTTCACGATTATCGTGCCTTCGACTATCTGCGAGAGGAACACCTCGTAGGTGTAGGTGCCCGGTGCAGTGAGCGTCACGCAGTAGATGTTGCCGCCCGACATCCCGTCGAAGTACCACTGCACCCCGTTGGGCGGGACCGAGACCGAGATCACGTTGTGCGCGGCGGTCGTATCCTGGTCGTTCCAGGTCACGGTGTTGTTCACCCCAACGACGACGGTCAACGTGGGGGGCTCGAATCGAATGCTCGCGTTCGAGCCCACACCCTGCGGGATGACTACCTGAACGCCGTGGGCGGGGCACGCTGCGTCCGAGGCCGCGTTCGCCGGTGGGAGAGAGGCGGGAGTCCCCACGTAGTACGCCAGCCCCGCGATCGCGGCGAGGACGAGAATCAGGACGGTCGAGATGGAGAGAGTCCTCTTCTTGCCCGAGGGACCCGGCGACTGCTCTGCCGTCTCAAGTAGCACGGTCTATCGCCTCGCCTTCAGGAGACCCGCGAAAGAGGAGCAGATTCCGCGCCGGAGACCCCCTTGGAGGCGGATTGTGAGCCCGGGAGCTCAAGCGACATGGGCACGCTCCAACGGCGGGGGTTAAATCGGTTGCAGTCGACAGGGCTTATCGCCGGGCTCGTGGAGCTCAGCCGGTGACGGTTATCGTCCCTTTCATCCAGCTGTGATAGTCGCAGACGAACGTGTATGTGCCTGGAGTCGTGAGAGTAACGGTGTACGAATCGCCGGTCTTGAGGTTAGACGATGGCGTTCCACCGGGGATTGTCGCACCAGTCGGAAGGCCCGTGAAATCGATGTTGTGGACCGCCGTGTCCTCGCTCGTGAAAGTTATCGTGGTCCCCGAGGCCACGGTGAGAGTCGACGGGGAGAAGTTGAGGCCGGTGCCCGCTCCGAGCGGGATGGTTATCGA
>JBEKFK010000360.1:0-2042 GCA_050013375.1 Nitrososphaerales archaeon | reverse complement strand
GGTCATATCCCGATGGCAGATATGCCCACTTACGAACCCTCGTAAGTGGCACCTGATCCAACAGGAACTGACGCGTTGTGGATCTGAACAGCTCCTGATCTTCGCTCAGTTCAAGATCCACGTCGCTGCCCGGCTCATGTTGACATCTCCATTCCCGCTCAATCTTCGAACTTCCTCCCCAGTGCCCGCCCTCGATCGGTCGTCCATCCCCCTCGGAGTGACATTGAACGTACGAGTGGCAGCACCTCGGAGCAAGGCCTCCTGGGAATCAGGCGGACTCCCCCCAGTAGACCTCTTCCCCCGGAGCTCATCGGTCCCGATCAAGACCACAAACACCTGCTCAATATTGCAGCACTTAAGTGACATGTGTCAAACCGATGTCATATGTCTGCTGATACCATACTGGAATGCTCCCATGGGCCCCTACGGAGGAATCCGAAGTCCCGGATAGTCGCCGCGAACGGAAGAAATCACGCACTCATCACGATCTGGTGGCTGCTGCCACCCAATTGTTCGCGACTAACGGCTACGAACAGACATCGATCGAGCAGATTACTGAACTCGTCGACGTGTCCCCCAGGACCTTCTTTCGGCACTTTGCCTCGAAGGAAGACGTGCTCTTTCCCAAGACATTCCCAACGGAAGCTCTCCTTGCGGCAATGGCGGCTCAGCCCGACAGTTCAAACGACCTGCAGGCGATCAGGGATGCCTACGTCGAGCTCTTGCCCAAGGACGAGGTGGGCCTACAAAAGGCCCTACTCCTAAAGCGCGCCGTGCAGTCGACCTCCACACTCGAAGGTCGACAGCTTATGTTGCAGCGTCAATTCCGTGGTCATCTTGCCACTGCGCTGGCCAGACGTCGTGGTCTTGACGAACCCGACGACCGTGCCGAAATGGTCGCAGCCTTGGCCGAGTCCGTTATCCATTTGGCGTTCGACAAGTGGGCTGCCACAGATGGGAACGGCGATCTCGAGGCCCTCCTCATCAGGCAGTTCGAACTGGTCGATGACATATTGGCACCCGCCTCCACGCCTGAGCGCGCCCGCAACCGCACCAAGGCCACCCCTCGCCCCCGTCGATGAACGACACGTTCACCCTTAGGGGACAAGACGTACTGATTACGGGGGCGGGGCAGAACGTAGGGAGATCAATCGCACTGGACCTGGCTCAGCACGACGCGGGCACCATCATCGTCAACGACATAGTGGCCGAACGAGCCGAGTCGGTTGCTGAGGAGATCCGAGAGCTTGGCGGGGTAGCCATTTCCATGGTCGCGGACGTAACGGATCGCAAGGCCGTCGTGCAGATGGCTGAATCAACAGCAGATCTTGGTATCCACGTTCAGGTCCTCATCAACAATGCGGGTATTCCTCCGGGACCCTTCCGACTGCAAACGTTCCTCCAGACACAGCCCGATGATTGGGATCCATTCATCAGACTCAATCTCTACGGTGTTCTTCACACTGTCCACGCCTTTGCTCCAGGGATGGTCGACCTTGGAACAGGAAGAATCGTGACGATCATTTCTGATGCCACCCGAACAGGAGAGCGCTATCAATCGGTCTATGCAGCAGCCAAGTCGGGGGCAGCCGCGTTCAGTCGTTGCCTGGCCAGCGAACTCGGACCGTCAGGAATCACCGTCAACTGCGTCTCGTTAGGAAACATACGACCCGGTTTTGATCCCGACGCCCCGCAGACCGAGAAGGAAGCGCGCCGCTACCAGTCCTACCCGCTACGTCGGCCCGGTCGCCCCGAGGACGTGGCGCCGGCGGTCCTCTTTCTCGTCAGTGACGCCGGCCGTTACGTGACGGGACAGGTCTATTCAGTGAATGGTGGGTACAGCTATGGGTGCTAGTTCGGATCCCTGTAGAAGATGGTGCCCCACTCTCTTGTCTGCGGAAAGCCCAGTTCAACAGCGCTCGATGCTGGATCCGGCCACCGAGTAGTAACGACCTTCTGCCGTGTATAAAAGCGGATTCCGTCTGGACCGTAGATCGGAGTGTCTCCGAACAGCGAGGATTTCCATCCGCCGAAGCTGTAAA
>JBEKFK010000359.1:0-2045 GCA_050013375.1 Nitrososphaerales archaeon | reverse complement strand
GGCGAGGCGGTCCGCTATCACCCCCTGCTCGTCGACCTCGGTAGCCGCTACTGCGCCCAGCTTCGCGTCTGCGCCGTCCGCAAGGCCAATCAGAAAGGTCGGGTCGAACGAGCCATCCGCTACCTGCGCGATCGTTTCCTCGCTGGGCGGACGATCGCCGGTGTCGATCAAGGAAATGCAGCGCTCCTCTCCTTCCTCCGCGAGATCGCCCTCCCAAGACCGCACCCATCACTGCCAGGCCGCTCGGTCGCCGATTGCTTCGCCGAAGAGCGCGCGCGCCTGTTGCCTGTGCCTGACGCTGCCGTGCCCACGGACCTCGTCCAAAGCGTCCTCGTCGACAAGACCGCCTTTCTGCGCTTCGACAGGAACGCCTACTCCGTCCCGCCTGCTTACGCCGCAAAGACTCTGACCCTCGTCGCCGACGACCGCGAGCTGCGCATCCTCGATGGCGACAAGGAAGTCGCTCGCCACCAGAGATCCTTTGGAAGACAGCAGCTCTGTGAGCAGCCGGCGCACCGCGAAGAGCTCCTACGGCTGAAGAGAAAGGCCAGGGAACACAGAGGCCACGATCACCTCCTCGCCGTCGCCCCGGCCATTGAATCCCTGCTCTCCGCCTGGGTCCTGACCGGCCGCAACATCAGCAGCCTCACAGCCCAGACCAGCCGCTTGCTCGATCTCTACGGCCCAGAGCTCTTCCGCCTGGCCGTCGATGAGCTCGTGGTCCGCGGCGTCAGCGACCCAGGTGCTCTCGCGCAAGTCTGCGAGCAGCACCGCCACGCACAGGCCCGCCTCGTCCCTGTGCCACTCGACCTCGGGCCCAACGTCCCCGACCGAGACATCACACCGCATCCCCTGGAGGGCTACGATGAAAAGCTCCGAAGACGTGATTGAAAAGCTGCACGGCCTCGGCCTGCGCGCTTCCGCAGAAGCTGTGCGTGCCATGATTGAGCACGCCACAAAGAGCCGCGCTTCGCCTGTCCAGACTTGCGAGCTCCTCGTCGACCTCGAACGCCGCGAACGCGACCGGCGCAACCTGGCGCGAAGAGAGAAGCATGCGGCCCTCGGCTCATTCTCCCCGCTCGACCGCTTCGATTGGTCTCACCCAAGAGCCATCGACCGTACTCTCTACGAGCAGCTCACCTCTCTCGACTTCCTCCCTCGCGGGGAGAACGTCCTCCTGCGCGGTCCGAGCGGCGTCGGCAAGACCACTCTCGCCCAGAACCTGGGTCTCAAGGCTCTCCAGCGGGGCCGCACCGTTTGCTTCTCTACCCTCGCTGCTGCTCTCGCCGACCTCCTGCGCCAAGAATCCCTTCCGGCTCTCGAACGTCGACTCCGTCGTTACACCCGCCCCGACCTCCTCATCCTCGACGAGATCGGCTACCTCCCCTGCGACTCTCGCTCGGCCGACCTCCTCTTCAACATCGTCAGCCGGCGCCACGAGAAGCACTCCATCGTGATCACCACCAATCTCGCCTTCAAGGACTGGTCTTCCATCTTCCCCGGTGCAGCCTGCGTCGTCGCTCTCGTCGATCGTTTCGTCGAACACTGTCATGTCCTCGACATCGACGCCGACTCCTGGCGCCAGAAGCATGCTCACACCGCGCCCTCTTCCCTGCAGCCCCAAACCATCTCGAAGAAACCCCGATGACACCCCCCACTGCTGCCCCGTCGATCGGGGTCGATCGGGCCGTCAGAACGACTCGGATCCCGCCTGCCGGCTACAGGCCCTCGTCCCTTTAGACAGCTCAGAGCCTGCGCCTCGTTTCCCGAGGCCCACCTTCGGCTCGTTCGGGGGGAGTCCGCGCTGTCGGTGGCGGAATGGTTGAAGGCGAGGGGGGAGTACCGATGCGCATCGGCCGTGAGCTTGCGAAGCGTCTTGGGCAGGTACAGGCAAACCCTACCTCCTGGAGAAGTTCTTTCCCGTGTAGCGGCTCCGATGATTCGGGCAGCCAAGGAGAAGCTCGCCCAGGGGATGGACGAGTTGCAGGCCCTGAATGAACTCCACGAAACTCAACGGGAGCGCGTCGCGGCTTGTGTGGAAGCTG
>JBEKFK010000358.1:0-2047 GCA_050013375.1 Nitrososphaerales archaeon | reverse complement strand
ACCGTGGCGATTCCCCTGGTGCGACAGATCTTCAGTAGCTCCCCGACGCGGGCATCGAACGCCCCGAGGATCCCGCAGGCGAGGTAGAGGACCCCGGGCGAGACGTCGTCCAGGGCAGCGAGGACGTGTTCGAAGCTCAGCTTTGTGTTCGCCCCTGCGTTGAGAATGAAGCACCTGTCCCTTCCCTCCTGGACCAGCACTATCGACCTCCCTGTGTCCGTGCCCTCAACCCGCTGGAGGTGGCACTCTACTCTCTTGGAGAGGAGGAAGTCCTCGATGAACCCTCCCGCGATGTCGTTACCCACGGCCGCCGCCATGGCGACCGAGCCGTCCGGGGCCCCGAGCTGCAGGAGGTCGACCGAGACGTTTGCGGTGTGCCCTCCCATCCTGAACCTCACCCCGTTCGGGGCATGGACGACGTCGCCCGGCCCGGGAAGCCGGGGGATCCCGGCCGCGATCATGTCGAAGTTCACGAAGCCGCAGGCGAGGATCCTGGTCAGGAGCCCCGCACCCGTGCGCTCAGGACCCGTTGAGGATGGCGAGCCCATCCTCCACCGTCTTGCCGTCGTGGACGATCGCCCTGAGCGCCTTGACCATCGCTTTGGGGTCCTTCCGCCCCCAGACGTTCCTGCCGAATGCGACGCCCGAACCTCCTGCATCGACCGAGTCCTTGGTCATGCGCAGGAGCCCCGCGTCGTCGGTCTTGGCCCCGCCGAGGATCACGACGGGGATGAATGTCGTGGAGACCGCGCGCCTGAACCCCTCCTTCGTGTCGGGGTACGCCGTCTTGACCACGTCCGCCCCGAGCTCCGCCGCCTTCCGGCAGGCGACCTGGACCAGCCCGTCGTCATGGAGCGCCTGGGTCGTCCCCGGAAGCGAGGGGACCACCTCGTCGAGGTGCTCGATGCCGTATGCCTGGCACGTCAGCGCTATGTCCTCCATGGCGAAGAAGGGCTCCGTCTGCATGACGTCCCCGAAGAAGGTGGTCTTCACCCCGACGCACTTGGTCTGGGCGGCGTACTCCACGTACTTCGCGTCGGTCGGGATCGAGAGGATGACGTTTATCCTCGAGTCGAGGAGGTCGGCGAACCTCCTGTGCAGGCCGGGGCTGACGAGGACGCCGTCTGCCCCTCCCTCGATCACCTGCTCGAGCACGAGGGCGGGGTATTCTGAGCCGGCGGTCGGGCCGAACCCGAGCCCGTGGTCGAACGCCACGAGGACCCCCTTGCCGTCCCTCCCGAGGAGGCCCTTCCTTCGCGGTTCAGTGTTGCCAAGAGTCATTGTTCGCCGGCGGCTGCGTTTTCGCTTTAAACCTTTGGAGACTCGCTGTGACTAGGCCAGGTGGAACGCGCCCGCGTCTATCTTGAGCTCGAGCGCCCGGGCGTTCTCGACAACCTGCTCAGGCGTGGATGCCCCGACTATGGCGCTCGTCACGACGGGGTCCCTCACGACCCACGCGAGGGCCAGCTGTCGCGGCGAGACGCCCGCCTTGGCTGCGGCCCTGGAGAGCCTCTCAAGGGTGGCGTAGTCCCCCCTGGCCCCGATGGCGACGAGGTAGTCCTTGTTCGCAGCGGCGCGGCTGCCCGGCGGCGGGGCCGAACCGGCACCCCCGTACTTCCCAGTGAGGAAGCCCCCGGCGAGCGGGCTGTAGGCCAGGACGGCGAGCCGCTCATTCCGGCAGTACGGGAGCAGGTCCGCGTCAATGTCGCGCTTGATCATGTTGTACTCGGGCTGGACCGCGACGGGCTTCTCGAGGCCTAGGGACTCGCAGACCCTGTCGACCTCCGCGAGCTGCTCCACGGAGAAGTTCGAGCATCCCACGTACCGCACCATCCCCTCCCTCACGAGGCCGTCCACTGTCGTCAATGTCTCCTCCAGCCTGGTCTCCGGGTCGAACCTGTGGAGGTAGAAGAGGTCGACGTAGTCTGTCTGGAGCCGCTTCAGGCTCTCCTTCAGCTGCCAGATCATGTGCTTGCGCGAGAGCCCGGTGGAGTTGGGCTTCGCTTCGTCGAGGGTGAGGCCGACCTTCGTCGCGATGACGAGGTCC
>JBEKFK010000357.1:0-2048 GCA_050013375.1 Nitrososphaerales archaeon | reverse complement strand
AGGAGGTTCGGCACGTATTGCGGCCGCGACATCACTCGTTGGGGGCTTGGGGGGGCAGGATCGAGTCGCTCAACCTTGCTTTCAGCGGAACCGATGCCTCTGCGACCGTGGAGATGCCGACAACAGACCGACCGCCTGGGAACGAAACATCCTGAAGGCGCCAGAGATGAATCTCCTGTCCAGCGGGACACATAGATTCCGATGCTTCGTTCCGGTTGATACGTCCAGGGTCTGGATTGCTCTTACCGACGGGGAAGGAACGGGCGGCTACCTCCACGGGCTCGTGGCCGACTCATCATGGTGCGCTGATGCTCCGATTCATTTTCGAGCAGGTCCGCTCCAGCCGGAATGCCAATCCATGCTGGTGGGTCGGGTGCTCTGCGCTCAGCCCCATCGTCGGCTGTCCTATTTCCTGAGGTCCGGGCCAGAGGACCCATGCACCTACCTCACCTGGCAGCTCCGGCCCAGTCCGGGTGGCTCCACCGTGCATCTGCAAGTTGATCAGGCCGAGTGCGCAGATACCGCAGAAGAAGCCAAGAACACGTGGTTGCCCGTGCTCGCAGGTCTGCAAGCTCTAATTTCCCGAGACAAGCCGCCGCCATCTTAGGCAATCCCCGTGTCAGCGAGCTCGGATCCTGGGACTGTCTCGAAGCCATCGAAGTCCGCATCCGACATCACAGCCGCCAACGTCCTGCGTCAGGTCGGTTACTGGACCGGCCTGGTGGGCGAACAGCACGTCTCGGCGGATCCAAGCGGCCTTGGGTACGATCAGGTCGTCGATCTCGACTCGACGCGTGTGAGCGACGTCGCCCCCGCAGCCACGAAGCTCATCGGCATTCGAGCCCAGGAGGCAGCGCCGTTCTTCCTCTCCGTCGGCTTTTTCGAGACGCACCGCGAGTTCTTCGAACCGTCATCAATCCGTGACGTCCTGTACAGCCGGCCCCCAGAGAACATTCCGGACAACGCTCAGACCCGCCGGGACATGGCATCGTTCCGGGCAAGTGCGAAAGCGCTCGACCAAGGGGTAGGGACCGTCCTGAATGCCCTCGAGGAGAACGGGCTGGCAGATGACACCCTTGTGTTCTTGACGACTGACCACGGCCTCGCGTTCCCGGACGCCAAATGCACCATGTACGACCGAGGCATCGGCGTCATGCTTCTGATGCGGGGGCCGGGGGGCTTTGAGCGTGGTCGCGTGTATGACGCGCTGGTGAGTCACCTCGACCTGTATCCGACCATCTGTGACGTTGTGGGACTGGAGCATCCGTCGTGGCTCGAGGGAACGTCACTCCTCCCGCTCGTGCGTGGCGACGTCACCGAGGTCCACGAGGAGATCTTCGCCGAGGTGACCTACCACGCCGCTTACGAACCGCAACGGGCCGTTCGCACATCCAGGTACAAGTACAAGCGCCGCTACGACGACCAGCATCCCGGGAAGGTGCGGGCCAACCTGGACGACAGCCTGACCAAGGACGTCCTGCTGGCGGCAGGGTGGGCTGACGTGGACCCGCCGTGGGAGGCACTGTTTGACTTGTGGCTCGATCCCTCGGAGGGCAATAACCGCATTGATGACCCGACGCTGGCCGGGGTCGCCGAAGACCTCCGCGAGCGGCTGCACGACTGGATGGTGCGGACCGGGGACCCCCCTCATCGATGGACCAGTACGTCCGGCGGAGGGCACCGTTGTCAACAGTCGATCAAATCTCGGCCAGCGACCCCACGACACCGCCGTCGATCCGCAGCCTCACGCACTCAGGGCGAGCTCGGAAACTGACCGAAGCTCCGGACTGAAGCGAATACTTGCCGAAGAGGGACAAGGAATGGAAGGCGTCGCCATGCCGAGAGTGCCTTTTGTCCGGAAGCACGGTCGACGCGCCGAAAAGGACCGCGTCCACCAAATGGTCGACGATGGCGATCTCGAGGGGCTGGTCGAGCTCCTCAACGAACAGGCCGGCACCCGGGTGGCGGAAGTGGACCAAGGGGGGATCCGATCGATTCCCGGCGCGACGAACACGGACCTCGACGAGCTCCGACGACTGGCCCAAGAG
>JBEKFK010000356.1:0-2049 GCA_050013375.1 Nitrososphaerales archaeon | reverse complement strand
TCGCTTGTTCGTCCAAGGAGAGGAACACACGCGTCTCCTTCTGAATGCCTTTCACGGTGTCTGAGACGGTCAGAGGGATGGGATTCTTGAAATCCTCCACCGAGATTTCTTGCATTATGGGCGGCGGCGTCGTTCTTGCAAGCGATTCGAGCCTATCCTTCTTCGATCCGAACAGCAGACCCAGCCTCATCTGCACCTTGCTCATTCCCTCCGTGCGAAGATAGTATAACGCCTGGAGCTCGACAGGGAGGAGCTTCACCCGCCGGCTCGAGATCATGTATCCCACCCCGAAGACCACGCAGAACACCGCAGCCCTTCCTCCAAAGCTCGCTCCTGCTATCGCAAACTCGAAGGGCAGGGAGACTAGGAAAGCCGTGAGGAACGAGAACATTATGGTCACTAATTGTCGGAACGACAGCGTGATGAAGCCGAGGGGCAGCGCCTTCCTCTCATACCATGATTCATCCGGCCACCAAATGGAGTCTGACACATCCTAACGAGCGATTTTCTGTTTAAAACGAGCTTCTCCGTGTTTTAAGCTGAACCCGACAAAGGTCTCATGAGTTCTCGAAACGCATCTACCCTCGGACAGACCCGCGAAAGGATCATCATCCTCCTCGTAGCGCTGTCGGTCCCGCTGATCGTCCAGTTCTTCCTCTACATCCTCGCGAACGCAGCCGGGGCGACGTCGCTCCCGGTCGTCGGCTACGGAATCTCGGCGTGCTCCGCAGCGGCGTGCACCGCCAACGGTGTCAGCGCGATGTGGCTCCCGGGCGGCCCTACCCTGCCGACGGTGCTGCTCACGCTGCTCAACACGGCGCTCCTCTTCATCGTCGCAATAGTGGCGGTCATCGAGGCGATACGGCTGGTCGGAAGCCTGCTCGTGACAAGGGAGGACTGACAACCCGAGAGGAGCGTCCTCCTCTCTCCCCTCTTTTATTCGTCAGAATGGTCTTCGCTAGATGCAAGTCAGGAACACGGTCAGGCAGGTCGCAGCCTACTACCGGAAGAGCGCTCGCTTTGCCGTCTTCATCATCCTCCTCGCGTCGTTCGCGATCCCCTCGGTACTTGCGAGCGGGCCCGGGTCCCTCAACCTCTCGCCGAACGTGAACCTCAACGCAGTGAGCCCCTTCGGGTGCGGCTTCCCGCTCTTCCCGTCCAACGGGTACTATCAGGCGAGCGGCGGAGCCTCGATCTCGGGCACGTATTCCGGCAAAGTGTACCTGACAGGGTCGATCACAATCTACGGCCATGACAAGGCGACTGACAAGCCCGAGACCGAGACCCTGGTCCTGAATCAGGGCGATTTCAGCCCCAATCCGATGAACTTCCCGGGCCAGAGCCAGTCGGGAGTCAACAACCCGCAGGTAAACTCGAACTTCTGCCAGCCCGTCGTGGACGGATACACCTACTGGGTGGCCGCCTCGAACCAAGCTGGCTGCACCGGAGGCCCGTGCGTCCTCGCGAACTCCACTGTGACCGTCTCCGTGACCGGCGGGTCCACCCAGATGTTCCAGCTGGTAATGGAGATGCCCCTCTTCAACGAGACGACGCTGGGAACGACGGTCCACTGCGCCCCGACCACCGCCCCGTGCGGGCTCCCCCTGCAGGGCTTCTACGACTTCATCTTCATCATCGCGATAATCATCGCCGGAGGAGGACTCCTAATCGCCCTCGCGAACAAGCAGTTCGCGGGTGACGAGAGGCAGAACGTCGTGCTGGACTTCGTCATAGCCGTGCTCTTCATCCTGCTATTTCCCGTCATCTACAACAACATCGCCCTGCTCATCAACTACCTCGACATGACGATAATTGCCGGACCGAGCCTGCCGTACACCGACTATAGCCTGCAGGTCAGCCTCGTCTGGGGCAAGCTGCTCTCGTGGGCGCAGGGAGGGGGCATCTGGGGCATCCTAGTCTCGCCGATAACGAGCGTGGCGGGCTGGCTGGTCGCCTTAATCGTCTACCTGATGACCATCTTCCTTGGGGTAATCAGGATATGGCTGGTCACTGTGATGGTCATCGCTTTCCCGATTTCTCTTGCCCTCA
>JBEKFK010000355.1:0-2050 GCA_050013375.1 Nitrososphaerales archaeon | reverse complement strand
CGGCTCTAAAGCCGAGATAAGCCAGAAGATCAAAATCCCGTCCTAAAACGGCTTCATGTTTGCGCTGGAGTTCTCGTGCTGCGACCGTCGATCACATTGTCGTCGTCGTGAGGTCTTCACGTTTGACCGTGAGCAGGAACTTCGTCGGCTTTCGGGAGCATCACTCGCGGGTTAACGGTTTCTGACTCACACGGTTTGCAGTCTCAGCGCTTCCAACGGGGATCGGCGTCGACAATCGAGAGGCTGAGCGCTTCGAGCTCTGCGATCAGGCGTCTGGCCTTTCGTTCGTTCTCGAACCAAGGCCCGTACTCGGCAACCTGTTCGTCTGAGAACAACCTCGTGACGGTCTTGTTGTCAGGAGGGATCTTCCTCGTCCACTGGTGATAAGGGCCGTGAAGCCGAGGCGGATCCTCGTGACAGCGGCAGGACTCGCGACCACATCGCGCACTGCGCTCTATAAGGGACCCGGGAAGCACGAACCCGAGGCCCGACAGGGCCTTTGTGATCCGCTCGAGCTCTTTTCGCTCCTTCGGCCCGGGACTCATCTAGTGAGCTTCGCAGCCGGGATCCACCACGTGGGCCATTTCCGTAAGTATATATACTGCATGACTCCCGACGTCCTGCGGGCGATCTCGGAGTTCAGGCCGCGGACGGTGCCAGACGAGGCTGCCCGGTTCGCCAAGGAGGTCACTGCACGATCTCTGCCTCAGAGCCCAAGGCGGGCAAGGGCGCTCTTATTCGCCACCTCCAAGCTCGGGGCCTTCGGGATCTCGGTCGGTCTCGAGCTCACCGCGGACGTCATGTGCCATCCGAGCGTGATCGAACGCTTCTGTGTCACGGGATGCCCGACAATGTCGTCAGCATCTGTCCGCACGATCAGGACAAACCTGAGGTTCGTAGCCGACCGGGTGCTCGAGACCGGACCACGACCTGTTCCACTTCCTAGAGAGCGGGTGAAGGCTCCTTACACAGATGCTGAGATCGACTCGTATCTCCGCCTGGCTGATCACCAGCCGACCGAATCCAGACGCAACCACGCATCGGCGCTCATCTGCCTGGGAGCTGGAGCCGGGCTGATCGGTGCAGACCTGCGGTTTGTTCGTGGGACCGACATCTCGTTTCGTTCCGGTGGGGTGATCGTCGAGGTATCGGGTTCACGTCCACGTTGCGTGCCGGTTGCCCGCCGGTTCCAGGACCGATTGGTTTGTTCTGCTGGGTTCGCCGGGCACAGCTACGTGATCGGCGGACTCGAGGTCGCGAGGAAGAACGTGACGACGCCGATCATCTCGGCACTGAGCGGTGGAAGCGACTTGGAGCGACTGAGTGTGAGGCGCCTCAGAGCCACCTGGCTCACCTTGTGCGCATCGGCACTGGGGCTGCGGGCGTTCATGGACGCAGCGGGAGTGGACTGTTCGCAGCGACTCGGCGACATCGTGTCTCACTTAGATCCGAAAGACGAGCAAAGTGCCGTGTTGCTGCTTGGGGCGGCCCGCTGAGCTGCGGACTTTCGCGCTTGGAGCAGGTCTTGGACGCTGACGATGTCGCGTCAGTGATCGATCGCATCGAATGCATGATGCCGAAGGGCGTGCGGCCGAGGCAGCTGCGCGTCCGGACCCTTCTGTTAGGCATCCTCATCTGTGTGGCCGACTGCCGACCCGCACACCTCACCCGTGTGCACCGTGCGCTTTGTGAGCTGCCCGACTACGACAGATGGCGCCTCGGAATCCTCGTTTCGCACAAGGGCGGTCCGCACCTCGTCACGTATCGCCAGATCGAACGCACGACTCATCTGCTGGTCACCGTGCTCGAAAAGCGCGAGCCCGACGGGGAGCCTTCAGAGTTGCTCCGCCACCTCACATACACCCTGTTGGAGGCGACCATCGGATCGCGCTTCAATGTCTCCTCCAGCTCGCTTGCGGTCGACTGGACCGACGTCGAGAGCTTCAGCCGTCCACCAACCGAAAAAGGTGGCGATTGCTTCGACACCGAGGCTTCCTGGGGACACCGCAGTTCGAACATGCCCGGAAGGCGCGACGAGCTGTTCTTCGGG
>JBEKFK010000354.1:0-2053 GCA_050013375.1 Nitrososphaerales archaeon | reverse complement strand
TTCTTCCGCTTACTTCAGAGAGGAAAACATCTCGAGCAGTACCGGGTACTGGGCAACTATTATCTCTGCGCCATAGACGGCTCCGAGTACTTCTCTTCCGACCACATCGGCTGTCCCTCGTGCCTGCGACCCCTGAATCCACCACCTCTCCCTGTTCGAGCCCCCTCGGCCCCCCACCAAGGACCGGGTGGGCAAAAACTGCTCGAAAAAGGTATCATTGAGAGACCGTCAGGTCGATTATGTCATCCAGGCATTGCCTGAAGCCCTCCAAGGAGGTAGTTTTGGGTAGTGCTCTCCTTTGCACTTTTTGGGAACAACTGATCGTGGCTCCTGGAGGAAGTTTGGCCTACCCCGATGCATGGCCAAGCTCCATGATCCGCTGCCGGGCAGCAAGGAGCACCTCCAGGGACGGGTGTCTGGCGGACAGCCGTACCACGAGTTCCCGTGCATGCTCGAGGATGCGTCCTGGCAGATTGATGAAGGAGAACCTGAGCGCCTTCATCCGTCTGGTAGCCCACGATTTGTGAAGAGCCAGATGCTTCATGGCCGCATTGAGGTTGAAGGCGAGGATCATGATTGCCCACCATGCAGCGTTCTCGCCGAAGTCGCCAGAAGGGAACCGTCCTCCGGCCAGGTCTCCTTTCATGATGGAATGGGCTTCCTCGCTCTTGCCGCAGCGTTTGTGGAGCCAGTCGACGATTTCACTGCCGTCTATGTCCCTGTTGGTGACGATGCCGAAGATCTTGTAGCGCTTCTGCTCCATCGTCATGGCGGGAAAGGGCAGCGTGACCTGCCCCTCCATGCCCGGAAGCTCAGGCTGGTCCAAAAGCTCACGGGTGGCGAGGTATCGGTAGACCGGGGCGTCCTTCGTGAAGGCGATCTCGTTGGGGATAAAACAGACCTCGGCCCACTCTTTGGCGGTGGGCTTCCATACTCCATCGGCCTCTTTCATCACCGGCTTCCACTCCTCTGCTTCGGCGACCGCCCTCCTGAATTCCCTTGTCACATCGGCGCCGATGGCGAACTCGATCCTGCCGAAACGCTTGTTTACTCCCTTCTCGCAGTACCGGAGGAGGTCATGCTGATAGCCAGCGGTATCGGAACGGAGATAAACCTTTTCCACTCCTTCCGGGAGCATATCGAGGCCCTCTTTGAATACCCGGAGCTGCTCATAGCCTGCGGGGACGTTCCCGTCCCGGAACTCGGAGTGGAGAACAAGCTCCTGCTCGGCCCACCAGAGGTTGTGCGGCTGATACGCTCTATAGCCCTTGTAGGAGAAGAGGGCGTCCTCTTTCTGCGTTTCCGCGACGGTGGCATCGGCATCGAGGGTAGCTTCCTTTTTCGGACGATGCTTCTGGACGGAAGGCGACGAGGTCCCGGTTTACCCTCATGAGTCCCTGGAGGTACTCGTTTGGTGCAGGGATGAATGCCTTACCCTTATTCGCGCTTCTTCTCCTCGTCCGGGTCGTGAAAGGCTGCAAGATACCGGAAGATGGCGGAAGGGGAAGGAACCGAGCGGTGCCGTTCCTTCTTCGACCGTCGTTCCTGCGCCCTTCGTTGCTGGCGGGAGAGCCCCTTCGTTTCTACCCGGCCGAGCACTTTGCAGAAGCCCTCGTCCTTGTCGAGAATCCTGATGTCGTCGACCGAGTCTCCTCCCGCAAGGTTGAGCAGGACCAGGGACGTAATGATCTGCTCGTCCGTCCACCCCTGGGCCTTCACGTGCAGGTGGGCACGGATATGATCCCCGAGGCCGAGGACGGAGGCGAGGTCGAGATAGACGGGGAGGCCGGCGAGGGCGGTCATTCCTGTGGTGGTTTTCTCTTCTTCGTACTTGTAAGCCAGAACGCCTTGTGCCATAATGGGTTCACCTCGTTGGTGATGGGATTTGGTCGGCAAACCTATTCTATCATCCCTGTTTATCAGGGCCAATGAGGTTTTTCATTTTCTTAGGTGGTGGATTACGGGGCATCCACGCCGCTTCGTGACTCTTTTAGCTTATCTTGCACCGGTCTCGATAGAGTGGGTCGAAAAATAAGGTGACGATCCCCATAGT
>JBEKFK010000353.1:0-2054 GCA_050013375.1 Nitrososphaerales archaeon | reverse complement strand
GGCTTCATTTCTCACGCCGGAGGTGAGAGTCCCGCCGGCGGGATGCGCATCATCGAGATCTGGGAGTCCGAGGCGGACCAGAGGAAGTTCTTTGACGAGAATCTGAAGGCGAATCTCCCGCCTGGACTTGTACCTGACCTCACGTACAACGAACTTCACGCCGGATTTACTCGTTAGGCAGCGTCAGCGCCGTCGCTCCAAGCCTGTATCGGGCTGATACGCGGTGGAGGGGGCGACGAGCCCGGAGGGCGGCGATCCCTTCCACCGCCGGCGCTCCTGCTGAGGTCCCTGGCCGCTATGCCGAGCCTTCGACGAACAGGTCAACTCCATGCCCGTATCGGGCCGACTACAGGCAGGGGAACATCTGCAAGCACGTCACGGCATCGAGCGGTCCTCGGCGTACCGACTTTGGCACTCTCGCTGCCTGTCCTCTGGCGTTTATCCAGGAACCTTGTGTTCCTCGGTCTCGTCACCAGGCATTTCCAGTAGTGCGAGACCATCTACCGCCCACTCCCCGGCGCGAATCTCGGCCCTCCGACCCAAGTGCCAGCCCGCTCCGTATGCAAGTGCCGCTCCGAACCAACCGAGGCCCATGGCGCTCAATGATCCGTTGCTCAACGTGGTGACGTAACTCTCGCCTGAAACAAAGGCCAGCACGACACACGCAAGCCCGATAAGAGACACGACCACCCAGGATCGGTGATGACTCTGAATGGACTTCACAACGAGAAGCACCGCAACGATAACTATGACGACGGAAATGACGATGTGAAGAAGAATCGTTGGATGCGTCAGTACGAACTGCCAGTTCTTCGAGGATGAGCGTCCCTTCGGTATGGCGATGTTGTAGCTGACGAGGGCGATGCTGATGATCAACCCCATGAAGAGGACCCTCGAGAGGGCCTTGAATGATCTCGGACCGAACTGCTGTGCCATCGCACATCTCCAAAGGTAGGCGTACGTCGTACTCGTAAA
This sequence comes from Nitrososphaerales archaeon, assembly GCA_050013375.1. GTDB lineage: Archaea > Thermoproteota > Nitrososphaeria > Nitrososphaerales > Gagatemarchaeaceae > Gagatemarchaeum. The sequence goes on along the minus strand of JBEKFK010000353.1, from coordinate 1,079 downwards.
GCTAGCAGAGCCAGGCTACGCTCGCGGTACAGATGCCACGCCCTCGCTCCCTCGACCAACGCACCATCTCCGAGGCTGCTTTGGCCGTGATCGATCGTGCGGGCCTTGGTGCCCTGTCCATGCGCTCCCTTGCCGGCGAGCTCGGTGTCGGCACCATGTCCCTCTATCGCTACGTCAGTGGTCGAGAGGAGATCGAGCGGTTGATCGTTGATCACATCTTCCAGGGCGCTGATCCCATCGGTGCCACACGTGGCGGCTGGCAAAAGCAGATCAAGACGCTCTCGGAATCGATGCGATCAGCCATCTCTATTCACCCGGACGTTATTCCTCTCCTGCTTGTGCACTTCCAGAATTCGCCCAGCGCGTGGAGGTGGCTCAACGCGATACTGAAGGCCCTGGCTCAGGCTGGATTCGATCCCGATCAGCGGGTTATCGCTGTCCGCACGATCCAGGCCTACGTCATTGGCGCGGCCCAGGGTGAGTTCCTTGTACCCCTTGATGGGGCGGCAACGAGCGATCTCGCTGCTTTACCACTTGAGGAGTTCGCACTTGTGGTCGAGACGGCTCAGGCCGCCTTCTCAATTTCCGCAGACCAGGAATTCTCCAGAGGGCTCACCGTGGTGCTCGATGGAATCGCTGCAAGGCTCGACCGCGAACGCCCGAAACGATGACCGACGTACAATCTCCATATCCGTGGTGCGGCAATTGGCAGAATGAGTGCGACCGCCACGGCGCCCAGATTGGGCCGCTCCCGGGCGGGGACAACACCTGGAAGCCGGTGAACGCCTGCAAGCAGATTAAGGCATCCAGTGGTCCTCGGGCCGACCAAAGGAGCATCCGCTAGACAAGGAATGGATCCCTGCCGGGATCGTCCCCAACTGACTAATGATCAGTCAGGACAAGCAGCGTGTGGAACCGCTTGTCGACCGCCTGGATGTCATCCATCCGAACAGACCTGGCGAACGAGTCCCTCTGCGAGGGCCGCTGAGGCGCGTGAGTTAAGCACGGCGTGTCCAACCATCATCCGGTACCAGACAAAGCCAAAGGCCTGGTCGACGATCAGGTCGAGATCGGTATCC
>JBEKFK010000352.1:0-2056 GCA_050013375.1 Nitrososphaerales archaeon | reverse complement strand
CCGCCGCCTATTGCATTTACGTAGGTCAGAACATCTGTAGACTTGCGGTTGATTCCGGCCGCTATCTGTACCGGCGAGTGTGGAATCCACTCGTTTCCACCGGACATCCCTGTGGAACCGCCGGCGATGTTGTTCTTCTCCAAAATTATGACCGAAAGTCCCTGATCCAGGGCGCCCAGGGCCGCCGCATGCCCGGCTCCCCCTGAACCCACTATCACCACATCAGCGGTTAGGTCCCAAGTCGAAGGGATATTGAGGACGAGGTTAGAGGGTATCGTCTGGGTCGAGGTCTGAGTCACAGTGTTTGTGACAGCAGGTAGCGTAGTAGCCGAAATCGAAGTCGAGGTCACGGTGTTGGTCTTCGGGAAGCCGACAGAACCGACCGCGACACCTGCTACGGCACCGACCACGAGACCGCCCACGGTACCAGCGACAAATTGCCTCCTTGACACCTTAGTTCTAGACTCGTTCGTCAATTATGTTCCCTGATTCGATTCTGTCATATTGAGAATAAGGAGCTTGTGAATCACTTGCACCTGAACGCGGTCAGGGCAGGGGCTACCCTTGGAGTGTTGGCTCAAGTCTACTCACAAGGATGGAACAGGGCGCCTGGACGGTTAGAATTGAAGAATAGCCAATGTGAAAATGCGATACCGATCCGGTTTCACCATCGGCATCCACCTGTAGAGGACGATGTCCCACGCCTTCTTTCCGAATCGTCTTGTTATGCATGCAAGTGTGTTGCAACTCGCTGCTTGGATTGTAAATAGTGGCGGCCCGGCCACGGATATGTGTAGTCTGGATGCCCGACGCCAGTACAATTAATCTGATGAATGGGTTCATAGATGTCATAATCTTCACCCTGGGAGTCCTCTCGGTATACGGCCTAACCAAGGACAACCGGAAGGACCTAGGCGACCCCATCTCCCGTATGTCAGCGGAATTGAGCATAGTCTTGTGGTCGGTCGCATTTGCCATACCCTTCGTCGCTTTGGCCTACGTAGGGTGGGCGATCGAGCGCGGGTTCGTCGCGTTCAACCAAGGAGAGATAGCGACAACCAACCTCACGATGGCTCTCCTAGGGACCGCTAGCTTCTATCTCTCGCGCGGGAGGACATTTACAGACCTGCTCAGACACCGCAGGGAATGGCTCTAGCGGAACAAGTAAGCGTCGGGCGGTCGGTCTTCCTCTGAAGGAGTGGATCTGCAGTGTATCTCCCAGCGCGTCCTGTCGCAAAGTGGTGTTTACCCGCGCGTCGCTGAGCCCCCCGCTCCATCACAGTTTGGGCATCATACTGATGCGCTCGCCTTTGACGGATTCTCCTTCGTGAGCAACCTCCTAGGATACGCCGTTTCCCGTATCCCTGTGGGCTCGCTTCGTCCAGCACCGATGCTTATCGTTCCCCCAAGGGCCAACGCAAGCCAGTTTGATGTAGCACCACAGGCGCCCGAGAAGGACTGCGCCGGATTGATGGTAGCCTCAAGGCGCTCGACGCTCAGGTCGAAGAACGGGTGCAACGGAAGGGGAGGAAACGACGACTTCGATTTCAGAACCGGTCAATCCGAAATCAATCGAGATTTCCGAGCCATTGCATCGACAAACGTTGTCTGATATCGAGAACCGAACATTTAAGAACGGTTCCCTGGGAGACCATAGTGTGCCATTCAGATTCAGCGGCGCTTACACAGCGACGATAACACCATTCGACGGGTCGAGGTCAGTGGACTGGCCCTCTCTACGAGCGCTTGTCGAGTTCCAACGGTCACAGGGCATCACCGGGATCGTCCCAGCCGGCACGACCGGCGAGAGCCCGACGCTGACTTGGGAGGAGCACAACAAGGTCATCGAGACCGTCTTCGAGGCCGGCGGCAGCGGCCTGGAGACCATCGCCGGGACCGGTTCGAACAGCACCGACGAGGCTCTCGAAGCCACCCGCCACGTCGCCAGCCTGGGAATCAAGGCCGCTCTCCTCGTCGACCCCTACTACAACGGCCCGAGCTCGCTCGAGGCCAGGCGGGAGTACTACGAGCCGATAGCAGAGGCCTTCCCGGAGGT
>JBEKFK010000351.1:0-2056 GCA_050013375.1 Nitrososphaerales archaeon | reverse complement strand
CGTCGACCCGGACCAGCAGCGTCGTGACGTCGTAGGCGCGGCGGAGCGCGGCCCTCGCCGTTGAGGCCAGCTCCCGAATCCCGAGCTCGTCCATGTCCGTGCAGCCTCCCTTGGCTATCCCCATGTTGTGCATCCCCTTTGCGTGGTAGCTCCTGAGCTCCGCCAGGGTCTTCGACCAGCTCAGACCGTAGTTCCTGATCAGGCTGCCCGCTATCTGCTCCAGGACCCCCGCGTAGGCCTCGATCGCTACCTGCTCCTTCCCGGGGAAGGTCAGGGCGTACTCCTTCAGGTGCGCGGCTATCTGCATATAGATGGCTGCGCCCCCCGGCACCGTCTTCGGGTCCTTCTTGGCGTTCCTGAAGAGGCGGACGACGTTCTTCACCACGCGCTCAGTCTCGTCGACGTGCTCCACCGAGCTCCCCCGGATAAGGATCGTCGAACCCTTGGGGCCCTCGACGACGACGTAATAGAGCCCGTCTATCTTCTCGACGCGGATGGCGTTCACGACCCCCAGGTCCTTGGCCTCGAGGTTCCTCACGTCCCCTACCGCGGCAGCCCCCGTCGCCTCCGCGACGGCGTCCATGTCCTCCTGGCCGATTATCTCGAACGCCATGATTCCGCGCCGGGACATCTCGTCGGCCACCGGCGTGACGATCTTCGCCCTGCAGAAGACCACCTTCGCCCCCGCAGACTCCACGGCCGAGACGAGGTCGTCGTTCATTCGCCGCTCCTGCTTCCTGAACTTCTCTACCTGGTCCGCTTCGGATATGTCCAGCTTGATGTGGAACGGCCCCTGGCCCTTCATGAGGATCTCGAGCGGCTTGTTGTCGAAGGCCTTGTTCACCACGGCGACCTTGACGTCATGGAGCTCCTCGGGCATGCTGGGGTGGAGCCGCTCCTTTTTGATCATGACCCCTCTGATCAGCTTGCTGTCCGCGACCGAGCCGCCGCTCTTCGTGATCACCCGGATGCGCTTTAGGTCGATGCCGCCCTGGGACTCCGCCCTCTCGGCGGCCTCGAGGAGCGCCGCCCTCAGGTTGGGCGTCAGCAGCTTCCTGCCGCACTCGGCGACGTCGAGTATCTGGTTCCTGGAGTCGCCCTTCACGATGGCGGTCTTCTCGATGACCGCGAGAGCCTCCTTCGTCGCGGCCAGGTAGCCCTTGAGCATGACGTTGGGATGGATCTTCTTGTCCATCAGCTTCTCGGACGCCTGCAGGAGCCCTGCGATGACTATGACCATGGTCGAGACGCCGTCGCCCACCTCCTCCCGGTGGAGCTTCGCCGCCTCCGCGAGCGTCTTGACCGCCGGGTACTGGACTTCGAGCTCCTTCAGCATCTCGACCGAGTCCTTGGTCACCTTGATGATCCGCTCGGGACCCCTGTTGAACGTCACCATCTTGTAGGCGCCGCGCGGGCCGAGCGCGCTCTCCACCTTCGCGGCGGACATCGCGGCGAGGTGCAGGTTCTGCCTCCACGCTCTCTTGCCCTTCAGCCGTCCGAAGTTGGGGGAGTAGACGTCGGTCTTCGACATTGTGTTCTCATCCCACACGGACAGGTCAGTGGCGGTGCTGTGAGCGGATCACGGCGTCGGATATCAGCTCGACGCGGTCGAGCCAGCCAAGGCCGAGGTCGAGTTCGCTGCTAAGCCGTAGCGGGACTGTGGGCACCCTGGTCCCCACCACGTTGACCTCGTCAGGGGTGTAGTCCAGCGGGTCGCCCCACTCCCAATCGGCCACCTTGATCTGCTTGTCGCCGTAGACCTTCACCTTCACCCCGTTCACCGTCAGCTCGGCGTAGTTGCTCTTGATGAAGACCGGCAGCATCTTGCTGTCGATATCGGCCGCCCTCTCGAGCTTCGTCTCGGCCACCGAGGGGGCGAGGGTCACGTATTCGCCCAGCCTGGTGCAGATCTCCTGCGTCCCTTCCTTCGTAGTCAGGATCTCGATGAAGTCCGTGTGGACGTTGACCCCCTTCATAATCTCTCCGGCATCCCCGCCTACGGCCCACTTGGCGTGGGAGTCCTTCAGCTCCTCTCCCAGCTTGATTATTGCCTTGA
>JBEKFK010000350.1:0-3026 GCA_050013375.1 Nitrososphaerales archaeon | reverse complement strand
TACTAATATCTAAGGTTAAATTGTGCATCATCATCCCCTTGGTCCGCAGCATTCCGGAACCATTTCTCAGCTTCCGCGTTATCCTGTGGCACCCCCTTGCCATGATAATACATAAACCCAAGGTTATATTGTGCATCAGCATGCCCTTGGTCCGCAGCCTTCTGGTACCACTTGACAGCTTCCGTGTAATTCTGCGACACACCCTGGCCATTTTCATACATAAGCCCAAGGTTACATTGTGCAGTATCAAGCCCTTGGTCCGCAGCCTTCTGGTACCACTTAACAGCTTCCGTGTAATTCTGCGACACACCCTGGCCATTATCATACATTCACTCGGTAATTAACGATAACACCCTGCTTAGAAAGCAAGTGCATCGTCAGGGGTGCTAATGGACTGCTAAAGCTACGGATGTAGCTATAGCACTTGTCCAGACCCCTTGTGCTAGCGGACGCTAGGTAGGTACCCCCAGTAGAGAGGCGCGACCATGTCTACCAACAGGGTGGTCACAGGAGGAAGCACCACCCACTGAAGCCACAGGAGGTATACTGGCGGAGGAAGTGGCTAAGGCGGCGCGAAGCCGCTCCACGCGAGCCTTCTTCGAAGGGTCAGGAGGAGCAGGGGGATCAGAAGGCCCACAGCTGTCTCGACGTCGCTTCCTGGAGCGGTTGCCAGGTTGAGGCACTGCACGCCTGGGCCGCTTTGCTGCAGGGCTGCTTGAGCTAGAAGCCGTAAGAGGGGCAGCGGTAAGGGCTGCTTGCCGAGCCACCAGGGAAGCCAAGTGGGCTTTCCAGGCAGATAAAAACGGATCCCCAACACCTGGGTCAATGTGGATCGCCCAGCGACTGATGGCCCGGGTAGGAAGGCCGGGAGCCAAGGGTTTGTTGACGACGCGAGTCTCCAGCCAACTCCGTAGCTCGTCATCGGCTGCTACCGCCTCACTCAGCCGCTTAGCAAACGTGCTCAGACGTTGGTCAGCTTCCCAAAGTAGGAGAAGCGCGACCGAAGGCTCACCCTGCTCAATGGGCACCGCGCGTAGGAACCGGTGAGTCTTGATCCAGTCCGCTAGTTGGAGGGTAGCGGAACGGGACTGACGCCGTGTGGCTAGCCAGGACAGCTTGGGAGCAGGTTTTGGAGCAGCTTCTACTGAGGAGGATTCCGCAGCTCGCAGCTCGGCAACCGTCAGGCACCGCACAGAGGAGGAGACCACCGCACTACCGCATGAGGAGGTAGCCGAGGACGTGAAAGGGGGAGGCACAGCCGATCTCGAAGAGGCCAGGGACCCAATCACTAACTCCCGCCTGCGAAGGACCTCAGCCAGGCGCTCGGCTAAGCTCTTGTGGAAGTCCTGCAGGATCACAGCCGCTACGAAGGCAGCGCCACTGGGAAGAAACTGGCGGAGCGAGTAAGGTAAAATCGCTGCCGCGAGCTGTAGGAGGTGTGTGGCCACCCAAGAGGAGGGAAGCACGGAGGCACAGATTCCACGCCGCAGGATGGCTTGCTGCCAGAGTCGAGGGGCAAGCGCCGCAAGTGCATCCGCACCAGTGGAGGGGCAGCCTGTAATGGCATGCTCGTCGTCTTCATTCGCGCAGCCACAGCAAACACACTGAGGGGACACCTCCAGGTGAGTCGTCACCGCCCGCGCACGAGTCACCAGGGCTCCTGCACGTGCTCGGGCAACCCACTTCATCACAGGCGGGGCTACTGTGTAGGCAAAACCCCCTTCCACCACAAAAGGCAGGCGGAATATGTAGGTTGAGGACCGCCAGTCCACTGCCAGCCCTGCAGGATAGAGCTTGGCTAGCCACGTGCGACGCTGGTGGCCTTCCGCACAGCGAGCTTCCCACCACGCTTGAGCCAGCATCTCCGTGATGTCAGTCACCCACTCGCCACGGGAGTTGCATAGTCGCACAGGATCCTCAAAGCGGGCGTCGGGAAGGTAGACGGGAGCGGCTGCCTCCCGCACCGCAGACTTAGCTAAGGAGTCCGCCTGGTCGTTACCTACTGCACGCGGATCACCCATCAGGAGTGCACCACTGTCGTGAGCCTTCACCTTCTGCAGCATAGGAGAAGGTCTGCCTTGCCATTGGTGGAGAAACCACCGCACTTCACGGCGCTCACGCACAGAAAGGACCTCAGCCATAGAGCGGTGACCCCAGGACTTGATCAGCTGCAGGGCCACCAAGGAGTCCGTCAGCACCAAGGGAGGAGGAGGGCTCAGCTGAGCCACCAGGGATAGGCCAACCAGTTCACACTGGGTAGAGCTAGAGGCCTGAGGTAGGCGCCAAGAGGCGTGCCACCCCGAAGAGACCTGCACAGCACTGCATCCACCACAGCCAGGGATAGAGCTCCCATCGTCACCACTGACGTCGAACGAGCCATCGGTCCACACAGTGCCAGAAGGAGGAGGTAAGGCGCAGGTAGCAACAGACGCAGCAGCAGGTTGTAGAACCACCGCACCACCGTAGGAAGGTTCAGGAGCCAGTGCAGGCCACTGATGTCCACGCTCGCAGGCTAGATTGCGCACCAGCGTCCAGTTTAGGCAAGTTAGCGCACCTGCCAAAGCAGGAGTAGGATCCTTCCAGCAGGAAGATCCATCCGCCACCGCCAGTCGTCGGTGGAGAGTACCCACAAGGCCAGGAAGGTTCGCCAAGGTGACAACCCAACGGATCCTGCGTGAGAGCATCTCGAGGCGAGGATCCCGCACAGCACAAGCTCCCAGAGGAAGGCCAGTAATGACCTCCTGCGCCGCAAAGTGGGACAGGGAGAGAGGGGCCTTACATGCCACCACTGTTCGACCTTGAGCTCGCAACGGCTCGACGGCGCCAGCAGTAATCTGACGAACTTCACAGCCGTACAATCCCTGCGCAAGGACAGTAGAGCGCCAGAGCTGCGCCGCTACCGCTGTAGGGACAGGGAGGCTAGCCAGGCGGCGTCCCGTGACCAAAGCTTTTGCCAGACGAGCAGAGGCATGTTTGGCTGACGTCGGCGCCTCAACTGACCCCAACTCAATGCCTACCACCCGGAA
>JBEKFK010000349.1:0-2059 GCA_050013375.1 Nitrososphaerales archaeon | reverse complement strand
GACGCCTGCAGCTACGACGACGAACACGATGCCCGCCAGGTCGGGGAGCCATCGGCGATGTCCGTCTGTCGGGGCAGGCGACTCGACCACGCTCCCCTCGGCAGCGACAGGACCTGGCGTCAGCCCCCCGGTGGTCGTCAAGACACTTCCCCCGTCACGCTCGATTCACCCGACGAAGCGTTGCTGCTGAGCACCCCAGATCTCCTGCCGTCCGGCACCGTTGCACAGAGAATTCCTGAGTCAGGGATCGTACAGCATCGATGGACCGGGGGACCGGCGCTCCGGACACTCGAGGTCATTGGATCAAGCGTGAAGCGGAGCGCCGGGAAGTCTGGTCGGTACTGGAAAGGGTAGCCGCAGGGATGAGACTGGCCCTCGTCGCCGGTGACGATCTACAAGAATGAAGCGATCCCCCATCATTCCTCGCCTTCCGGTCAAGTTCATCTGATTGGCAGCCGATGTCATGTCCATGGCAGCTGATCCGATTGTGCCGGTGCGAACCAATGCGGAACGGACGGTTTCTACGGTGGAACCCGAGTACAGGGCTTGGCACCAGACGCGGCTGTTCCTGACCGGTCAATCGCGCTCCCGCAGGGTCACCTACCACACAGAACTCGCTGCGGTTCACGCTGTCGCCGCTGAGGATGGGGGCCAAGCCGCCGAGACTCCGTGCGGTCTTGCCGTGCAGGTGGATGTCACCGGTGAGCGCAACTTCGATCAAACCCAACCGATCAAAAGGTGCGAAATGTGCGCCCGTGCTCTCGGGCTTCTATCCGGCTGACCCGGTGCCATGGGATGTTGACGTAGGTGGCGCCATCCCCGGGGTGTGCTGGTCACGCCCCCACGGGAAGGCACGCCCTGTGGGCTTCTGGAAGGGTCTGGGGAACAGGAGCGGTAGGTGAGGTGCCCCCGAAGATGTGACGGGCCATCGACGGCGCCGCGGCGGGTCATCCCGACCTCCACCCCGTCCTTCTCGCCGGGGCAGTCCGACCTGTGAAGGGTGGATCAGGTGACGGTGAGGGGAATGGTGGCCTCAACCGTCGTCTTGGTCCTGACCTTCTTCTTGCCGTTGAGTGTCGTCATCCTCTCGGTCACCTTGACGGTGATCGAACTCGTCCCTGCGGCCAGTTTCTTGCGCGGCGTCCCAGACAGCACCCCGGCCTTGGAAACCTTCAGCCCCGTAGGCCCATAGACCTTCTTCCACTTCAGGGTGGTCATGTAGGGGCTGACACTGACGCCGACATTGGCGGCGCGGAGGGTCACCGCGGCGTAGGGCGTTCCAGGCGTGGCACCGGGAAGGGACGTGGTTGCGACCTTGAACGGGGCCACCGCTGCGGCCGGAGAGGCTGGGCCAGCGATCCCAACCAGCACCGGGGCGGTGAGCACTGCGCAGCACAGCAACCGCCGGGTCAGAACAGCTCGCATGCTTCTCCGACGACGTACACCCATGGATCGACTTCCCTCCTGCCGCGGGGTGCCTATCCGCACGCCCGCCCGGGTGAAGAAATGACACGGAAGGGCCACGTCGGCAACCAGCGTCACGCGTCGTCACATATTTCTCACCCTGAGCGACACAATTTGCCTGACTCGCCGTTCTGGTTGCTGCGCAGAGGGTCAACACCGCGACCGCAGCGAACCTCTTTGGGCCTTGACCAGTCATGGTTCAAAGAAGTCCTACTCTTGGACCTGGGAGATCGGGAACCATGTCTCATCCACGACGTGAATTGCGGGCGCCTTGAGACGCCGGTGGTCAGCCATGACGGCAGCCTCGTTGGCCCTGGTCACCACTTTCTCTGCTTGTTCCTCAAATTCCGGGACGGCCACTCGGCACAAAACCCCGAGCAGCCTGATCGCCGTGCCCAGAGGGTGGAAGACCTACACCTACGGCAAGGCCGAGGTCTCGGTGCCGGGCGACTGGTCGTCCACCGTACGTACCCCTGCGTGGACCGCTCTGCTCTCGGCAACTTGGAACTTGGGAGGCCGATCGTCTTGTCCTCCCGTCAGGCCATCTTCCGAGATGCCACCCTGACCCTCTCGCCGATCCCAGCCGGCAGCATCA
>JBEKFK010000348.1:0-2068 GCA_050013375.1 Nitrososphaerales archaeon | reverse complement strand
CGCGCCTCCACCACATGGCGAAGGAGAAGGAGCCCGTGGACTACCTCCGCCAGCTCCTCCTCATCGACAAGGCGCCTTCTCAGCGCTGGGCGGGCGGGGGGAGCCCCGCTCTCCTGAATATCTCCGCGAACCTTGAATCTCTCCTCGCGTCGTCGACCAGGGGGTTATAGCGCAAGGTGATGATGGACACCGTGTGGTCGTCCACCGCCCTGAACATGTACTCGAAGAACTTGTCCACGTCCCCGAGCGCGAGGTAGACCAGGCCCGCTGAGGAAGACCTGGCCCAACCCGGCTTGTGCGCGCCATCAAGCTTCTCGATCATCTCGAGGGCCGTCTTCTTGTCCCCGGTGCGCGCGGCGAGGAACCCGCGGTTGAGCTGGGTGTACTCGAGGGTCGGGCCGATTCTCTCCATGTCCCTGACGACCTTCTCCGCCTGTTCGTAGTCGCCCTTCGTGACGTAGTAGTCGAACATGAAGCGGGAGTTGATGTAACGCTCGAGGTGCAGCGTCTTGTTCCAGTGGTTCAAGGCGTCGTGCTCCCTGCCCACGTAGAAGTAGGCCATGCCGAGGCGCGAGATGACATCCGGTGCGAGAGGGTCAAGCTGGTACGCCTTCTCGAACGAACGGACCATCTCGTCGGTGTCCCCGATAGTGGCCGCAAGCGACGCGAGCATCCTGTGGGCCTCCGCGAGGTTGGGGTTGAGCGCCAGCGCCTTTCGGAACTCGGCACCCCTCGAAGAGAGGTTCTCGTCGGCCATGAAGTGAAGCTCCCCGAGCCTGCTGTGTGCTTCCGGAAGGTCCGGGTCGACTTCGAGGGCCTTCATCACGGCCTCCTTGCCCATGTCTATCGCCTCCCGCCACTGGATGTAACCCCCGTTGCCGAGCTCGATGTAGCACCTCGCTATCCCGGCGTAGGCCCGTGCAAACCTGTGGTCCCTTGAGACGGCCTGCTGGAGCAGGTTGAGCGCCTGCCTCAGGGGTTCCTCCTCCTCGGAGCTGCTGAGCTGGGTGCCCTGGAGGAAGAAAGTATAGGCCACTGTGTCTTCCGTATCCTTCTCGGCAGACCTGCGCGCCCTCGGCGTGAGCACCGCTCCTGGAATCGACTCGGCTACCTTCGCTGCCACGTCGCTCTGGACCGCGAAGATGTCATCCAGGTTGCTGTCGTAGTTCGATGAGAAGAGGTGTCCCTCGGTATTGGCGTCGACGACCTGCACGGTCACGCGTATCCTGTTCCCCGACTTCCGGACACTCCCCTCGATTACCGTGCCGACGTTGAGCTCTTTCCCTATCTCGGAGACGCTCTTCTGCTTCTTCTTGTAGTTCATGATGGACGTCCTGGCTATCACCTCGAGCCCCCTGACCTGCGAGAGGCGCCCGATCAGCTCCTCGGTGAGCCCGTCGGCGAAGTACTCGTCGTTCGGGTCAGGGCTCATGCTGACGAACGGGAGGACGGCCAGCCTCTCCCTCGGTGCCAGTATCCTGCTCATCGCGGTCTCCTCCCACGGCAAGATGATCTTGTAGACTTCCATGGGGCGCTGGACGTTCTTAAGGTCTTTCTCGCCCAAGGATACGAATTCGAGGCCGGTCTTGTTCCTGACGCTGTCGTACACCTGGTGTGACACGCAGATGTTCCCCGCTTCGGCCAGCGTCTCCAAGCGCGAAGCTACGTTCACCGCATCTCCATAGACGTCCCCGCCCGCATGGGTCACATCGCCGAGGTGAATCCCGACCCTTAGCGCGACCTTCTGGGAGCCCTGCCTCGCAGAGTTCCATTCGTGAAGGCGCCTCTGGATTTCTACGGCACAGAGCACCGCATCCTGGGCGCTCATGAACTCCACCAGGAAGGCGTCGCCCATGGTCTTCACCTCCCTTCCACTGTGAATCGAGAGGAGTGGACGTATGATGTTCCTCTGGCTCTCGAGGATGGCTATCGCGTAGGCTTCGTTAGACTGCGACAGCGCGGTGTAGCCGACCATGTCCGTGAACATGATCGCTGCAAGCCGTCTCTGGCCGTCGCTCAACCGATTTCCTCCACATCCGGAGGCCTAAATGAGTTTCTGCGGCGCGCT
>JBEKFK010000347.1:0-2071 GCA_050013375.1 Nitrososphaerales archaeon | reverse complement strand
AGTGTGGCATACCGCATCACCCCGCTCCTCCCGCCACGACTGCCTTTCGGCTAAGCACTCCTGCAATCTCCCCGTTCACGACCTCCTGCCAGACGCCCTGCTTCTGGTCGAACCTCAGGTCGACCGCCCTGGTCTCGGTCTTCGGCTCCCTGAACGTCTTCGCCTTGGCCGTCTCTACCGCATACTCCCTCCCACCGAGATGCTTGACGAGAGCGTAGAAGTTCTCGTCGCACCCGCCGCACTTGCACGTGAAGGTGCTCACCGTGTCAGCGGTCGCCCTATATCCCTCACCGTTAGGCTCAAATGCGAGCTGGGTCACTTCGATGCTTCCCCTCACCCTGACAAGGATCTTGCAGCTGCAGGAGGGGCACGGAATGATGATTACCTCCGTCTCATGAATCTCCAGGGCGGCGACCGCGGATGCCCCGCTCGACGATGGTACCGTCAGGCCTGACGTGTTGCCCGTATTTTGCGTCGGAGAAGGCAGTTTCCCTCCTTTGGCCAGCTCAGGGAAGATGGCTGGAAACCACTTGAAGGCAAGCGCGGTCTCCTTCCCCCTCTCTGCCAGGTCGATCTCATTCACCCCTACTCCCATCTCGGCCATACAGGACCCCACTAGGCAGAACTCCCTCTTGTCGGAGACTTTGGCCAGAGCCTCGAGCTGGGAGAGGCTGAACTTCGAGGAAGTGGCCTCCTCAATCGAGTACAGCTCCTTCAGCCTGTCCTCGCCGACAGCGTCCGCTATCGCGAGCCTGCGCGCGAGCGGCTGGCCGAGCTCCTTGGCGGGGTTCGAGATGGAGTCCCTGATCTTGCTGAGGCCCAGGACCTCCTCGAGCACAGATAGTCCCCTGCGCTCGCCCCTCTCGTCCTCGTTCTCGGTCTTTGCCCTGATGAACATCTGGAGCTCTGAGAGGCCGCTGTCGACGTATGCGTTGAACGTGGAGAACCTGTCCTCGCCCGTCTTCTTGTGGAGCAGCTTGAGGGCGAAGTAGCGCCTGACGCCGACGTAGACCAGGTAGCCCTTCTTTCCGTCCTTCCGTGGGACCACTCGCCCAGGGTTGAGCTGGCCGTTCGGCGCGTTGGCGTCTGCTGACTGGAGGATGAGGTCGGAGAGGGGGCCGACTTCGTACTTGAACCTCAGCATCAGCCTCTCGTAGGGCTCTACCTGCTCTAGCGGCAGCGAGAGGACTTGTGCTCCGCGCTCCCGTCCGCCAGTCGTACCCCGGCTTTCGCTCACGGTCTTGCTCACGCTCACTCACTCATTGCCATGCGGCAAGCTCGGGCAGGATGACCAGCGAGCGCATCTTCGACGGTTTGAGCCGGTACTTCTTCACGACCAGGTCCGACACGAAATCGGGAACCGACCTCGAGCACGCTTCGATCAGGGCTTCTTCCGCCAGCTTCTTCGGGGACCTTCCCCTCCCGTTTCTTAGTTCTTGTCGAAGGATGGCCGAGTAGCTGGCATTCACGACGTTGAGGTAGCCCGTCTCCCGGAGGAAGCGCTCGGTGAACGGCAGCCTGGCGATCGAGTATTTCCTGGAGAACCGTACGGAATCGGCGAGTTCGGCCTCCGAGATTACGCCCGAGAGCTTCGCCTCCTCCAGGACCTTGAAGAGCTGGAAAGTCCTTTCCGGGAGGACCAGCATGAACTTCGAAAGGCCCGTCAGCCTCATCCTCTTCGCGGGATACTCGCCCCTGCAGAGGAGCGCGTTCCTCATCTCCACCGTCGCGCCTGCATCCCAGCAGTAGACGGGGATCCTGAGCCTCCGGTACAGCCCCTGCGAGTAGCACTTGAAGTCCCTCTTCCGGCCGTTGACCAGCACCTCGACGTCAGTCCCATCCGGGACATAAACCCCAAGGACGAGGCTGGTGAGGCTTGCCATCCTCGGGTGGACGCGGGCGACGAAGAGGCTCACCTCACTGATGCTCCTTCCTAGCCCCAGAAACTCTTGAGCTACAGATGCAATGGCGGCCTTCGTCGGACCCAGATGCGGCAGGAGCTTGACAGCCCTCCTCTCCGAGCTTCGCTTGACTGAATTCTTGGCCTCGGGAGAAGCATTGGACCGCTCCA
>JBEKFK010000346.1:0-2091 GCA_050013375.1 Nitrososphaerales archaeon | reverse complement strand
GCGCTTCGGGGTTGGGTGACGGACCAAGGGTTCACAGCCAGGGTGGAGGCCTGGACTGCAGACGGCCGCCGACGCAGCGATGTCGAGGTCATCCTGCCCGGCGGGGCCCGTCTGGTCATCGAGCTGCAGTTCACCGAGATCACCGATGCGGAGTGGATCGCCCGCCATCAGGATTACGCCCGGACCCCGATCACCGACCTGTGGCTCTGGCATCCCGGTATGTGGGTGCCCAGGGCCGTGTTCCGGTACAACCAGCACGGGTGGCTCCTCAACCTGGACACGGGCCAGATCGGCCTGATTTACGCCCGGCCTGATCGGGGAGCTGTCAGGGTAGCGTCGGAAGCGCTCGGATGTTGCACCGTGCACTCGCCGCCATGCCCAGGGGACCGGCTCGCCACTTTGTGGATGCCGCTGAACTCCGTGCGGCTGACCCCGCAAGGGATCAAGCTCCCAGCTGAAATCACGGCTGAGCTCGCCCGGATGGCCGAGACCGTTGCTCGTGGGCTCGCGGCTGCAAGGCGATCACGGTCGGCAGCGACGAGCCCGGACTGTAAGGATCAGAGCCCTGCAGCCACAGCGACGTCGTCGGCCGCAGCGATGAAGTACCGCCAGCGCGGCCGTGTACATGAGGCTGTCCGCTACGACGCCTTCCCGCCGTGGACAGACCGGGACACCTGGTGGTACCGCTGCGACGTTTGCGGGGACAAACTGACTGGCGCCGACCTGAAACTCAGCCCGGTCATTCACGTTGTCGGCACCTATGAGCGCCTCGCCACCGGGCGGTACGCGGAGGTCTACCGCCGCTACGGTGGAGCTAAATCCATTAGCGGCTATCAGGATCTGCCCAGCGGCAACGACGAGGCTAGCGCCGTGGTCGCCACATAGCCGGTCGCACGGGCAACACATAGGGCCTGCGGATCCGCCACCAAACGGGCGCGCTACTATCAGCCCGTTTGGGTCATAGGCCCTGGTCGGTCAATCTGCCCGGAAAGCAAGCATTTGAGGGACGAAGGCTGCAAGATGTCAAGTCATGAGCTCCTCTCTCGATATCTTGACCTCCGTCGCACCGAACTTCCCGACCCCTGAGGCGGTCCTCAATCGGCGGGTCAAGATAAACGTTACTCAATGGCGGCTGGTTCAGGAACGGGTCGCGGAGGTCGAGAGTGTTCTCAGCCTCTTCCCCGAGGAGGTCACCAGGAACGACATCATCAGGCTCCGCTGCGCGGATCAGGCCATTCGCCGCCGCCGGGTCGTCATCGCCTCACTCATGTGGGGTACGGAATGAGGGGTGCCAGATGGGGTAATCGGTGGGTTGCCAACCTCTCAGAGTTCCTCGGTCCCGATCTTGATGCCGTCCTGGAAAAATGCGAGGAGGACCTGACTGATGGCGCGATCAGCGAAGCATACAAGCTGTTCATCCAGTCGACAGGCAGGGGTGTCGAGCAGGAGAAGTATCAGGGCATCGGCTCCTCGTTCTTCACGAAGATCCTTTATTTCCTCGCCCGTAACGGTGGGCAAGACAGCCCTGCGGAATACCCGCTGATTCTCGATACGAAGGTCTCGGTGGCGCTCGCCCAGATGACCGGTTACCGGCTGCTCGCGAGACCCAGTAGCTACCGACCTCGCCCGGATTCCGAGGCCTATGCGCGGTTCGTCAAGACGATGCACAAGTGGGCAGCCAAGTTGAACGTGTCGCCCGAGGTAATCGAGTACTATCTCTGGGACAAGGGCTCCAGGAATCCCTCAGCACTTTGGAAAGCGTGTGTGGATCAGAACGACTTCGACTTTCCTAGGAGCTGGCTCTCAACCTGATTGCAGGCCATCTCGGGAGCTGCGCGGCGGCCGTAGGTTATGCGGTCATCTTGATGGTGATGAGTGGCCGGTGTCTCAGGCGTGGGCTTTGATGTACCGGATGACTGTGTCGGCGTCGGCGGCTTCGGCGTACAGGTCGGAGTCGGGGTCGTCTTCAGCGACGCGCCAGAGCCCGTAGCGCTTGTCCCAAAAGGCGGACCAACCGGGCTGGTCGTCGAGAATACCGGTGATCTGCGTGTCCTGGCCGGGAGGGGGAAGTTTCATCACGGATCCTGCCTG
>JBEKFK010000345.1:0-2094 GCA_050013375.1 Nitrososphaerales archaeon | reverse complement strand
CTGAATGGGAAAGCCGAGGATCCAGACGTTCATCTGGGGTGCCGCCTTGGACAGCATGGCCAGGCTGATCTGGGTGGCGAAGAGCACCACGATCAGCGGGGCGGCGATCTCCAGGGTGGCGGTGAAGAACGTGGCCAGGTCGGCGCTGAGGACGTTCGAGGCCGTGGCCGCCGACGAAAGGGTCAGTCCGGCCGCCCCGAACGACGTCTCGAAGCCGCGGACGAGGAGGAGCTCCCCGTTGCTGACGAACAGCAGCACCAGGGCCACCTGCTCGTAGAACTGACCGATCATGGGGGTCTGGTTCTCGGACAGAGGGTCGATGGCGGGCGGGAGGTTCAGGCCTCCGAAGAGGTCCACCATCCCGCCAGCGGCGGTGACGGCGCTGATGAGGACCAACACGCACAGACCGAGAGCGGCGCCGGTGAAGATCTGGAGGACGATGGCGCCGATGAGCCCGGCGGTGTCGGTGGGGATGTGGCCCTGGGCGATCTGGGGGACGGCCAGGAGTCCGAGCCCACCGGCCACCCCAATCAGGGCCACCCGGGGGACGATCTGTTTGTTGGAGAACGGGGGAACGACCACCAGCCAGGCCAGGGCCCGGATGAAGGCCAGGAAGAAGGCCAGAAGCCATTGGGGATCGAGATTCAGGCGCACGAGGGCTCTCGCCCCTCAGCCGCCGAGCAGGCTGGTCACCTGACCGAAGAGTTGCTGGACATAGTCGGTGAACTGTCCGAGCATCCAGTGCCCGGCGATCATGAACACCAGGGCGATGCCCACCAGCTTGGGGACGAAGGTGAGCGTCACCTCCTGGATCTGCGTCACCGACTGGAACAATGAGACGACCAGCCCGATGACCAGGCTGGTGAGAAGGATGGGAAGGGCGAGCTCCGCCGTCATCTTCATCGCCCCCGAGGCGATGTCCATGAGCTGACCCTCGTTCACCGGAAACTGACCACCAGGGAGTGGGTGACGAGGACCCAGCCATTCACCATGACGAACAGGAGGAGCTTGAAGGGGAGCGACACCAGGGTGGGCGGGAGCATGACCACACCCATCGACATCAACGTGGAGGAGACGACCAGGTCGATGATGAGGAAGGGGATGAAGATGACGAACCCGATGATGAAGCCGCTCTTCAGCTCGGACAGCAGGAAAGCCGGGATGATGGCCTCGAGCGATGCTTTCTTGGGGTCGGTGGGGTGCTCCTTGTCGACCGATGTGGTGAGGGCGAGCTCCTCGTTGCCGGTCTGCTTGAGCATCCACGTCTTCAACGGCCCTTGGGCCGAGCTGTAGGCCTGGGAGATCGTCTCCTTGCCGTGCAGATAGGGTTGGAGAGCGTCATGGTTCATCTGGTTGAGAGTGGGGGCCATGATGAACAGGCTGAAGATGAGGGCCAGTCCGGCGATGACCTGGTTCGGCGGGGTGGACTGCAGCCCGAGCGCCTGACGGGTCAGGCCGAAGACAATGACGATGCGGGTGAAACCGGTGAGGAGGATCAGCAACGACGGTGCGATGGCCAGCAACGTCAGGGCGATGATGACGAGGACACTGGTCGACGGCTTGGACAGGCTGTTACCCAGATTGATGTTGATCGAGGAGCCGGCGGCGAGGAGAGAGGACACGGGGCGATCAGGCCCGACGTGCGGTGCGGACACGCATCTGCTCGATGGCCGACTTCCAGGCCGGCAGGGACCCGTCGGCCGGCCCCGAACCGCCGGCCGACAAGGCGGGCCGGCTTCCGCCCCGCAGGAGTTGCAGCTCGCCCGCCTCCTGCTGGGGGCCGGAGGCGGGCGCCTCGCTGTCGATCTCGCCCAGGAGCGTGACCTGGTGCTGGGTCACTCCGAGCAGATACGTCTGCGCGCCGGCGGCCACCATGGCCACCTGGACCCCCTTGCCCAGGCTCTGACGGCCGACCACGGTGACCCCTTGGGAACGCGACCGCGGACTGAGACTCCGTCCCCCTCGGCCCTGGACGAACTTCGAGGCCATCTTGATGAGGAAGATGATGACGACCAGGCCGACCACCATCTGGACGAGAAGCGACGTGGCCGAGACGCTCTGCGCTCCGGTGGAACCATGGCTGCGGGCGGCGTG
>JBEKFK010000344.1:0-2108 GCA_050013375.1 Nitrososphaerales archaeon | reverse complement strand
GAGTCGGGCGGTTGGATGTCGACTACATCGTTGCGGACATCTTCTCTTGGCAACCGCAGCGCACCTACGACGTCGTCTTCTTCTCCTTCTGGCTCTCTCACGTGCCAAGGCAGCGCTTCGCGGCGTTCTGGTCGTTGGTGCAGACCTGTCTCGCTCCGTCGGGGCGCGTTTTCGTTGTCGACAATCGAGACCCGGACCGAAGCGGCGAGTTGCATGACGACTTCGTGATGCGGGCGGAACCGGATCTTGATCTGCGCCGCCTCCACGACGGAAGTCAGTACCAGGTCGTGGAGATCTTTTACGAGCCCGACGAACTGCGGTCACTGCTGGACCGAGAGGGTTGGATCGCGAAGATCGGCACAACGCCCTGGTTCATCTTCGGAGAAGCGCAACCGTGCTGAGGGCACTCGACCGCGTTCTGCGGGCGCCCTCAACGTGCTGGTCGGTGGCAGTTTGCGGACGGCGAGCACTGATCGCGTCTAAGTGGGGATAACGCGTCCCTCAGCCGGTGTTGGGGACGCCGCAGTGGCAGACTGGCATTCATGGTCCCCACACTCTCGGGAACGCGCCTACTTGACCCGGCTGTCATCGACGAGCCCTACGGCTTCTACGAGGATCTGCGGTCTAATGCACCAGTCTGGGAAGTACCCGGCACGGGGATCTTCACAGTGGCCACATTCCAACTCCTCGCCGAGGCTGCTGGCCGAGTGAAGGACTTTTCATCGAACCTGATCTGCCTTCTCTACCGGGACGACCAAGGCATGCCTTGTCGGCTTCCGTTCGGAGATGCTGGGGTCCAGGCGCTGGCCACCGCAGATCCCCCGATACACGCACTACATCGAGACACGGTGTTTCCTGAACTAGTAGCCAAGCGGATGGCAACTCTAGAACCGGACATCGTAGAGATCGCCGAGGTCTGTGTGGGCCAGGCACTCAAGAGTGAAGGCTCTGTGGACTTCATGGTGGCTATCGGCAACGTCGTACCCATCACGATGATCAGCCGCCTTATCGGATTCCACAACAGCGACCTCGATCAATTGTTGAATGCAGCCTTCGACACGACCGCCATGCTGGGATCGACGCTGTCCTACGATGAGTTGATCGCCCACATCGCACGTACCGGTGAAATCGGGGAATGGCTAACCCTTCAACTCGCCGCCGCCATGAGTGAGCCGATGCACGACCTTCTCGGGGCAGTCGCCCAGGGCGTGAACAGTCAGGCACTCTCCGAAGTTCAGGCCTACGGCATTCTCCACACGCTGCTCAGTGCCGGTGGTGAATCCACTACGAGCCTGATTGGGAATGCTGTCCGTCTGTTGGCTGAACATCGAGGCCTTCAAGATCAACTTCGTCAGGACCCTGAGTTGATTCCGAGTTTTGTGGAAGAGGCTCTGCGGTTGGAGCCACCCTTCCGGTACCACATGCGCTCCGTGCCAAACGACACCGAACTCGGCGGCGTGAAGATACCGGCGGGAGCAACGGTCCTACTGCTCTGGGGTGCCGCAAACCGTGATTTCGCAATGTTTGACCATCCCGAGACCATCGACCTGAGTCGGGAAGGACCACGCCGACATGTGGCATTCGGTCGAGGTATCCATCACTGTGTTGGGGCACCCCTCGCTCGGGTTGAGGCGAGGAACGTGCTCAGCGTCCTGCTTGCACGAACGAGTGACATCACCCTTGATCCTCAACGCCAACCAAGGTGGGTGAACAGCCTCATGGTCCGCCGTCACGAGGAACTGCCGGTGCGCCTCGTGGCCTCCTAAGGGCTGACCACTCGTGGCGGTCGGTGGTAGTTAGCGGTGCGCGAACGCCGGTCGCTTCCGAACGCAGACAACGCGGCCAGCTTCCAGTGTCTGGGATGCCCACGGTCGCGTGTCGTAACCGTATCGACAGGCAAACGACTGTCGCGATACGCATCAGATCTGTCGCCCACTGCCTTCCCAGTAGGGGTCCCGCAAGATGCGCTTATAGAGCTTGCCAGTCGGCTGTCGAGGAAGGCGCTCCACGAAGTCGACAGTCTTCGGGGCCTTGTAACCGGCCAGGTGCCGTCGCGAATGGGCAATGAGCTCGGCGGCCAGCTCGTCGGAGGGGCCAACGCCATCGAC
>JBEKFK010000343.1:0-2109 GCA_050013375.1 Nitrososphaerales archaeon | reverse complement strand
AAATCATGACAATTGACGACAAAGTCAGGTACGGAATGATGGCTCTCGGTGGGGCGAGCCTGGTCTTCGCCGCTATGGGCCTTCACATCGGCCCGCTCGAGACTCTCGCCTGCTCCGGCACGATTTAGGAGAGGCGCTAGTTCCGAGGGAGCCCGGAACTCTCCCTTATCTTGATGACTAGGTTCTCGAACCTGCTCTTGAGTTCCGGACCGTTGAACGCCCAAGATTTTGTCTCCTCATCGAAGAGCGTGTAGGAGAACGTGAAGCTGAGCGCGTTGGTCTGGTCTAGGACGCTGTACGTCGCTCTCGATCCAAACGGGGCGAGCACATCCTTGAGGAACGAGAATGCGTCATTCACGGTCTCGACGGGGAATGCGAGCTGGGCGTGGTAGTCCTTCCCTCCCGCCTCGCACCACAGGAAGGGGAGCTTGTTCATCGCCCCTATCAGTGAGATGCGCTCGGCGTCGCTCACTCCTCGCACGAACACCGGGATCATGATGTACTTGTGCTGCCTGTGCTTCGCCCGGTCCGAGACCGAGTCATAGGACGTCCCCATCCACCTGAGCGCATAGCCGTTGATCATCCCCTTCTCCTGTACGTGCCTCGACCAGTGCCAAGCGAGCGTCTTGTAGTTGATGTCCTGGCCGTTGTTCGCCTTTATCGACTCCCTTATCTCGCTCAGCGATCTGCTGGCGTCGAGCTGCAGCTCCTTCAGTATGAGTAGGTCCAGTTTGTCGAACTTGAAGGGCTCAGAGATCCTGATCTCATCGTCCTTCCCTGGCTCCACCGTCCTGGTCCAGTCGAAGTCCCAGTTTCCGTGCTCAAAGTCGAAGAACTCCGCTCTCATTGGTGTGTTCGTGAACCAGTCAAAGCTGTAGAACTCTAGAGTCTCGAAGATTCCCTGGTCCTTTAGGTGCTTCATCAGGTCGATGAACCCCTCCTTGTGCTCCCTTGGGACGCTTGCGTGCACCATGTAGCCGCTGTCGGGGAGGAGCTGGTTGAATGAGATGACATAGCACAGCTTGTTCATGGCGAGGAACATCTCCCTAGCGTAGCGGGCGTACGTCTCGTTGAGGCTGACCTTCATTATGACCCGCTGAAGGCCTAGTCCTTCGTAGTTGACACGGGCGTGGATGGCGAATCCCTTCCCTATGATCTTCTCCTTGTACCTGTAGCGAATCGTCTCCTTGTATTGGCCGGATATCCGAGCGATGAGGTCTATGTCAGGTCCCATCTTCATTATCAGCTTCGCCAACTGAGCCATCTCGGGGATGGCGGTGCCCGAGTTCTTGCCGGTGGGCTCGTTGACCATTACGGTTCGCGATGTCCACGGTCTACGTATTTAAGATTATGAACCGGATTCATTCGGGCTTGCGGGGGAGGCGCGCGAAACTGCCGGCCGGCGGGTTCCCGCCGGCGTACGGGCGATTGATTCCCCGCCGGAGTCTGCAAGATTGTGTTTATCTAGGCCCTGGCGGAAGTCTGCGCGGTGCCTTGGTAGCCAAGCGAGGACCTCCCAACTACATAGCCGAGGACGCCAAACTCGGGAAGAACGTCAAGATCTGGAATTTCGCCTACGTCGGCTCGGGGACCGTGATAGGCGACAACGTCATGATCGGCTCGCTCGCCCACGTGGACTACAAGGTGACCATAGGCGCGAACACCAGGGTGGAAGGTTCCGTCTACATCCCTCCTCTTACCAAGATAGGGAAGGGTGTCTTCATAGGTCCTGCGGCGGTCATGACAAACGACCCCTATCCGATGGGGAAGAAGATGGTCGGCGTCACTATCGAGGACGGCGCGATCATATGCGGGGGGTCTGTGATAAAGGCCGGAGTCAGGGTAGGAAAGAACAGCGTGGTCGCAATGGGAGCGGTGGTCACAAAGGATGTGCCTCCAAACACCGTGGTGATGGGCGTCCCCGCGAGGGTCGCATACACTAGAAAGGAGTACGACGCTAGGAAGATGAAGTGGGAGTCTTCGTGAACCTGGTGTGGAGTGAATCCATCGCGAACATCACTCCCACCCAAAGGACGCCGAGCCCAGCGGTGAACAGTACCTTGAGAACCGTCGAGGGAAGGTCCGCCACGTGCAGCGGAGGTCCGAGCG
>JBEKFK010000342.1:0-2112 GCA_050013375.1 Nitrososphaerales archaeon | reverse complement strand
CCGGTGTTTTATTGACATAGCAGCAGAGCGCCTTCCATTCGATGTCCTTGAGGAACGCCGTACAGGGCGTGTCGGGGGTCTCCCTGCCGAGCATCGTGAGGTAGTAGATTCGCCACGCGACCACCATGTCCACCCCGAGACACGCCTCGAGGCGGCCGGCCGTCTCGAGCTGACGGTCCTTGATTCTGCAGCCGCTTTTCAGCGTGCGGTGGTAGACCTCGATGCCCCATCGTCCCGAATACCATTCCACCCTCTTTCGGGCATCGTCGAAGGTGGCTACCGGCGCCGTGGTGAGAAGCATCCACTCGATCTCCTCGTCACGGGCATTGACGGCCCATACGGTGACGGGAGGAGAGGCATTGCCGTGAGGGGGACGCAAGGTCACTTCGGCGAACCGGATGTCGAGCAGGGCATCCCGGGCCGGTTGAGAGCCTCTGCGGGGACTATGGATTTTAAGAGAGCCCGCGACCTCCTTGCGTGCCATGACGTCCCAGAGAAAGTCTTGATCTACCTTGCGGTTGCGCGTCTTCTCCGCGCGGACGAGGAGCGCGGGACCGGGCTCTTTCGTCGCCTCGATAAAGAGCTCATAGATATCCGACTCCCGATCCCCTATGCTCACGAGCATCGTCTCGGGGCAAAGTTTCTGGAGGTCGGCCGCCTTCCTGAAGCTCCTGACCCACTTCATGCTCTCCTTCTGCTCGATGGGCAGTTCCTTGCGCCGATACTTTTTTCCCTTTTCGTCCCGTGCCCAGCACTGGGCATCGACGATGCCCAGGGGTGTGCCG
This sequence comes from Nitrososphaerales archaeon, assembly GCA_050013375.1. Classification (GTDB taxonomy): domain Archaea; phylum Thermoproteota; class Nitrososphaeria; order Nitrososphaerales; family Gagatemarchaeaceae; genus Gagatemarchaeum. The sequence goes on along the minus strand of JBEKFK010000342.1, from coordinate 1,327 downwards.
TCCTCGGTAAAGGCGAGGGTGTCGTGGAGAAGCAAACCGATCGCCGTGTTGTCGCCGTTATTGATCGGACCCAGCCCTTCAGTGAGGTGATGGGTCGTGCAGGTGAGGCTCGTCGTATCCTGGGGCAGGAGGACTACCCGTTCTTTTCTGATCCGTTCGATGGTGGCTTCCGTGTGGGCGTTAAGCACAACGTTCATGGTGATCTTCGGGTTTTCGAAAAATCTGTAGGCTCCCATAGTCCGCGCTTTCGAGCCGGAGGCTTCGGGGATATTGGCCTGGGGACTAGTATAGAAGTCCTGGGCGATCGTGTAAAGGCGGTTTTTCAGCCGCTCATCGTAAAGCCTGACCGTGCCGAACTCTGCTTCAGTCCAGTGCTCCGGCGCCTCCGGACGGACCATGGGGGTTTGCCGCTCTTCACACAGGATATCCCGCCACTTGGGGGAAAGGGGGTAGAGAAAGATCTTCTTTCTCCTCCCGTCCCTGCGTCCCGCGCTCTCCCCCACATACGTAAAATTGGCAGCCTTGTAGCAGGTGCCGGCAAAAGCGGGGTCGACAAATGTCTCCACGAGAACGGGACGGATACGGTAGCGCTCTTCCCAGTCCCCGGCCAGTCGGGCCAGCGTCAGGGAAAGGACATGGGAGGCGAGGTTTTGAACCTTGACCGTGGGCGCGATCAGGAAGCGGTCGTTGCAGATCACCTGTTCAAGGTGGGCCCTTCGCGCCCCTTCGGTCCATCCGATGTAGCCGTCTCTGCGCTTCAACGCCCACGAGGCGGAGCTGAAGGCGAGGGCCCCGAGATAGCCATGGGAGCACGTCACCACGTATCTGATCTGGGCCCCGCATATGGGTCCGCTTCCCAGGTAGTGGTAACGGTCGAGAAGACCGGACCATATCTTCGACTCCTTCGCGTAGCGGCTTGTCACCGGGGAGACGGTCACCGACCCGAGTTCCCCAAGACTGCAACAGAGCTCGGGAACATCCGGCTCAACTGTATTGCCCCGGCGCTCAAAACCGTACGCCTTCTCCTGCCTCGGCAAGTCGAGAACCCCGGACCTGTCCAATTTGACCAGTGCTTTCCGGCAGCTCATCTCTTTCAGGCGCCCGTTCGCCGAGCGCCAGTCGAGCCACTCACACACCCGCCGGGACAGATCGAGCCGCGAAATGGACGGTTCCGTATGAACGGTTTGTTGGATTCGATCGAGCATAGAGCGAGAGAAATGTTGACCGCTGACGTGCACACACCCTATATACCACGCTCCACCCCCTGTGTCAAGTGTGTGCAAAGATCAGCGCTTGACCCGGGGTAAATCGAGCAATTGGAGGTAAT
>JBEKFK010000341.1:0-2118 GCA_050013375.1 Nitrososphaerales archaeon | reverse complement strand
GAGGCACTATCAGGCAGTTGCCTCGATCCCAAGGGGTCAAACCGTTCGACTGTTCCTCTACGCCACATTCCAGGGAGGGACCCGACCTACGGTCAGCGACTTCGCCGATGTCTCGGTACATCAGCTGCCGGATGATCCTCCGACGCTCGACTTGGTCGGCATGCCGACGGTGCCAAACACGCACGGCCACCTGTGGGTGCTGGATGGTGGAACGGGCTCAGGCTGGCGCTCGACGACAGGCGGGAACGAGGTAAGCGTAGACGGCATGCTCACCGGTTGGATCGAGCCACCAGGTTCGAGTGCACCCAAAGTCTCCTATCCGTTGGGTCGACTGGTGCGCATCGGGCAGTTGGTCTCGGTAGCCACGATCCTCTGCGCCATGGCCTTGGCTCTCATGTGGCTGGTCGTCGGCTTGGCACGACGGCGCAGACGAGTGTGATTGTCGTGTCGGTAAAGCGCGAGGAGCCATAGGCCATGGCCACCATCACCGCAATGCCGCTGCGTGGCGATCCCACCGACGGAGATGTCGAGGCGCCGTTGCCTCGCGTGCGGTCTCTCCGCTGGTCCCAGCTGCGGCTTGGACACGATGACGGATTGCTCGTCGGCTTAGGAGTCGCTATCGGCCTCGCCGTCTGTTTCCCTTTCTTCGGAGGACGATTGCTTCTTCTCGATTGGGTGAGTGGACCACATCCGCCACTGGTCCCGCTATCAGCATGGGGACTAGCAAGTCCGTCCGCCACTGGCCTTCCGATACAGCTGGTGATCAACTCCCTCGATCGCTTCCTCGGTCCGGTCGCGAGCTGGTTGCCCATACTCATCTTCTTCCCGATTGCGACCGCCAGCATTGGCAAACTTTCGGGAGGGAGTCTGCTGGCTCGTGCCAGCGCGGGAATTCTCTACTCCGCCAACCCATTCGTCTTCGATCGAATCTATGCGGGACAGATTCCCCTCCTCATTGCTTATGCCCTGTTGCCCCTGGCGGTTCGGTCACTGATTCGGACTGCTGAGGGAGCCACATTCTGGCCGTCCGCCCTCTGGATGGGCGTCCTCATCGCACTGAGCATCCAGCTCGCCTGGATCCTGGGGCTTATCGGGCTGGCTGTGGGATGCGTCTATGGGCGACAACGGCTTCGTGGCCTTGGCCGGATTCTCGCTGCCGGGGCGATCGGGGCGGGGATGAGCGCGTACGCGATCAGTGGCCTCATCGTGGCCGGCGGAACGACGAAGGCCCCTCTCAGCGAGCTTTTGACCTACTCCACGAGCAGCGACCCTCGATTCGGTCTCTTCGTCAATGTCGCGGGGCTTTATGGCTTTTGGCGACCCGGACCGGTCGAGCCGAAGAATCTCATTGCGGGGTGGCCGATCTTGTTGATCGGCATCCTCGTTGTCGTGGCCATAGGCATGATCACAGCGCTGAGGTCGCATCCGTATCGGAGGACTGCCCGTTGCCTTTTGGCCGTGGGGATCGCGGGGTATTTTCTCGCTCTGGGATCTCAGGGTCCGACGGGGTTCATCTACCGGTTCGCTTTCGAACATGTGCCCGGTTTCGCAGTGTTGCGCGAGCCGGAGAAGTTCTCCATGCTGATCGCGCTCTGCTATGCGTGTGGATTTGCATGGGGCGTCGATCGGCTGGCACGCGCCGAGAAGATGCGCTGGCGAAGAGCGACGATCGGCGTGCTCGTCCTGGCGCTGCCCTGTGCGTATACCTCGAACCTCGTCGGAGGCCTTGGTGGTCAACTGCAGGCCAGCCGGGTTCCGTCGTCGTGGGAACAGGCCGCGCAGATCGTCCGGGGACATTCACTCGTGCTCTTTCTGCCCTGGCACGAGTATCAGGCGTTCCCCTTCACCGGTGGCCGCGTCGTCGCCACTCCTGCCGCATCGAATTTCCCCGCACCGGTATTGGTGAGCTCAGAGTCCGGTCCTGGCTACCAGCCCGGCCCGAGCAATGGGGAGGACTCCTTCGTCTCGACATTGATCGCACACGGAGCAGACACAGACGCGGGGGCTGCTCTTTCGACAATCGGTGTCGGCTGGATCATCGTCGCCAAGGTAAATGATTGGCGCTCCTACAGTTGGCTCGGGCACCAGCCCGGACTCCGTCGGGTCCTCGATACCCGT
>JBEKFK010000340.1:0-2119 GCA_050013375.1 Nitrososphaerales archaeon | reverse complement strand
CGCTACGACCTCATAGCGAGGTACTGGCCGCTCCTCGCGGTCATTGAACGCTGTGCGGTCGAGATTCCGGAACTGGAGGAAGCGTGGTTCGGCTTGACTCGCGCAGGATCATTCGAGGAGCTGGGCACCTATTTGGATCGTCGAATAGCCCATGGGCTACTGCGGCGCATGCCAGATACCGAGGTGGCAGCCAGAGTGGTCACGGAGTCCTTGTCGTGGTTCGCCTGGCACCGGCGCGAGGGGCGGGACTCCTCCCTCTATGACGACAACGCGGTCAGACGGACCGTCGTCGAATTCATCTGCGCGGCGCTGATTCCGGAGTCCAGGTGCTAGCAACAGCTTGCGGCCCCGGTGGTCAGGTCCGCTTTGCTTGGACCTTCGTGGCCAGGGCGGTCGGCATCTCAAACCACGTCCTTTTGACGACGAGCAGGAGGACCGTCAGGCACCCCGGGAGACAGCGGACTCAATGTCGGGAAGGTCAGCGAGATCAAACTCGTGTTCGATGGTTGAGGCGATCAGGTGGTAGCCGCCGTCGGTGGGGTGCGCGTAGTTGCCGTTGACCGGTCCATCGCAGACGAACGTGTACTCGCATATGTCGGCCACCGATTTGGGGATGAGCCCACGGAGGCCGTCGGGGACCTCCGTGGTGTCCGTCGTGTCGAACGCGACGGCGACGTTGGCTACAGGGATGTGATATTCGGCATAGAGACCTACGAGCGTCGAGTTGAGCTGATTGATCGCGCCGATACTTTCCGACGCCAGCGCCTCGGACCCCGAATGCAGATAGTCCCCCAAGAGCGGGTTGTAATGGGTCAAGCCAATCACCACGGTCGATCGATCGACCGCAGCCTTGAGCTCGGAAAGGATGGTTGGCAGGTATTGCTTCATTTGGGCGATTCCCTGGGCCACGCAAGCGGAGTCGATGGTGGTGACGTTGTAGAGACAAGGGGCGATGTCGTTAAACCCGATGTCGATGGTCACCAAGGGCACCTGATCTCGATGGGCGTGGAGGAATTCCACGGCCTCGGCCAACTGGGAACCTGCGGCTGGATGGCACAAACCGGAACCTTCCACCATCGTCCGGGTGCTCTCGGCTGGGCAGCCCATGTCTTTCAGCTGCAGGCCGGGGAGGCGCGAGTGGAGGTCGTCGACCAGATCCTGGTCATAACCGTGTTCGGTGGGAGCCCCGCCGGACACTGAACCGGTCGGTTGATAGCCCTCAGCCTCTGAACCGCCGAGCACGAGGTAGTAGTGGACCCCGGCGGCTCCGGCTGAATCAGCCGTCAGAAAACCGGGGACAAGGAGGCCTCCGAGGATGGCCAGGACGACGAGTCCTGCGGCTGTCCGTGTGTTCCATGACGCCTTCAAGAACTCAACTATCCCATCACGCGGAGGGGTAACTGTGCTCTCTCGAGCCCTGCCGGTTTCACCTCCGAACGCCAGCTGGGTCACAAGAGGCGATCGTCGAACGCGACGGATCGCAGACGGTCAGCGCTTAGCGCTGAGGTATCTCGAAGTAGCCATTCGTGGAACCCGAGGAGTCGAGGCTGCATGAGGTTGGAACGGTACCCAGCCAAAATACGGACTGCCAGTCAGCTCCGACAGAGCGCTTCACTGCCCAGGGTGCCAGCAGGCCTACTCAGCACCGCGGGAGCATTTGCTCGGTTGGATGCACAGTCGGACCCGGTTGAACCAGTCGTGGGTCGGTCTGGCCATCTTTGAGACGTCTACTTCCCTTGCGAGATTGGTAATACAGATCTTCCAGTGGACGTTCACCGTGGTGATCGGAATCCCCAACAGCGGACGCGCCGCTCGCCCGACGCGACTTCTCAAGGGTTGCCGTCGCTCGCGTATCTGGCCGGTCTGACTGGGGGCATCTTCTTCGCGCATACCCTGTTCATCAACCTCATCCGCTCCGTCCTCGATGAGACCGGCCTGAGGGCGAGTCTTCCCTGGGAGGCCACTGTCGCCATCCTCTTCGTCAGTACGGTAAGCGTCACGGGTACCTTCGTTGCGCTCGTCCTGCGTACGCCGCTCCGCTGGGTGCTGGGTGGTCCCGTACGCTCCGAACAGCGAGCCGCGTACAACTCCCCCCGAGGTCAGCGCGGTCGGGGAGCGG
>JBEKFK010000339.1:0-2134 GCA_050013375.1 Nitrososphaerales archaeon | reverse complement strand
CCGCATCCACCACTTGGCCGAGACCGGAGCGCGTCCGCTCATAAATGGCGGCCAGAACCCCCATGGCGAGGAGTATCCCACCACCGCCGAAGTCGGCGATGAGGTTGAGCGGGGGTACCGGAGCTTCGCCGCGTCGTCCGATGGGGGCCAGCGCTCCGGCGATGGCGATGTAGTTGATGTCATGTCCGGCCTCGGCGGCCAGGGGGCCCTCCCGGCCGTATCCCGTGATCCGTCCATAGACCAGCTGGGGATTACGGGTGAGACAGATAGAGGGACCAAGCCCGATCCGCTCCATGACGCCGGGGCGGAAACCTTCGAGCAGGACGTCACTGTGTTCGATCATCCGCAGCACCAGCGCCACTCCCGCCGGGTGCTTGAGGTCGACACCGATGGCCGGACGTCCCCTGGTGAGCAGGACCCGGCGGTCCGGTACACCGGGGCGGGCGGGCATCATCCCCACTCGTTCGAGCCGGATCACATCGGCTCCCAGGTCGGCCAGCACCATGGCGCAGAACGGCCCCGGCCCGAGGCCGGCGAGTTCGATGACACGGAGTCCGGCCAGCGGTCCCGTTGTCTGTCGACCGGGCGAACCCTCTGAGTCCGATGCGGTCACGTATCCGTCAGGTAGCTGTCGATCATCCGGTGCATGTGCAAAATATTGCTCTCCTGCCGATGGTTCAGGTGCAGTCCCCGGCCTCCGCGCGACTTCATCCCGATCTGCACATGCTCCATGTTGGCGTAGTCTTGATTCGTGATGATGCCCCAGTCGCGCTCGGTCCAATCGGGATAGAAGCGGCGCTGGGCCCGCTTGCGGACCTCACCGTCACGCGGCCATTCGAGAAACCATGTGTCTTTGATGGAACTGTCAGGGTCGAGGCCGTTGGGACGAACCCGGAAGATGATGGCGGTACCCGGATAGATCGGGCCCACCATGTTGGGGAAGAAGAACACGTCATCGGCACTTGTCAATTGACCGTCCTCGAACTCTTCGACGGCAACGCCGCGATCGGTCAGAAGCTGGCGGCGTCCTTTCTGATAGCGACCGAGCAAGGACTCGCCGTTGGCCGGAGCTGAAAGGATTTCGTCGACAAGGGCTCGTTCGTCGTCGTAGAACAGACCACCCAGGCCGGCAACGAACGAGGTCAGGATCTCTCCTTCGTCGTATTCCCCCTCGGCCAATCCGAGACGGGGACTCGGCCGCAGGGTCCGGCGTGCATTGGGCAGCCGCCCGTAGTGGGAGTGGATCCCCAATGGCTCGTATTCGAGGCTCACGTCATCGGTCCAGGGCAGGATCTGCGGATGTGTGCCTTGGACGTGGTATCCCTCGTTGAAGGCGTCGACCACAACCTTCCAGTTGGCTGGGAGCACGGTCGACAGGTAGGCCCGGATCCGCATCCGGTCGAGGTGGTACGGAGCCAGCAGGGTAGGGAGAGGTTCGAGATACTCGAGTAGTGGTGGTGCGGCGGGATCGAGGCAGACCCATACGAAGCCACCCCATCGGTCGATCTGCACCTGTCCGAGGCGAACATCATCCGCCATGGGCTCGAACTCATCGGGGTCGACGACTTCGATCAGCGTGCCGCTCAAGTCGTAGCGCCAGGCGTGGTACCGGCATCGGATGCAGTCGTTGTCGAAGTGCCCACTGCCCTCGGCCAGGCGCGTACCACGGTGAAGACAGGTGTTGTGATATGCACCGACCACGTCAGGCGCCGATCGGACAATGAGGATGGACTGGTCACCGATCAGGTATTCGCAGAAGTCCCCCACTTCGGAGATCTCCTCCTCGCGACACCCCACTTGCCAGACGTGTGCCCAGAGATGATCGAACTCGAGCGCCGCGAACTCCGTGCTCGTGTAGCGCGAACGAGGGACGACATCGTCATCGCCCAGTAGAAAGCTTGTGCGATCGACCTCGGTCATCGGTAGTCAGGAAGCCGGAATTTGTCCAGGCCTGTTCCCATTCCCCCCTCCACTTCGCTGCACCGTCTCGGGCTCACGTGGCTCCCCGTCTTTTCGTCTCACCATGCTATGCCGCCAATGGGTATCGGCAGAAGGCGCTCCACCAGAGGGTGACCGCGCCCGGACATACTCATCGAGATTCGATGCCGGCCCCCAGGGCCCCCCGCAGAGAATC
>JBEKFK010000338.1:0-2140 GCA_050013375.1 Nitrososphaerales archaeon | reverse complement strand
GCCAGAAGCCGACCATGGACGGCTACGTCACCGACTACATCAGCGCCTTCACTGCCGAGATGGGTCGACTATGACAGACCATCGGTCCTTCGCCAAAATGACGAGGGACCGATGGTCTGACGATACATTGTGGCCCCTTTGACGCGAAAAGCCTCGCAGAGAGGTGCTAATGACCTAGAAGGTCGCCCTCGTTCCGGGAGCGAGTTTGAGCTCTGCACCTACGCAGACATAGGCCGTAAAGGTCTCACCCTTCTTGGTGTAGGTCGAGGTGCCACCGGTAATCTTGCCAGAGGCCTTCTCCTCCGTGTATCCCGTTCCACACTTGTTCGTTTCCTTCGTGAGCGTGGGTTTCGCGATTGTAGTGGTCTTCTTGCTCGTGCTCCAGGTGAGCGACCCACCATTCAATAGCGACGAGGACTTTCCGCTGGCACTGGTGTACCCAGCCTTCGCCGGAGTGCATTTGCTGATGGTGACGGTCGTGGCTGCGGTCCCGGTGAGTTTGCCACAGCCCGGAATGGTGGTCGCCCCGGCTGTGCTGGACAAACCGACTGCAACTGCGCTCGGCACCGCCAACGCCGAGACCAGGGCTATTACCACTGGAAGTTTGCGCATTACGTTCCTCCCCTATTCATACCGCGGCGACGAACGATTCGCCTCCGACCCAATCAGCTACCCCGAATTAGGGTTTGGTAAACCTGCCAATATGGGCCGCTCATGAGGACATCATCGGAGCGCTAGCTGGATGAAGTGTCGACCTTCACCCTTGTAGGCTACGGACCGGGAAGGCCCTGTCGACCTTCACGACGCAGGGGCCGCCAGGGTTTTCCCGTTCTGCCTTCTAAACGAACCCAACGGCAATCCGTTACTAGATCGGATCGACTTCCAAGTAGGCCGACTCGAACGACACCGACGATCCACCGGTCGAACTGTACTGGAGGGTGAACGTGTGGGCGCCCGGAGCTACCACCGCCGCTACCCCTGACAGTTGGATGCGAGCAGCGACGCTCGCAAATTCGGCGCCCGACAGCGCCAGCACGTTGCTGCAGATGGCTGTTCCGTCACAATCGCAAAATTCAAGGTGAAGGGTGTGACCAGCAACGGCACGTCGGGAATAGTCAAGGTGGCGTCCAACGGCACTAGTGAGTGGACTCGGCCGCTCCGAACCAAGTGGCAAGAGCTTCAACGAGCCCGACGGCCTTCGTCTCCCCCACCCACGCAACGTGCCCGTCGGGTCGGATCACAACCTCTTGGGGAGAACCGACTGCCCCGAGGACCGGAAGCTCCCACTCCCCTTCGTAGCGAGCGTCAACCAGGCGGACTCGATCTGACCACGGAGAGATGTCGAGACTGCCGAACTCCCCGAAGTTGAGGAGCAATGGTCGTCCGTCATGCAACAGCGTCGAGACACGGGTGGGGCCATCGTCCGTCTCAAGGTCCAGGTCAGGCATGCGCCGCCCCAGTACCGGGTGGCCCTCGCCGAAGTCGTAGCGAATGTCGAGGCCGGAGAGCATTCCAGCGATGTGCTTCCGTGGCTCGTCCATGGCCAGCACTCCGGTCATGGTGTCCTGCAGGGCCTTGTGCCGGGGGTCAGCACTCACCAGCGCAACTTGGGCCATGGTGTTGTGCAGAACACGGGCTCCGACCGGGTGGCGCTCGGCGTGGTACGTATCCAACAGGTTCTCGTGTGAGATGCCCTTGACCACCTGGGCCAGCTTCACCCAAGATTCACCGCATCCTGCACTCCAGTATTCAGACCCTGACCGCCCTGCGGCGGGTGCACGTGGGCGGCGTCCCCCGCTAGGAGGACTCGACCTTGGCGACAGGAACCGGCTTGCCGAGTCATGTCGGTAAACCGAGAGATCCAGGTCGGGCTGTGCACTCCGAAGTCGGTCCCGTAGGTGGCAACGAGCGCCTCGCTCAGGTCTTCCAGTGTGGGGTCGCCCGAGTGATCGACCTCCCGCTCGACCAAGACCACCCGGAAAGGCCCACCACCTTCCGCTCGGTTGACGGGACCGATGCCTCCTCCTTCGGGGCGCATGCCGATCTCTGGTTCGTCCTCCATCTCGACCTCAGCGATCATCCAACTGGTGGAGGCTTCCACGCCGACGAAGTCGATGTCCGATGCCTTGCGCACCAGGCT
>JBEKFK010000337.1:0-2141 GCA_050013375.1 Nitrososphaerales archaeon | reverse complement strand
GGCTCCGTGGGCGAAACGGAGGTTGCCCTCAGAGGACCGGAGTGAGCATGGGGTACGGGAATCCCCTAGTGTAGTCGTAGTTGATGTGCACTATCGGGCCCGGCGGGTTTATGCTGTGGACCGTCAGGGAATCGTCGATGATCTCGAACTTCGCGTGGAAGTCGCAGAGACCCTTGAGCTGGCCGCCCAGCTTCGAGGAATAGCCACAGGTGAGGGTCAGCAAGTCGGCGTTCCTCCGTATCAACTGACACGTCCTGGAGAGGTAGTACAGGAGCTCCCTCTCCCCGAAGAGCGACTCCAGCGTGTCCAGTCCAATCATCATGATCAGCGGACGCTTGGTCCTTCCCTTCAGATCGGCCATCTTGGTCCAGAGCTGGCCGAAGCAGTCCTCGATGGATACCGAAGACAGAGAGAAGAAGCAGGGGTCGTCATACTTCTCGAAGACGCCGATGGCCAGGTTCTTCTGCACGCTCTCGGCTGGCAGGATGAGCTTCGCGAGCTGTGCGATCTCCGCGTACTTCCCGCCTCCGCCGGGGACCTTCAGGGCGCACCCGCCGTTTAGTATGAAGTTGCAGAAGATGATGTTGTAGGTGCCGTAGTGCACGGCCGAGTTGAGGTTCTCGCCGAACTCCAGGAGGTCGACGTTGCCCTTCTTCCAGCCGCCGGGGGAGCCCTCGTCGAAGGCCTCCATCCCAGACGAGAAGGCGTGCTCCGAGTGAAGGATGGGGCGGAAGTCCGCCCTCTTCTCAAAGATGGCGGGGTTCGGGGGACCCTCCTCGAACTCCCTGAACCTCCCTCCAGCCAGGGTGAAGAGCGACTTTGGACGAAGGATGGGGCCCCCTCTGAGCTTCTCCGTCTCTATCGTCCGTACGACCGCCCCGTCGCGCTGCACCTTGGTGAGCGTGACGATCGCGTCCACCAGGTAGCTGATCGTCGTCTCTTCCGGTTCCTCGCTGATGAACACGAGCTTCTTGTTTCTGGACTCCGCGACGACCAGGAGCGTCTTCTCGATCTTCACCCGATCGACGTTCGAGACCTCCTTCGCTATCCCATCCCACGAGTCCAGGACGACAAGCTCCTTCGCGGGCCTTCTGTCCCCCTCCATCATCTGGCGCAGCACGTCGCCGGGGGTGGCCAGCCTCATGTCTCCCATCTCGACGGTGCCTTCGGGACTCTGAGTACTCTCGTTTGAGATGAGGAGCTCCCTCACGCCGGGTATCTGCCCCAGCAGCTTCTCCCGCGAGACACGGGTGGAGATGTAGACCCCACCCCCGGCCGCTCGGAGAAGTTCGAGGACGAATGTCGACTTGCCGCAGCCGGGCTCGCCCTTTATCAGGATGGCTTGGACCGCGTCGGAGAGGAGCGAATCGATGGTCGTCAATGCGACCCCTCGAAAGCATCTCCGATGCGTCCGCCGACATCGATTCCGGTCGTTCCCGGCCGTCGCAACTTAGGTCATCCCGAATCGTCGATTTTGTCGCTTCCCCCTGCTTATAAGGTCACGAAGGCGCCCAATCCCGACCCTACTTCCGGTCGGCCCGCAATCCCTTCTCCGGAGCCTGGTCCGCTGGGACTGGACTACGTAAATACTCAAAAAACTCGACGGGAGAGGGGATATCATGGTCGCACAGCATTCGAAGGAGGAGCTTGAGTCCAAGCTGAAGGAATGGACCGACTACCAGCAAAAGGTCCGCGAGAAGGGCGACGAGTTCCGGAAGGAGCTCAATGCCATCACTTCGAAGGTCCTCTACACCAAGAAGGACGCCGACAGGGTGAAGGAACTGGTCGAAGAGTTCGCAAAGGTCATGCACGAGATGCCAAAGCCTCTCTGAGGCTGGACGCACCAACGGCCTTCGACCGAACGGCTTACATGACGGTCCATGACCCAGGGCACACTCTCACATGTCGGAAGCCAGCGAGCTTACACCCCACGAGGCCAACTACAACCTGATCGCGGCGGCCATCGCTACGGCGGCCGCGACGATGCTGACACTCCTCACCACCCTCGGCACGGTCGACATCGTCTCGAGGAGTTCCCTCCTCAAGGGGCTCCTGGAGGCGGAGCTGCTGGTGATCGAGTTCTCGCTGATCGTCTCGGTGGTTGCGCTCCTGAGGCGTGGCCAGGCCGAGAAGAGGAAGCT
>JBEKFK010000336.1:0-2144 GCA_050013375.1 Nitrososphaerales archaeon | reverse complement strand
TGGGTAAGGGAGAGGGCCATTCCTCTCCCTCCCCGTTGTCGCAATGGGGTCAATTCCCCATATTTACCGGCGAGCCCCTTTCAGGCACCGGGCGACGCCGTAGTTGTTGCCCCAGCGGTGGGGCGGTGCGTTGGTTCCTTCACTGGCGGTGCGCGGATTTCGCCCAGGAAGAGCAGACCCTGATTACGAAGGTGTTTCAGACGCAGTAGCCTATTGTCCAGAGAACTCTTGCGTTTGAACTTCATGCAGCGGATTCGCATGCGAATCCAGCGGTCTAAAGTACGAAAGAGATTCCGGCAATGCGAGAAGGCCGTGTCAAAATAATTGGCCGTGCCTCTCACGACCTGGTTGATCTCCTTGATGACCTTGGCGTCGAGGTTTTGATGTCGGGGGGTGAGTTCCCGGATCTTGTCTTTGAATTTCTCCACGGACTTGGGCCGCATCTTGACGGACCAGGCCGCGATGTCGAAACCGAGGAAGGCAAAGCCTTGTCGGAAAGTCGTCATCGTGGTTTTCTCGGCACTCAGAGAGAGGCCGATGCTGGCCAGATGCTGCTGCACCAGGTCGCGTGCCTCACGGACCTTGGCCGCCGATTTGGACAGGACCACGAAGTCGTCGGCGTAGCGCACGAAGCGGAAGCCGGCGTCGTGGAGTGCCCAGTCGAGGCTGTTCAGAGTGATGTTGGCAAGAAGAGGGGAAATGACACCCCCTTGCGGCGTGCCCAAGTCGGTAGACGAGAAGACGCCGTCCTCGATCACTCCGGCCCTGAGAAATTGTTCGACGAGATAGAGAATGTTCCCATCAGCGACGAGTTCGCTGACGCCGTTCATGATGACGTGGTGGGGGATGTTGTTGAAGAACCCTTTGATGTCGGCGTCCAGCACATGCTGGTAGCCGCGTCGCTTGAGTTCCAACACCCTTCGCACGGCCATGTGACAGCCCCGGAACGGCCTGAAGCCGAAGGAGTCGTCATGGAAGATACCCTCGAAGAGAGGGTTCAAGAGACGGCGAACCATTTCCTGAGCAACGCGGTCGGCGACTGCGGGAATACCCAAGGGTCGGGTTTCCCCTGTGTTTCCTTTTGGGATGTGGACGCGTCGCAAGGGGAGGGATTGATAGGTCCCGTCCTTCAAGCGACGTTGGAGCGCGGCCAAGTTCTGTAGGAGTTGGCCTCCGTACAGTTGAATGGACACGCGATCGATGCCCGCAGCCCCTCGATTGCGTCGAACGCAAAGGAAGGATTCCCAAAGGGAGCGCAGGTCGATACGACCTGTCAGGGAGTGTGCTTTGATCCTGGTCAAAGCCGATCCTCCAGCAGAAGCCCATGGAACGACAGACCGGGAGATTCACCCGCCAGCGGCTTCCTAGAGAATGTTTCTTAGCAGCCCTCGTGAGTCCGGGAAGGCCGGACGATCCCGACGCGGGACCGTTTTAAGGGGGTGCTAACTGTTCCCGTGAAGTCTCTGGTGGTGAGTCTCCCAACTACGGAGTCCCCTTTCGGGCCTGGGCCTTACTTTGGGGACGCTGCCATCCCTGAGCGAGAGGCGTAGGGCCGTCTCTCGCGCCGCTGCGTGATCCGAGCCGGTTCGTCATGGACTTATAGGCGCGGAGTTATCCAGGGGTACTGGAACAGCGTGGGACTTTCACCGGTCAGTGTGGTAAACCATTGTATCGAGGCGAGAGCACGCACCACCCTGTCGGTCGCCCGAGCTAACCGCGTCGTGCTCGGAGCGGACCAAGCGGATGCTTGGTCAATGCTTCAGCGGCCCCGAGAGCCTGGCACACGCGACAAGGCTGAAGTGCCCCCTCCTGGATTGACCCTGCCTGGCCCCTCCGTCGCCGGTCATTACTGACCGACGCTGGCTACGTAGGTCCTGTCGGACTTCGAGCAAGGTTTTCTGAACGGGCACGGACCCGCCCAGGTAGGATTACGCCTCCTTTCGGAAAACGGCACCGTTTGAGACTGAGCTACCACACCTGCGGTTCACGACGGGGCGGGAGCGGGGGCGGGTTCGGGGCGGCGCGGACGCCGGAAGGCGAGGCGAGGCTCGGCACGGTGAGCGACGCTGACCTTGCCCGTCGTCTGCGGTGCGCGCCGATGGCGGTGTTCAATCGACGGCGGAACCTGGGAGTGGCTCGATTCG
>JBEKFK010000335.1:0-2150 GCA_050013375.1 Nitrososphaerales archaeon | reverse complement strand
GGTCCTAACACCTGGTCTTTCGAGATCCCGACCGGGCTGCCGAAGGAAGTCAAAATGCCGGGCGGACTCCAGCGTGCCCGCCGTCCCGAGATCCCGGATCGCGCCCTCACCCCCGAGGCCCGGATCGCGCGTGGGGACTCCGGCCTCTCTCCCATCCGGCTCACCGACCCGGCTTTCCCTGACGATCCTTACCGCTACTACAGCACGAGTGGAGAGGGAGAGGTGCCAGCTCCTAAACAGTCAGAAGTCGGCACCCTGGTAACCCAGGACGCAAAGCAGGCCCAAGTTATACTCGACCGGCTGAAGGAATACGCCACCAACCACCCTAGCGAGCAGCGGGCGCTCGCCCCGGCGATCGCTAAGCTAGAAAAACAGTTCGCAGATTACAACGTGTACAAGGATCGCGGCCTGCCTACCGCCGTGCGAGTGACCCCAGGGAAGCCAGGACAGGCCACCAGGAGCCGGGGGCTGAAGCGATTGAGCGTGGGTGCGGCAGGAACCGCTGCTACGGGGGCCAACGAGCGGGCACGGGCACGGGCACGCGGGCAGGAGCAAGGGCAGCAGCAGGATAGCCTCCCTCCCCTATAGAGGAACGGGGCTGCGCTAAGCCCCCGGTAAGGCGGTAAGGCCGCACAGCCCCGTTATCGCGTGAGGGGGTTATGTGCTGACTATACTATGCCAGATTTCCTGAAAGCGCAAGACTTTTCTGACTGGGAGCAGTGCCCCCGGCTCGCGGAACTCGGGCGCAAGGGAGTGGAGCCCGCCTGCTGGCCAGTCAGGATCGCGTTACGTCGCTATTTCCTCACCGGCTGCCGTCGTATTCTCGCGGGACTCGATCCTGACACTGTGATCTGGGATCTCGTTCAGTCCTTCACCGAGGAGGCGGCCACGCGAGGGTTCGAGCACGCGATTCCGCTGGAGGACTCCACCCGCAACGCCTACTACCTCATGCGCGACTACGCCGACTGGCTGGAGGGGGCGTTATGGATCGTGGCGGAACAAGAGTTGCAGGCGAGCCCGGTGGACCCGGTGCAGGTAGGCGAGCACACGGTCCTACTCGACTGCTGGCGGGAACGCGACGATCCCTCCTGTGGGCACACGTTCAGGATTGTGGACCGCCCTACCGTCGAACTCTCCTCCCGCTGGCCCGAGTGGCTGGCCTCTCTGGACGAGACACTAGAGACGGTAACTATCCACGCACTCGTCCTCCCTCCCCCGGTGAAGGACCGTATTCCCTCCCCTCTCGTGCTCGCCTACTCTCACCCGCTCACCGGGCAGATGAGGCTCGCCACCCTCGAAACAGAGCGCGGGCATGTCGTGTTCTCGGAAAAGTGGAAGCGGGTCGCGCGGTGGGAGACGGAGGCATCCGGGTTGGTGAGTGGAGCGATCCACTGGCCGGAGTGGAGGGAGGGAATCGAGCGGGACTGCTGCCTGGATCGCTGCTACCGGGAGGGAGTGGTGGAGGTAGGCGGTGGCGGGACAGGTGGTGGCGGGCGCGACCGGCAACTATTTCTGGATGCGGTAGCTATCGCACGAGACATTCAAGGCGGGAACTCCCCCAGGAAGCGGGAAGCGTGCAGGAGGTGCTACATGAACGATCACTGCAATCGCTGCAACTCTACTCCTACTCCTTCAACCCTCTCTCCCGCATTAGTGCATCTAACTTTTCCTGCTGCTGCTCGAAAGTGAGTGGCGGGGGCAACGGCTCTGGCACCGGATCGCGCGACTCCCTACAGTCGGCGTGCAGGCTGCCGTCCTTGTTGCAGACGATAGGAGTGGCTCTCCCGCCGTTGTCCAGCCCTATCACTTCTATTCCGCACTTCCAGCACTTCGCCGTGGATGCCTTGTAACCTGCCGCTTGTAACTCTTGCGCCGCTGTCCGAGTAGGGACACCCCTTGGCGGTAACTCTGCTTCCGGGATGTCCCAAGTCTCAGACATTGCGCTCTCCTTCTACCTGCTCTCCTTCTCCTTCTACGCCTTCTTGGCTGCCGCCCTGATGGCTGCGGCTGCCGCACTGGTGCCGGACGGCGTGAACACTGCCCCGCTCGACTGCCCGGTCCACACGTCCGTAGCGTCCGGGATTGCGCTTCCTGACACGAGGGTGAGCGTCATCGGTCCACCGGCAGGAGGCACTCCCGCCAGCACTCCG
>JBEKFK010000334.1:0-2160 GCA_050013375.1 Nitrososphaerales archaeon | reverse complement strand
AGGATTCGGGCTTGACAATTGTCTTTGCTTACTTCCCCCTTCTTGCTCTTGTCCTATTCGGCCCGTCAAGGTCTGTCTCAGCTTGGCTAAGTATTCGTTTGTCCTTGACTCCCCCCTGCTTCCTGACTACTTCGGTTTGCCAGCGCCTTTTCTATCGCGTCGAGCCTCGCACTTACCGCCTCGTTCTTCCTCTTCAGTTCGTCGATTAGGTTTTCTTTCTCCTTGAGGTCGCGCCCCTTCTCATCTATCGAGCGCTCTAGCTCCTTGATCTTCCCTTCGTCATTGAAGACGGTCAAGGAGTTGACGGCTTTGGCGTACTCACCTTCTAGCATCTTGAGGACCTCAGGTGCGACGGTTTCTGCGTCCGGAACGAAATAGACTTGTCTCAGCGAAGCGCGGTGTCCCATTAGGTATTCGACGGTATCGCTGGACATCCCAGAGAGCGTCGCGTAGGTCTTGAAGAACTTCCTCAGCGTGTGAAAGTGCATGGTGTACCAGCGATGCCCCTTCTCGGCCACGCCCGCTTGCCTGAGCAGCTTGCGCCACTTGGCCCCCGCTGAAACCCGCGTGAGTCGGGCGCCCGCGTGAGCCTGGGAGGGGATGAGGTAGTTCTCCGGTGTCAGCACTTCGCCGTTAAGCTCCCTGCTCTTCAGGAAAGTCTGTATCGCGGCCTTCGCCTCGGGGGTGCAAAACGTGAAGAAGCTAACCTTCCCCTTCGTCTCTTCCGCTGGGGGCTTAATCACGGGCGTATCCATGCTCAGGTCAATGTCTTTGAGCTTGAGCCCGAAGAGGGACGACTTCCGAAGGCCTGAGGAGACGGCGAGAGTCACTATTACTCGGTCGCACGCGTCTCCGGCGTTGAGTATCTTACGAAGGTCTTCCCTCGTCGGCAGCCGGTCAGTCTCGACGCGCCGTTTCTTCGGGACCTCGACATTTGCCCATGCCCGCGACTTCATATCCTCGACGTCGTTGACCGCAAGCCACTTCTTGATGCCCCAAATCGCCATGCTTAGGGTCGATGGGGCTAGGCCTTTCGAGTGCAGTTCGTCCAGGTAGTCGTTGAGCAGCGTCGCCCATTGAGGCTCGGACTTGATTAGCTCGTCCGGGCTCTTCCCGGCCCACCGGCAGAATTTGACAGTCTCCTTGACGTAGTTATGCCAAGAATCGTTCGAGCCCGTCCTCCTCAGCATCCTGATCACCAATCGCCGGAGAGATTCGTTCTCCCTTAGCGGTTCTCGAAACTGCTTGTCAGCTAGAGCTATCGTTTCTTCCCCGAGTGATAGGCCGCTTTGCATGAATCCGCGGAAGAATCCGGCCCTATTTAGCAATTTACTGATACTCTAATCAAGTAGTTTGTTCTCTTACTGAAGTTTGCCTTCTTCCAGGACTTTGCGCAGGAGGTCCTTCTGCTTGCCGCTCAGGCTCTTCGGGATGAATATGTTCGCGATCACGTACTCGTCCCCGCTCCCGTGATGGCCAAGCCTCGGTAGGCCCTTGCCCTTGATCCTGAACTGGTGCCCGTGCGGCGTCCCTGGAGGGATGTCGAGGTTGACGTCGCCGTAGAGGGTCGGGACCCTCACGTTCGTCCCAAGCATCGCCTCGACGGCGTTCAGGCGCGCCTCGGTGTACAGGTCTGCGTCACGCCTCTTGTAGATGGGGTCTTCGGGTATGCTGATCATGACATAGAGGTCCCCCGGTGGGGTGCCCCTCACTCCCGCCTCGCCTTCGCCCCTCAGCCGGAGGGTGTGGCCGTCGTCCACGCCGGCTGGTATCTCGATCCTGAGCGTCCTCGTCCTGCGAACGGTCCCCCGACCCCTGCACTCCTTGCAGGGCGTGTCGATTATCGAGCCTCGGCCGCCGCACTTGTTGCAGGTCTCGAGCCTGATGAAGCGGGCGAACCCTGCGTTCTGCATCCGCTGGACCTGGCCCGCGCCCCCGCACTGGGAGCACGTCCGTGGAGATGTCCCGGGAGCGGCGCCGCTCCCCGAACAGACGGGACACTTCTCGTCCCGGGGAATCTCGATGTCCCGGGAGGTGTCATGGATTGCCTCCTCCAGCTTCATCTGGATCCGCACGGACAGGTCGTTTCCACGCTGAGGGCCGCGCCTCGCCCCTCCTCCGAAGAACTGGCTGAATATGTCGTCGAACCCTCCGAAACCA
>JBEKFK010000333.1:0-2163 GCA_050013375.1 Nitrososphaerales archaeon | reverse complement strand
ACAGGAGTCTCGATTGGCTGTTCTGGAGGTCCACGATCTGCACGTTTCCTTCCCGACGGAGCGAGGCACCGTACAAGCAATCAGGGGCGTGTCGTTCTCGTCTCGTCGGGGCAAGATGCTTGCAATCGTCGGCGAGTCGGGGTCGGGGAAGAGCACATGTGCGTCGAGCATTCTCAGACTCAATCCCGGGGCGCAAGTTTCCGGTCAGATTCTCTTTCATGGGGAAGACCTTCTGACGAGAGAACCCCGTCGGCTGCGGACGACGAGAGGAGACCGGATCAGCATAATTCTTCAGGACCCGCTTTCTGGCCTACACCCCTACTACACAGTGGGATGGCAGCTCGTCGAAACAATCCGCGCTCACCGGCCGGAGGTTTCAAAACGACGCGCCCGAGATTGGGCCATCGATGGCCTCGACCGAGTCGGATTGAGGGATCCTCGTCGGGTCGCCGCAAGCTATCCGTTCCAGCTATCTGGAGGAATGAGACAGCGTGCCATGATCGCCATGGCGGTCATACTCGATCCTGAGGTGCTCATTGCCGATGAACCGACCAGCGCACTGGATGTGACGGTTCAGGCGGAGATCCTAGAACTCATCAGCAGCATGAAAAAGGAGACCGGTATGGCGGTCATCTTGATCACTCACGATCTCGACATCGTCTCCCAGATGGCGGATGACGTGGTCGTCATGTACGCAGGGTTGATCGTTGAGCGGGCGAGTGGACTTGACCTTTTTCCGCGTCGAGCTCACCCCTACACCGACGGGCTCCTGCGATCCTCATTGAAGCAACGTGCCAGCTCGGGCCCGCTGAACTCGATTCCTGGCAGTCCACCTGATCCGCTTAAGCTTCCCAATGGTTGCTCGTTTCATCCGCGGTGCTCTCGTGCCACCCCTCGATGCCAAACCGAGTCGCCGCCATTGACACCTGTTGGTGACGATGCCACCCACGACTGCTCGTGCTGGACTCCAATCGACGATGCCCTTCGGACGGCGGATCGAACAGGGATCTGATGACGATGGAGGCCCTCCTGAGTGTCATCGACGTCACAAAGGATTTTCGGAAAAAGGCCGGCAGGCGACGATCGAACGCGCAGAACATCATTCGAGCTGTCGATGGCGTGAGCCTCGACATATTTCCCGGTGAGACCCTGGGCCTCGTGGGAGAATCCGGTTCAGGGAAGACCACCCTGGCAAGATGCATCCTGCGTACGTGCAACGTGACCTCAGGGCGCATCCTCTTCGATGGTAAGGAGATCACAGACCTTGATCGGCGACAGCTACTCGGTGCCCGACGCAATATTCAGATGGTCTTCCAGGACAGCCAAGGCGCTCTAAATCCGAAACGTCGGGTGGGTCAGATCATCGGCGAGCCGATGTCCATTCACCGAGTTGCGAAAGGCGGCGATCTCAAACAAAAGGTCGGGGAGCTCATGGAGATGGTCGGCCTCAATCCGGACGATGCCACTCGTTTCCCGAGCGACTTCTCGGGTGGACAACGCCAGCGCATCGGCCTGGCGCGTGCGCTCGGGCTCCGGCCAAAGCTCATAGTTCTCGACGAGCCAGTTTCCGCACTCGACAGCTCCATTCAGGCTCAGATCCTGAATCTCATCGTGGATCTCAAAGGGCAATTCAAGATGGCATACTTGTTGATCGCCCATGACCTCTCCGTGGTTAACCACATATCAGACCGAGTGGCCGTTATGTTCGATGGCAGGATCGTCGAATGCGCTCCGACGGACGGGCTGAACCGTCTTCCCAGGCACTACTACACGCACGCTCTTCATTCGGTAGAGCCCGGCAGCCCGACGCGCGGGAAGCGACCATTCGTGACAAGAAGCATGACAACTCACCCGAATGGTGTGTCAGGATGCCGCTTTTCCCCGCGGTGTCCCGCGGCGAAGAGGCTGTGTCGAGAGACTGCACCGTCCCTTCAGCCTGTCCCAGACGAAGATGACCATCGCGTTGCATGCGATTTCCCGAGAAGCACCTGACTGATCCCGTTGGCAGCTCCCTTGCCCACCGTCGCGCTCCTCCCTACGCGCGCGTGGCGGGATCCAACCACCAACCGACAATGTCAAGCACGGCACTCACTGCCACGACTATTACGCTGCTAGCGAGGATTATTCCCAAGACCACCGGGAGATCCTGATCTTGGACCGCCT
>JBEKFK010000332.1:0-2166 GCA_050013375.1 Nitrososphaerales archaeon | reverse complement strand
CCTGGCGGCGATCCGTAAGCCTCTTTCTCTCGGGTCGGATAGGCCTCTTGAGTACGTGGTGACGGCCTCAATCGGCATCGCCTGCGGGGACCGCATGACGGCAGGAGAACTGCTCAGGGACGCGGATGTCGCCCTCTATGAGGCAAAGGCTGCAGGCAATGCCCGATACGCCGTCTTCCAGCCCACCATGCAGCAAGTCGTTGACGAGCGCCTCCAGTTTGAAATGGAGCTTCGGGCCGCACTGACTGACGGGCAGTTTTTCCTCGCCTTCCAGCCGACCTTTTCAATCGCCTCTGGAACGCCCACAGGAGTCGAGGCGCTCCTCAGATGGGCTCACCCAACACAAGGGGTCGTCGGCCCTGATCAGTTCATTCCTATCCTTGAATCCAGTGGTCTGATCGTGCCCGTCGGAAGATGGGTCCTCAGAGAGGCTTGCCGCGTGGGAGCGCTCTTTCACGCCCAGAACCTCCCCCTCACGATGTCGGTGAATGTATCGGCGCGCCAGTTTGAGACTGATGCACTGGTCTCCGACGTAGCAGAAGCGCTCGCCGATTCGACGTTTGACCCTGGCTCCCTCGTTCTGGAACTCACCGAGAGCACTATCATGATCGACAGGGATGCGGCAGCGCAGCGAATCCTCGCCTTGAAAGAGACGGGGGTGCGCGTGGCGATAGACGATTTCGGGACCGGGTACTCCGCCTTGTCTCGCTTGCGTTTCCTTGCCGTCGACATCCTGAAGATCGACCGCTCGTTCGTCTCTTCGATGACGGAATCCGGCGAGGCACGAATGCTTGTCCGTAGCCTCATCCGCTTGGGTACATCCCTCCACATGGAGGTCGTCGCCGAAGGCATCGAAACCCCCGAGCAACTCACGCAACTTCAAGAAGAAGGCTCCCAGACTGGGCAAGGGTTCCTTTATGCGACACCCTTGACCCTGGACCGACTGCTTTCCTTCCTCTCTAGTCGGATCCCGAATGACTCGGCCGGTCGGAGTCGGGCGCAAACTCCCAGCGGACACGACCCGAGGGCGCACCTCATCGGACCTACCAGCACACAGATGCTCTTCTAGCTCTCACCTGTGTTGTCGACCCGTCACACAGCCTCTTGGGTCCCCACGTTCTAGAATGCGACCGACTTCATTCAGACGAGCCGAGGCACCTGGGCCGATGACGCTCACCAACCGACCCCTGGGCACGGTGGCAAAGCCAGGACCGATGAGGAGCAGACGGTGACTGAGACACCGACCCGCTGCACCCTCTCCGCTACCACGCGGGTCTACGGCCGACCACCCGTTGACGGAACCGACAAGGAGATCGAGGTCTGGGCCAGTGCGTTAGTCGACGTAGTCCTGGGTCCCCTCCGAGAAGCGCCCAAGTCGGGCCGATGAGCGAGATCCCAGCCCACGAGAGGACACAGAAGAGCTACGACCAGATAGCGGACGATTACTTGGAGCACTTCCGCAACGAACTCGACGGTAAACCGCTCGACCGCGCGTTGCTGGGAGCCGTCATCGAGCAGGCGGTGGGTGGCCTCCCCGTTGCCGACCTTGGCTGTGGTCCAGGCCACGTGGCGGCATGGCTGGCGGACCATGGGGCGCAGGCCGTTGGCATCGACCTCTCACCCTCCATGATCGAGACCGGCCGGAAGGCGTTCCCCAATGTCGAGTTTCGACTAGGCGATCTGCTTTCCCTACCGGCCAGAGACGGCGAGTTCGGAGCCGCTGTCGCCCTCTACTCCATCATTCACCTCAGAGTCGATGAACTGCGTCCCGCCTTCGAAGAGATGAGACGCATTCTGGCACCGGGCGGTGTCGGGCTCGTTACCTTTCACATCGGATCAGAGCTACGGCACCGAGAGGAATGGTGGGGCCAAGCGGTAGACCTTGACTTCCAGTTCGTTGAAGTCCCGGACGTCATTGCCTCCATAGAGGCTGTCGGATTCGAGGTTGAGGCTCAACTTGAGAGGAGGAACTACCCAGACGAGGTGGCGACGCGTCGCGGTTACATTCTCACCAAGCGCCCAATGCCCTGACCACCAGCTGCCGGATCCAGCTGCCAGATTTCGAGTGAGAGCAGGGAGGACGAGGCAATCCCGGAGGGACTCCGATTTCGCGACCTGTGTCACGCCTATGCCGCCATCCTGATCGCCAACGGACGCCATATGGAG
>JBEKFK010000331.1:0-2209 GCA_050013375.1 Nitrososphaerales archaeon | reverse complement strand
AAGCTCTCAGTGCTTCCTCTGGAGAACGTTCGAGCCTCTCTCCAGCGCTTGGGGTACACGATGCACCATGGGCACCCTGTGCCTGAGCATCGGGCTGGCGGTCATGGTACTCACTGTGGCGTAGGACTTTTAGCCTCGCCTGGAGTGGCGGTCTCACCCTTGCACCCTCAAGGTGCAGCATGGCGTCGTCTACATGCCATGGACCGAGTGCATGCAGTGATGGTCCCTCCACGTCCCTGCTTACCTCGTGGATTGTGGGTTTTCTCCGTGTATGTCCCTTTACACCGGGACCCCACTCGAGAAGTATTCATCGCTACCTTTCTTGAATTGGTCTCCCAGTTGGACATGCAAGTGCCCACACTCCTACTGGGGGACTTCAACGGTACCGTGACTCCTGCCAAGGATTACTCCTCAGGTACTGGTGTGGTCTGCCCACTACTTACTCGCCTGGTGGGACCTGGTGGCCCTCTAGTGGACTTGCAGCTGGCAGTCTCCCCTACCGCCTATGCTCACACCTTCCACCATTCCTATGAGTCAACGCTAACTTCCTCTCGATGTGACCTAGCCTTGGGTAACCGAGCCGTGCTACCGTTGATTGCGGAGGTTGCGGTAGCCTCTGGAATTCTTGACGGAGGTCATTCTCCAGTTGTGGTGACACTACGAAACCAGTCCGCTTGGAACCTAGACTGGCGCTGCCCTGCTCCTCAGCTTCCTGCCTTGCTACGTCAGCGCTCACACGAGCTTCAGGCTGACCCTCAGTGGTCCGAGCTGCTCGAGCAGTGGTTAGCCTCTGCTTCAGTCCAGCGACTACTTTATCGACAGCCCAAGGAGTCAGCTTCGCATATCTCACAAAAGCTTACTAGTGCTATTGATGCGTTAGTTGTTCTTGCTGGGGGATGGAGTACAAGGCCTCCTACTCGTCATCCAGCTTACGCGTCCTCCGAGGTACGTGGATTACGCTCGTCCCTACGACTCCTGGGTGAGTGCCTCGGCATTCTTCGCCGCGAGTACGCTGTGGTGGGCCCTTATTCTTACGCCCTTACCAAGCACGTACTTAAGCTTCGTCAGCACGGCCTTCCTGCGCCCGAGTCCTCCCGTGTCGACCTACAGCAGTGGGTAGCAGCTCGCGTGATGACAATACGTCAGCGACTTGGGGTTACTCTCCGTGAGATGCGGGCTACTCGAGCTACTCGATGGCGAGAGCTCATCCCCACCTTATGGGCTGAGCGGCCAGGTGTCCTCTACCAGTGGCTAGCTGCGGATACTACTGCCTGGGGAACCTACCCAATTTTGGACGAAGCGGGCCAGCAGTGTACCTCGCATGAGGCCGTGGATGCCTCTGTGCAAGCATTCTGGGTGTCTGGCGTCTGGCGTCAGCATGCTCCTCAAGATGATGAGCAGCGTTGGGCCACGTTTACCGCCTCACGCTTCTACCCGTACATCCCTCACTGCGAATGGCCTCGTACACCTTGGACGCTAGTTCGAGTGCAGCAGGCCCTGCGGGCGATGTGTGAAGCCTCCTCTCCTGGGGTGCGGCGCATTCCTATTGCGCTCTGGCGCAGTCTTCCTGGCAATATCCTACGCCGTGTGGCGGACCTGTTTGTGCTGGTGGAGGCCGAAGGTAGTTGGCCTGAGGAACTCACGCACGCTTGCGTGACGATGATTCCAAAGACTGCTGGAGGCTGTCGACCCCAAGACCAGCGCCCCATTACGGTCCTAGACGTACTCTACCGTCTTTGGGCTAAGGGGGTGGTCTCTAGCTGGAGCTCTACCTTACAGCATACCCTACTGGGTCCCTCTGCTATGGGTTTCCGTGCTCAAGCTGGTACTACGCACCTCGCGCAGCTGCTGAGCGACATGATGGTGTTACAGAAGCGTCGAGGGAACTCCCTGTGGCTGGCCTCCTTCGATATTGAGAAGTGCTTCCCCTCGCTACCGTGGTGGGCGGTGTTTGGAGTTTTGACGCAGGTAGGAGTGCACCCCTCTACCGTAGCCTGCTTCCGCAGTTTCTACCACCAGCTGCGCCAGCGCTTCCGCTATGGGCAAGTGGATGGTGCCGAGTGGAGTGTGCTGAACGGCCTGGCGCAAGGGTGTCCCGCTAGCCCTGACCTCCTCAACATCCTGTTTGAGGCCTTCCACCGCTGGGCGTCCTCGCAGCAAAAGGGCGTGGAGGTAGCTGGAGTCTCCTTGGCATCGGTTAGCTTTGCCG
>JBEKFK010000330.1:0-2212 GCA_050013375.1 Nitrososphaerales archaeon | reverse complement strand
CGAACCTTCCGTTCTCCTGCGCCTCGAGGATCTTCCTTGCCTCCTCGACCCTCTTCATCTTCTCAGTGGGCATGGCGGAGAAGCACTCCTCCATCTTCCCGATCGTCTCCATCATGTCCAGCGGACCCTTCCGGTCCAGGACCATCGTTATCTCGGCCCGCTGCATGTGGCCGATCCCGATCATCTTCTTGCTGCAGGGACAGGCTGTCATCCCCTTGGCGTTGAACTGGTATCTTACGGCGCCCTTCTCGGTCGTCCTGATGGAGACGGGGATGAACTGGTCGGAGTACGGTATCTCGAACCTGCACGTGACCCAGGAACCTGGCTGCGTCCTGTTAACCTCCCGGCAGATCGCCCTGAGCCACCCCTCGATGCCTGGCCCGTCCTTCGCGGACGCGGCGTGGACGAGCCTGCTCATGTGGACCCCCCTGTGGGGGCCCGTGGAGGTCTGGATCGTCAGGAAGACCGGTATCGAGGTCTGGCCGTTGTGATAGAGGATCTGGAGGTCCGATACGCCCGCGTCCACGACCACCTCGGCGGGTTCGCTCTGGGTGTCGGCCAAGACGTCCACGAACTGAGTCCGGGCAACTCGTTCGTCCTGATCCTTTCCGCGACGCACGAATCTAGCCGGCGCGAACCCGTTTTAGACCCTTTCGGTCTCCCGGGTCCCTCAGGGGGTCGGTAACCCCCGCCTGGCGGAAGGCCCGATTCCTCCCCAGGCACCCCTCGCACTCCCAGCAGTGGGTCCTCCCCGCCCTGTGGCAGCTCCACGTGTCCCCGAGGGGGACCCCGAGCCGCGAAGCGAGGGCGACGACCTCGGCCTTGCTCATCGTCCTGAGCGGCCTCCAGATCCTAAAGTCCTGCTCCCTGAGCCTGGCCGAGCCGGACCTTAGGGTCCTCTGCAGGTTCCGGAAGAACTCGTCGCTGGTATCTTCGAAGACCGCCCTGTCATCCCTGTTGTGGCCCCCGACGACCCGGGAGGCCCCGACCTCCTCAGCGAAGGCCGCGGCGACGTTGTAGTAGATCGAGTTCTTCATGGGGATGTAGGTGGAGGGCAGCCCGGCGAGCCGTTCGAGCGACCCGATGTCGCCGACCTCCCTCAGCTCGGGCATCGAGAAGATCCTGTGGTCCCCGACTCCGGCCGCTTCGCCCAGCCGCCTCGCGGCCCGAAGCTCCCCCTCGGCCATGCCGTGGAACCTTATGGTGAGGGCCCTGTTGAGATACCCCTTCCTCTTCGAGAGGAAGAGGCAGGCGGCCGAGTCGATGCCTCCTGACAGGAGGACTATTACTTCCGTCGACGCTCTGCCTCTCTTGAATGGATGAGCGCGAGAAGGTGGGTCCCCTTGTTCAGCCCCTCGTACACGTAGACCCCGACGGACTCCACGTTCTCGGGCATTCCGGGCGCTATCCTCCTGACCAGTTCCTGAGCCAGGTTCTCCACTGTCGCCTCCTCCTCCAGGAGGACAGTGGTCTTGGCGGGCACCTTCATCTCGAACCTTCCGTGGACCGTGTCGAAACCGATCCTCACGCTCCCCTTCTCCCTGCCCAGGACGTACCTGCTGCTGATGAAGAGCTTGTGGTCGAGGGCGCGGACCGCTTCCCTGATTATTGGCTTGGCGTCGTTGAAGTCGACGACCATCCCGTCCCTCGGCGAGCCGGCGAGCTCGACTAGGACCGACGAGGTGTGGCCGTGCATCACCGAGCACTTCTCCGTCTTGGGGAGGATGTGGGCGTAGTCGAAGTTGAACGACGGGTCGTCGAGGAAGATCGTCTGGAGCCTCTCTTTCCCGCGGTCGCCCGTCCGGCGGACCCGCGTCCCGGTGTCGAGGACGTCGCTGAGCGAGCCGCTCTGCGAGATGACCACACACTCCCGACCGGCGCGGGCGGCCCTCCTCCTCTCCTCCGCGCTCAGGTCTTCGCCGACGAGAATCATTCTCTCGCCCACCGCAAAGTCAGCGTCCCTTGTCGACCCTGCAAAGATGGGCACGTCCGTTCTGTACTCGACACCCGCAGCGTCCAGGACCCTGCTCACCAGCGCGTGCAGGCCCGTCGGGTACTCCCTGCCTCCGCTTCGATAGACCCTCGAGTAGCCTCCCCCGTCGAGTTCCTTCACCCTCGCCGATATGCCGTCCAGGAGGTCCTTTTGCACGAAGTCGCGCAGCCGCGGTTTCATTTATAGCGTTTGCTCAGGGGCTTTGAGATGTTGGTGCGG
>JBEKFK010000329.1:0-2215 GCA_050013375.1 Nitrososphaerales archaeon | reverse complement strand
AACTACTGGGTCGAGAGCGAAGACGACTGGAGGGTATTTCTAGGTGGCGCTCCCTCCGGATTGTTCGAGGTCGACACCGACGCTAGGGGCAGGGTGGGAAGGTGTGGCGGGGGCAACCAGAGCGAATAGGTGTATACCTGAGATGTCGCCGGGTCAGCAGTGTGTGTGCTCAAGCTGGCCCGGCGGCGGGCAGGGCGACCCGACCGGGACGCGAGCCGAGCGGCGGCGGGTTCCATTGCGCTCTCGATTGCCTGGTTCGCCCGAAGCATGCGAACCGACGGGGTCACCGTGAACTTCGGCACTCACCGGCCCGCAGTGGTCCTTTAGGGCCGGTCCACGCCGACGGGGTCTTCAGGCATCGAAGCTGAAGAAGCACAGGAGGGTGTAGGCCGGCGGACGGGTTTCAACACTTACTCAAGATGGTTGATCAAAAAGCCAGCGTGAACACGTCAGCGGTCATCAAAGACCAGGGCCGCGGTGTTGTGCCAGCGACCCAGCAGAAAAATCGCTAGCCGCAACGCTTGGCCCACTACGCTAAAGGCCACGGGGTCGAGCGGTATGGAGGAATAGCTGTGTCGATGACCGACGAGTCCAGTCGTGGTCCGTCCCCGTGGGACCGGCAACTCCACGCACATCTGAAGGGGCATGTCGAGACCGAACGAGCCATGTTGGAAAAGTATGCTGAAGTGGCGGAGCGGACCGACTCCAAGGCATTTCGGTATCTGGTCAACCTGTTAATCGACGAAGAGGTCCGTCACCACCGTCTCTTCAGCGAGATGGCCGACTCGCTGGAGACCCAAGCGCTGATGAAGCGTGAGGAGCCCGACATCCCGTACATGGATTTTCAGAGGGCCGACCGTGCGGCGGTGCTCGAAGGCGCGAACGAGCTCCTTGAAAACGAGAAGCGCGACATCGGCGAGCTCAAGCGGCTGCAGCGGGATTTGCGCGACCTGAAAGACACAACGCTGTGGGGACTCCTGGTGGAGCTGATGGAGCGCGACACCGAGAAACACATTGCGATCCTGAAGTTCGTACGCGATCACGCCTGATCGTCCAGAAGGAATCTTCCGTAAATGCGGGTCCGGTCAACCGGCACGACCCCGAGATGCCATTGGGTGGCTGATCGATAACCGCCGCCGACCCGGTAGCTTCGCTCCCGTCATCACGGTTTGTCATGATTGTCGGATGGAACAGCGCATCAGTTTGGTCACGCTTGGAGTATCAGATCTCGCCCGAGCGCGAGCGTTCTATGAATCTCTCGGCTGGTCAGGTGCTCAGCAACCCGATGACGAGGTTTGCTTCTTTCGAGCTGGCGGCATGGTCTTTGGATTGTGGCCCGCCCTGGGAGGCCACGGTGCACCGGGGATCGAGTTGGCGTACAACGTTCGGTCGCCCGAGGAAGTGACGGAGGTACTGAACGAAGCTCTCAAGGGTGGAGGTTCGATCGTTCGTCATGCAGCGATTGCTAACTGGGGCGGGACAACCGGAGCGTTTGCCGATCCTGACGGATATGTCTGGGAAGTGGCGAACAATCCGGGATGGACGCTCAATCCCGACGGCACCGTCCACATCTAAGGAGCCCACCCATCCGGTGTTTCGAGTTGACGTTACCGCCACAGCTCGCCACAGTATCGGCACTCAAATCCGGCGGGAACTTCACTCTGGTATTCGGTGGGATGTTTGCAGGCGTCCACCAGGCTTTCCAGCCGGTCAAGTGCTTGATCGGGTGTAGCTCCCACCCCGGCGGCGATCGAAGGGTTCTGCCACCAGGCGCTACACGCCGAGTCTCCCCCATGCGATGCCTCGGGGATCTCCTCAGGTGGACACGGGAAGGCAGCCCAAAAGCCGCCCTCGTAAGTTCAGCCATACCGGCGACGGACGATGGTCCTTGGCTGCCAAGGTTGGCCCGGAGACATAGACCTAGCGTCGCATAAGTGCCTGATCTGAGACAGGGCCACCTCTACGTCCAGAACGGCCGGTTGCGGGGCTCCTGAGCGACCGTGGGGGAGCCGCAACCCTCTGGACCTAGGACAGTTCGGCCGGTGACCATTACACGCCACGACGGTGTGCCACTTGCCCCCGGCGTCCTGGAACCGACCCCTGCCCCCGGACGAGCGTAGGGGGAGTGACGACGATTGGCGATCGGACTTCAGCGTTCGGCCCCCCAGCAGGACCATGTCCACAAACGAGACTAGAACTGTCCGATGATCCTCAG
>JBEKFK010000328.1:0-2218 GCA_050013375.1 Nitrososphaerales archaeon | reverse complement strand
TTGACCGGTCCGGGCCGCAGCCATACCAATAGTTTCTACCCAACCACTGGGAAGAAACGTCGCTGCGGCTTGTGGACCGGCTAGATAGATTGTGTTGGGCCCATTATTATCCGCCCATGCGATCCTGAACGAGGATTCTGTGAAGCCTCTGCTGTCCGCCATCTCTCCCTGAGATTATCAGCGGTATCGAGGACGAGAAGCTGGAGCGCCTAGGCCGGTCGTAGAACCACCGGGAGCATTCCAGGACGAAAGGCAGGAGACCGAAAAACATGCAAGGGGTTCAAGGAATTCTGAAGAGTGGACGGACGAAGCTGGCGGCGTACGAGGAGTACAGCATCCTGGGCAGGTGCCCGGAGTGCAGGGAAGGCCTCGTCTACGCTGGAGAGGAACGAACGGAGCTGACCTGCTCCTACTGCGGGATCGTCGTGAGCAGGGCGGACTACACGCGCGAGGACGGGTCGACGGCGCCATCCGTGAGCAAGAGCGAGCCCCTTGGCTCGTACATAGTCGCGGACACCGAGAGCGCCTCCTCTCTGAAGGGCCCCGCCTTCGGGTGGGCGAAGCTGATGCCGAACATCGTCGGTCGAGGCGGACCGATGCCGACGTGCTCGATGCTTACGAACAGGATAGCCGAGAGACTGTCCCTCCCCAAGAGCATCGCGCAGAGCGCCGACATCACGGCGAGGAGGCTCCTCACCCAAAGGGAGTCTTACGACGCCACAATCCCCTCGATATCGGCCTACTCCCTCCTCTACGCGTGCAGGTCGGCGGCAATCGTGCACATCAGCCACAGGGAGGTCCTGAAGGCCTACACGGACGGAGGGTACAGGGTACGCAAGTCTGACCTGCTGAAGATAGGACTTGAATCCGGGCTGCATCTCCCCCATCCCAGCAGGGAGGACTTCGTGAGGGCCGCCGTCGCGAGACTCCAGTCGAGCGTGAGGATCGCTGCACGGCTCGCGAAGGCCGAAGCAGACCCGAAGGAGTACTTCACGACTCTCTTCGAGCGCGCGAAGGGGCTCGTGGCCTCGCCAGCGGAGCCGAACGGCTTCAACCCAAGGACAGTCGCAGCAGGGTCTGTCTACCTGGCGTCCCTAGCTATCCAGCCAAAGACCTTCACGCAGAGGGAAGCAGCGGAAACGCTCGGGATCAGGGAGTACACCGTGCGTGAGTACTGCAGCCGGAGGCTGAACGAGGAGTTCGTGACTCCAGGAGGACCGCAGGTTCGGCCCGTTAAATGCGGGCCGGCCCTAGGAGGGCATGTCTGAGAAGGGTGGATGGAAGCAGAGGCGAAGGAGAATGGAGACACCATACTCGCGCATAACCGAGATCAAGGAAGCTGCGGCCCCCGAGGAAGCGAACAGCCTGCTCAAGCAGGGATTCATCCTTGTGAAGGTCATGGAGAAGTACACGAACACCCCCGAGAGGCAGTTCAGCAACATCGTCTACGTCCTCGGAAGGCAGAGGTTCAACGGCGAGAGCCATGCCGCACCCGAACAGAGCAATCCTTCCAACAACCATACAGCACCGTCGGCCATCGACCCCGCGCTCCTCGAGAAGCGCCCCTGGAAGAAGTACGCCAACGGAGGAGGGGAATGGGCCTTCTACATGGACCGAGACGAGAACCTTCTTCCCGAGCTGTCAAGCATCCGCGAGACCATCGAGAGGCTCAAGTCGGGCGAGGAGCTGACCGTTGGGAACTACACCTACAGGATCAAGGACAAATTCCTGAAAAGGTTCCCGGCAGACGCGACGCAAGAGTAGGGGCAGGCGAACTCATTCGTGTCAGCTAATGGACAGACAGCGCAAGCTGTCGAACCCTCCACCCCGGTCGCACCGACCACAACAGTTCAAACACCCTGGAGAGAACGGGCCAACTTCGAGCTCGAGAGGATAGTCGCCCTCTTCTCGTCGAAGCAACTCCCGGACCTATGCGCAAAGGCCCTCATCAACGCCCCCATGAAGCCCAGCTCGAAGTGGTCCTTCGGCAACCAGCTCCTCATGCTGCTGGCGGGAACAAACGACGCGAGGGGCTTCCGGCAGTGGATTGAGGCGGGTAGATCCGTCTCCAAGGGCTCGAAGGCCTTCTACATCTTGGGCCCGGTCAGGAAGAGAGTAAGGAGGAAGGTCTCGGACGAGCATGAAGGACGAGGTGAAGAGGTCGCGGACGTCCGCGTGGGATTCATGCCGGTCCCGGTCTTCCGGTACGAGGACACCG
>JBEKFK010000327.1:0-2246 GCA_050013375.1 Nitrososphaerales archaeon | reverse complement strand
TTCTCGTGGACTTCGAGCGGTCCCTCTTCCGGAGGCTCGTCCTCCCCCTCTTTTTCCTCGTCCACCTGTTCCGCTGCTGTTAGAGTCGACGGCTGTGCCGCCGCTCTCTCGGGCTCTTTGAACTCGGGGAAGAGCCTCCTGAACCAGTCCAGCAGATATGCCGAGTTTCTTCTCTCTATCGCCTCGTCGATCCGGTCGGGACCGATGTTGAATCCCGCGGCGCACGCGGCCGAGAGGTAGAAGTCACGCTCGCTCTCGATGGTGCAGAGTCGCTCGAGGTGGGCCAGCCTGAACCTGAAGTGGGTCGTCGCCTCTATCTGGAAGAGCCTCCTGACCTTCTCCTCGTCGAGCCTCTCGGCCACGATGAACTCGCGTCTCAAATCGCCGTCCAGCTTCTCCGCCGAGACCGAGTCCCTGATCTTGTAGAGGCCGAAGACCTGCTCGAGCAGGGACAGGCCCTGCCTTTCGCCCCTCTCCTCCTCGTTCTCCATCTTCGCCCTGACGAACATCTGGAGCTCGGATAGCCCCGTGTCCACGTACGCGTTGTAGGTGGCGAACCTTGGGTCGTGCGCCTTCCCGTAGAGCAGCTTCAGGGCGAGGTAGCGCCTAACGCCGATATACGCGAGGTAGCCCTTCTTCCCATCCTTCCTCGGGACGACCCGCCCCGGCTCCAGCTGGCCGTTCGGGGCGTTCCCGTCCGCTGCGGACCTCATCAGCGCGGCCAGAGATTCTACCTCGTAGAGGAACCTGAGCGTCAGTCTTGGGTGAGGTTCAACCTCGTCGATGGGAATCGAGACGACCTGGGCAGGCAACCTCTATGGACACCGCCACTTCTCCTGAGTCAACCCACCGTATCCATCCGCTGCCACGCCTCCAACTCTGGGACAGCAAGGAGGGAACTCATCTCGGACGGCTTGAGACGGTATCTCCTCACGACCAGCTCGCTCACGTCGGGTGGAATCTCCGTGTGGCAGGCCTCGATCAGAGCTTCCTCGGCGAGCTTCCTGGGCATCCTCCCCTTTCCGTCCGTGAGCTTCTGCCGAAGGACCGCGCTGTACGTCGCATTCACCCTGTTGAGGTAGCCGGTCTCGCGCAGGAACCTTTCGGTGAAGGGGAGTTTCGCGACCGAGTACTTCCTGAGCACGTTGACGGGGTCGACGGAGAGGTCGCCGGAGGGTATCGAGCCAGAGAGCCTGGCTTCCTTGAGGATCTTGAAGAGCTGGAAGGTCCTTTCGGGCAAGACTAGCACGAATTTCGACGGCCCGAGCAGCCTCGTCCTCTTCTCCGGATACCTGCCCTCGCAGAGGACCGCATTCTGAAGCTCCACGACGGCTCCCCCGTCCCAGCAATAGACGGGGATCCTGAGCCTCCGGTACAGACCGTCCGAGTAGGACTTGAAGTCCCGCTTCCGGGAGTTCACTAGTACGCCGAGAGCCCTTCCTTCGTCAGGCGCGTAAACCTCCAGGACGAGACTGCTGAGGCGACCGACCCTCGGATGGACCCTCGCAATGTAGAAGCTCACCTCGGCCATGCTCCTGCCCAGATTGAGGAACTCCTGCGCCACGGACGCCACCGCCGCCTTGGTTGGTCCCAGTTCGGGGAGCAGCTTGACGGCGTTCCTTTCGGAACCCTGCTTCACCGAGTTCTTGGTCTGGGGAGATGCGCTGAACTGCTCCACGAGCGACTCGATCTCCTCTCTGAGGTGGGACATGCCCTCGGCCTGCTGCATGGAGAGAGAGTAGGCGCCGTGGGCCCTGTCCCCGACGCCCCTCCCGAGCACCTTGGCGAGTTCTGACCTGTCCAGAGGAGCCGTGCCCACGGGGTTGCTACCGCTCTGGAACCCTCCGCCGCCGCAGGACCAGCACAGCCCACTCTCGTCCAGAGGTGAACCGCAGTGCTCGCATAGCTCCGCCTGACCTGGCTCGACCATGCGGGGGAAGGAGTCGATTGCTTTTAACGGCGGCCAGGCTTCAGACTCCATCGATGAGCTAGCCAAATCACAGAGGGCTGCCGCGCTTGCCATGGCATTCTCATACAGAACAGTCTCTGAGAAACATTTAAAGATAGCGTGAACTTCATGTAAAGACCATGCAGGGAGAGAGAGGGTACACCACCGTTACTGTCTCCAAACAGCTTTACCGCCAACTACAGGAGAGAGCCAAGAAGGAGAACAAGAAGGTCGCAACTTACGCCAGCGAGCTCATGGAGACGATGCTCTACGTTGAAGAGAAGTTCCTCAACTACGT
>JBEKFK010000326.1:0-2250 GCA_050013375.1 Nitrososphaerales archaeon | reverse complement strand
GTCCGGTCGCCCGCTTGGTTCTGACTCGACTGTTTGCCGCCGCTCCGCTCTGGCGGGAGATTCCTCGGCTCGAGCGGTCGGCCACGCCGGCTCGTTGGTTCGCCGGGTCCGCGGTTGAAGCAGGGTTTCGGGGCGCGTCGGTCTTTTTGGACGGGTCTCGTTTCTGCCGATGCCCGGATCGATCCGTTGGTTCTGGTTCGTCCGGGGGATCCGGTTCGTCCGGGGGATTTGGTTGGTCTGGGGGATCGGGGCCGACGAACCTCCAGTTGCCGGGTCCGCCCTCTAAGCGCCATCCCCTGTAGGTCTTCTGATGATGGTGATAGGCGCAGAGACGCGCGAGATTGTCGAGGCTCGTCTTTCCGTCCTTTGCGTAATCGGTGCGGTAGTGGTCGATCTCCAAGGGGTCAGACATCTCGCACCCTGGGACACAGCAGGTCTGGTCCCTTTCTTCTAACGCGATGCGAAGTGCCCTTGTTATGTATCTCGAGTCGCTGCAGACGGTCGTCACGTCGGTTCCGTGTGTCAGCACCAGCTCTAGAAGCGAGTCGCCCAGGATTTCACGCACCGCCTTCACCGGCACAGAGCCGATTCCCGGGATCTCACAGCACTCACCAGGCTCGCGGTGGCCACGTTTCAGTGCCGGCAGGTCCACCCTTATGCGAACCAGGGTCTGTGGGTCACGGGAGTTCGTTTCTGACCCCGAGGATTCTTTCCCCGAGCCACCGATGGCGGCCTTGGCCATATATACGAGGGCGTCTGCCATGTAGGCGTGTTGAGGCTCGATCCGACCGGCCCTTCTTGCCTCGTTGAACACCTGTTTTTCGAACGGCTCGATGCACGACAAGAGCACCGCCAAGGCGTCGGGGGTTACCCTCGCGTCGAGGCGCCCAGAGCCGTCGGGGTCCTTCCAGATCCTGCAGTAGCGCCTTTGGCGCATCTTTTCGTAGTAGACCGCCTCGTCGTCTTCTGAAGTTCGCACCGACCTCGTGTCAGCGCAGTGCCTCTTTAAGGCTCCGAGCTCCATCGTCTCTGCCGCTT
Source organism: Nitrososphaerales archaeon (assembly GCA_050013375.1). Lineage (GTDB taxonomy): Archaea > Thermoproteota > Nitrososphaeria > Nitrososphaerales > Gagatemarchaeaceae > Gagatemarchaeum. The sequence goes on along the minus strand of JBEKFK010000326.1, from coordinate 1,212 downwards.
CTACGAGGTTTGCTGCCTCAGCCGGACATGCGTCTGCGGCAGACGCGATCTCCTTTGCCTTTGCCTCAGAGAGCTTTCCCGACCTGAAGGCTTCTGAGATCTCGGGATGGGCCTCGATGGACCTCGCGGCCTCGAGCAGGCCGGCCGCCTGGCCGACCGACTCGCCTGTCACGGTGGCGAGCCAGCTTCCTGCTCGTTTGTGGCCGTCCTGCTCGTGGGTGTGGGTCTGTTCCACTCGCCTCGCAGCGAGCAGGATCCCAGAAGAGGCCAGGTGCTTCACCTCGCTGAAGAGACGGACGAGGGTCTTCGAATCCTCACCTGAGAACAGGCCCGGCTCGAACGTGGCGACGAATCGCTTGATCAGGTCCCTCGCCGCCATGAGGTCCTCGGCCGTCGACAGGTCCGCGGCGGGCGAGGTCTCGGGGATCGTCGTAGTCGCGTTCGACACGGATTGAAAACTACCGACAGGGTGTAACAACCCATGGAACAGAAAGGGTCGAGAACCGCCTGGGAACCACGATTTTCCCGCCTACAGGAAGGAAAATCGGCGAACGCGTATCAGTCCCGCGCGCTCCAGCCGAAGTGATCGAGGGGTCCGTGCCCTGACCCGAGCTTCCATGAAGAAGCGCCCGAGATTGCCCGCGCCACGAACTGCTTGGCCCGCTCGATTGCCACCGGAACCGTCTCACCGCGCGCAAGGAAGGCGGCGATGGCGGCAGAGAGGGTGCAGCCTGTGCCGTGGTCGTTGGCAGTAGGGATTCGGGTGCCCTGGAGAATCCTCACCTCGCCGCCGAAAAGCACGACGTCCGGCGACTCCTCCCCCCCGAGGTGCCCGCCCTTGACCACCACCGTCCTCGGCCCACAGGCTGCGATCTTCCGTGCTGCCTCGACCATTCCCTCTGTGTCGGTAATCGGCATAGAAGCGAGAAGGCATGCTTCTCGCAGATTCGGCGTAACCACCTGCGCGCACGGTAGGAGACGCTCCAGGTACACCGGGATGGCGTCCTCGTCGAGCAGGCGCCGGCCAGTCGTGGAGACGAGGACCGGGTCGACGACGAGGTTCGGGAGACGACCGCCTTCTGCCAGCTCCGACACCGCTATGACGATCGCGGAATTGGCGAGCATCCCGGTCTTCACCGCCCGGACGGGTAGGTCCGACAGGACGGTCTCGACCTGGAGTGTGACGAGCTCGGGATCCATCGGGACCGATGC
>JBEKFK010000325.1:0-2251 GCA_050013375.1 Nitrososphaerales archaeon | reverse complement strand
GAAAAAATGGGGGGGAGAGACAATTTCTTTGTTGCCTCTTCTAGTCGTACCTGTGCCTCGAGGTACAGACCCAGCTTATTCCACTCCCCGAGGTACTCGGACATTCTCTTTGCCCACGGCTTTCCTCCGTTTCCCTCGAGGATGGCGTCTGAAGCTGCCTTGGCTTGTTTGGCTGTTATGTCGGCCATAGTCAACTCTCCGCCTGAGGTTTCCTGACGTCGAACCTTACGAATCTCGGCAGTCTGTACGTCGGCCCGTCATGGATCACGAGACCCTGATCGACCAGCTGGCCGGCCACCTTTGAGAAGACGGGGCCGCTTATCGCCCACCCGTTCTCGTTCATCGCCTGGATCGCATCCTTCGGAGTCGTGGGCCTCGCCAGCTCGAGCAGCACGTAAAGGATCTGCCCCTTTTGATTTTCCGTCGTCATGGATACCAATTTCTCGCTATGCTCCAGCACGATCCTGAGCTCCTTAACCTCCAGTTGCAGCTCGAGGACCCCATCCAGGGCCGGGCTGTAAGTGCCGGACTCGGCCACGGGTTTAACATTTCCCTGCTCATTCCTGAGTCCGGGATGCTCAGGATTAACAAGCTCTACCGTGGGCGTAAGTGGCACATTCGAGGTGATTTGGGGGTGGATTCGCCTCGGAGGGGCCGACGACGGCTCAAACGCCCTCAAAACCGTGTTTTCGGGGCGTCTGACGTCGGGCTCGAGGATCTTCGAGACAGTGACCCCAGCGGAGTGATCGGCCAAGACGACCGTGGCCTCTCTCTTTGATGGCTCTCTCTGCTGCTCCGGCTCGAAGGCTCGTCGGAATTTTGAGATGAAGTCACTAACGTCGGTCATCTTCACTTTCCGCTGCTCGCCCTCGTCCTGTCTGAAGTATTCCCTGGTCGCGTGGAGGGTCTCACGCTTTCGGAATTTTATGCGCTTGAAGAGGTCTGTCTCAGGGTGCCAGATCCAGGCCTCTCCGTTCTCCAGGGTCCTCAGCGAGTCGTACCACGTCGCCAGCGACTTCTTATCATCTCCGGACATTTCCTGTACCCACGACTTTACGGCGTTCTTGTCCAGGGCGGCCAGGATGCGCAGCACGATCAGGCAGTTGCATTGCGTGAGCACGTCTTTGTTGAGGACGGCGGAGCGTTGGGTTATCAGGGTCGTGCCGAGGTTGAAGTTGCCCCCCCTTCTCACGAGATCATCGACGGCACCAAAGGAAAAGTTGAGCTCTCCCGAGAGCCTCTGAGGGGCCAGGGTGTCGGCCTCTTCGATGAATACGTGCCGGGTCCCGTAATCTTTGTTGAGGCGATAGAGCTCCGAGATGAAGACCGCTGCGATCCTCCGCTGCATCTTTTTGCTGAATGCGTTCGTGTCGATGACAGCGGAGATGCGAGCCTGGAGGATGGACTTTACCATCAGCTGCAACCTTTCCTCGTCCACCTGAGGGGATTGGGTCTTTCTGTCCGTCTTGACCGGGATTGGGATATCCTGGTGATCGCCTCCGAAGACCACCACGGGCAGCCCGTCGTTTCCATCGACGCCGACTCTCAGCCCCCACCAGGTGCCCATCACGTCGATTGCCACGATTGGGATCCCGTTCTTGATCATCTCTTCGGCCAGCACTCCGGCTGCGTAGGTCTTCCCTGCCGACTTTATCGCCAGGTCTGCGAAGGTCCAGCGGGCCGCCTCGATGGGGAGGGATACGGTATCGGATATCCTCAGTTCGCCGGCCTTCGATATCACCCGTGCGCTCAACCTATGGCACGCTCCAGGCCGACGACCATGCCGAGGGTCCACAGCACGATGAAGACCAGGGCGACGATCTCGAAGGCGTCTAGCTCGGTCTGCAACAGCGTTCTCTCCCGTCTCTGTTTTGTCATCTCGATCACTTTACGGCCCGAGCTCCGAATATTCCTTCACGTCGTAAAACGGGAGCTTCGAGAGGACGGGTGGTTTCCCGATCTCGTGGTAAGCGTACTCCCTGTTTTTGACGCCGATTATGATCACGTCGCAATAGATCTTCCGGCCTCCCGCCGTTACGATGTATCCGACTGCGTTCTTTGGCTCGTCGCTCATCCGTCACATCACCCCCCATTCACCACTCGGAGGCATCTTGACAGGTTCGATGCCTGAGAATACCTTTAGCTCTGGAGGGAGCGACGAGAGCACCAGGTCTGCGTCCTCCGGCTTGCAGTAGATCACCACCCTGCACAGCCCGGATGAAATGGGCGACTCTGCCGACCGTGGGATAGG
>JBEKFK010000324.1:0-2252 GCA_050013375.1 Nitrososphaerales archaeon | reverse complement strand
GGTGAGCTGATAGATGCGCGCGAGAAGGAGCGCTTTGAGCATGAAGAGCCACAGCGAATCCCTGGTCGTGACGCAGAACAGGTCGATGTCATCGCCGTCTCTTGCTCTCTTGTACGAGTTACCGCCCGCGACGGCTAGGAGCCTTACGCGCTCGGACGCGCACAGATTGGCGAAGCCCTCAGCTGTGGCGACGTTGTCCCTGGCCCTGCGCCTGCTCTTCTCCTCTTCGTCGACCCACTCGAGGTTCGACCGTTGCACCGTCCCCTTCTCAACGATGTAGCCGGAGTCGATCTCGTACTTCGAGGCGAGGGTCGGGTTCCCGTCCCAGGCCGCGAGGAAGTCTTCTTCGGTCGCGTCGGCCTCGGTGAGCTGGCGCAGCTCCGAGACCGTTATCATGCTCTTGTTGATCTTCGCAATCTCGCAGTAGCTCGAGATCTCGGCGAGCTCTCTGTCCCCGATTGCGAAGAGGGGGCCGCTAGTCTCCAAAACGCTCCCACACCGCGTGCTTCCTACCGGAGCCGAGCGTGTCCCAGATGGCACCCGCCAGGGAGATGAGCTCGGTCACGGACGCTAGGGGGAGGGCTCCGAGCAGGCGGGGGTTCCTCGATATCGCCTTAGCAACCACGCGAAAACCCTTGTCGGGGCTGAGGAGGATCAGCGACTCGGCTGTCCTTGGAGCCTCCCCGACCAGTCTCCAGATCTGAATGTGCCCGTAGAGGATGCGCCTCCGCTGTCTCACCACGTCGATGGGCCGCGACGGCGTCTCTACCGTGACCCTGGCGCTGGCGAGCGACCTCACCGCGTAGCCGCGCTGCTTGGCGACGCCCGCGATGTAGGCCCCGTCGTTCACGAGCCCCGGCGGAAGACAGACCAATGCCCCGGACCGCACCACCATCAGTTCGTCCGTCCCGTGGTTGGCCAGGCGCGTCCTCTCCAGGTCGGCCGAACATTGGTTGTGGGTCTCCCACATCAGCTGGAGGAGGCCAGACGCGGCCCCGCCCTTCGACGTGATCGTGGGGTTTCCGGATATCACCCCTGCAGACTTGTCAGCGTCGATTGCGCAAAGGAGCCTTGCGAACGCGCCCCGCTCGGGCATGGCATCGGCATTGACGAAGACCAGATACTCGCCGACCGACTCGTCCACGACTAGATTGACTGCCTCAGCCTTGCCTCTCCTCTCACCCTCCTCGATGAGCACGATCCGGTGGTCCGCCTCCCTTCTCTGCCGTAGGGACCCGAGTGTCGCCTCGGCGCAGGCACTGGCAACGACCACAATCCTGCTGAGAGCAAAACAACTGGGGAATTCCTCCCTGTCGATGACGTCCAGCAGCTCAGAGATTCCGGATGAGGCGCCAGTCGCGCAAATCCCTATGGTGAAGTCTGTCGTCGCGCGCTCCGTCTGGTTCGGTTCCGACCTGTCCCTTTGGCTTGGATTGACGAGGCCCAAAACGGAGGCTCGACCAGATATCACATATGTTGTTTGATAAGCGTTTTTCCAGATTCTGAGTTCAGATTTGGAACGAATTTGGAGGAAGGATTATAACCAAAACGCTGCGCTTGTTTCATATCTTTCGCGTGTAACTGAATGGACCCTAGTACAAAGAGAGGTTTTCTAGTCGGCATGCTCGGCGGGGCGATCGCCCTAGGAGTATCCTTCGTTATCCGGATAGCCGCCGGAGGTGTCTTCCTCCCCGAGCTCGCCGCACAGACCCTCTTCTCGCTGACCCCGGGCGCCATAGAATCGAAAGCGGTCGAGACGCTTCAGAGCCTTGCAAAGTATTCGGCATTTACCGCCGCGGTTGGGGCCAACGTGGTCGTCTACGGCATCCTCGGCGCCCTCCTCTTCAGGAACAAGAGCATCTCGGACGGCTCGAGCAGGCTCGAGAGGTTCGTCTCCTTCTCGCTGCTCCCGTACCTTGTCCTCGCCGCCTTGGGGATAGCGCTTCTCTTCACGACGGCCATCCAGTCGTCGCCTGTCTCGGTTCCGGTCCTTCTGGTCTCGATGGTCCCGCCTCAGCTAGCCTTTGGGGCCACCCTGACCTATCTGAAGGGTAATGCGAAGCCCACCGACCTCTGTCAGGTGGTCAAACCTCCAAAGGGGACAAAGTTCGACCGGAGGCGGCGCCTCTTCATCAGGGCCGGGGTTGCATCGGCCGTCGGCGCCGCGATACTCGTCTACGGCGTAGGGTTCCTGCTGCGACCCTCCAACACCTCGACAGTCCAGGCTAGCCCCAACGCGCTTATCTCACAGA
>JBEKFK010000323.1:0-2262 GCA_050013375.1 Nitrososphaerales archaeon | reverse complement strand
GTGCCATCCTCGAGATGGCCGGGATCCACGACATCCTGTGCAAGTCACTGGGCTCGTCCAACGGGATCAACGTGGCGCACGCCACCATCGCCGGTCTCAAGTCTCTGAAGCGACCCGAGGACGTGGCCCGCCTGCGGGGCAAGCCGGCCGATGAGGTCATCCCCAGAGGCGTCCTGCGCGCCTACCGCGAACGCCAGCGCGCCTCCGACCTGTTCCAGGGGGTCGAAACATGACGGCCGCCTCCACCGGTGGTGAGCTGAAGGTGACCCAGGTCCGTTCGGCCATCTGCACCAAACCCAAGCATCGCGGCACGTTACGGGCGCTCGGTCTGCGCGGCGTGGGCCGGTCGCGCATCCTCCCCGACCGCCCTGAGATCAGGGGCATGATCGCCCGGGTGCCCCATCTGGTCACCGTCGAGAGCGCGCCGCCCGAAGAATCGGCCGCTCAGCACAGTCATACGCAGGCCACCCGACAAGCCCGTCGGGCCGCCGAGGGGAGAAAGACGTCATGAAGCTCCACGACCTGCGGCCACCAGCCGGGTCCAACCGCCCCCGGCGTCGCGTCGGACGCGGCATCGCCGGCAAGGGCGGCAAGACCGCCGGTCGGGGGACCAAAGGACAACACGCGCGCAACACGGTGAAGCCGGGATTCGAGGGCGGCCAGCTCCCCCTGGCCCAGCGCATTCCGAAGCTGAAAGGCTTCCACAACCCGTTCCGTGTGGCCTACGCCGTGGTCAACCTCGACACCCTGGAGAACTTTGCCGGCGAGGTGGCCAGCCCGGTGACCCTGGAAGCGGTGGGCCTCGTCCGCAAAGGAGCCCTGGTCAAGGTGCTGGGCCGGGGTGAGCTGCACCGGAGCCTCCGGGTCGAGGTCCACGCCGTGTCGGCCAGCGCCCGGAGCGCCATCGAGGCCGCCGGGGGCCAGGTGGAGTTGATCCCGCTTCCGTTTGGCCACGGACGTCCTCCTGCGCGGGGTAACGCCCTCACCAACCGGTAGCCTTTATATCTTGGGCCTGGGCGCCGTGGGCGCCGGAAGAAGTGACCCGGAAGACGTGACGAGGAGGGGCGGTGCTCTCGAGCCTAAAGAACATCTTCAAGGTTCCTGACCTGCGCAACAAGGTCGTCTTCACCCTCCTCATCATCGGACTGTACGAGCTCGGGGCCAATCTCATCGTGCCCTTCGTCTCCATCGCCCAGATCCACGCCCTGGAAGCGCAGGCCAAGCAGGCGGGAATCCTCGGCTTCTTGAACCTCTTCTCCGGCGGCGGGTTGCTGCGCATGGCCCTGTTCGGCCTTGGGATCATGCCGTACATCACCAGCTCCATCATCATCCAGCTGCTGTCGACGGTGATCCCCAAGCTGGAGGAATGGCGTGACCAGGGGGCCATCGGTCAGAAGAAGATCACCCAGACGACCCGGTATCTCACCATCGGACTGGCGCTGCTGCAGTCGTCGGGTCTCGTCTATGTGTTCCACAACGGGGCGGCCGGTCTTCTCGGCTCGACCTCGACCAACATCAACCTGATCCCCCACTTCGACCTGTACCGGGCCGCCTTCATCGTCCTGACCCTGACCGCCGGCACCGCCTTCGTCATGTGGCTGGGCGAGCTCATCACCCAGCGCGGTATCGGCAACGGCATGTCGATCCTGATCTTCTCCAACGTTGTCGCCGGCATTCCCGCAGGCGGAGGAGCGATCCTCGCCCAGGGCGGCGACTTCAAGTTCGCCCTCATCGCCATCCTCGCGGTGGTGCTGCTCATCACCGTCGTCATCATGGAGCAGGGCCAGCGGCGCATCCCCGTGACCTTCGCCAAGCGCGTCGTCGGGCGCCGCGTCTACGGGGGATCCTCGACCTACATCCCGCTCAAGGTCAACCAATCGGGTGTCATTCCGATCATCTTCGCCAATTCCCTGCTCTACATCCCGATCCTGATAGCCAACTTCTCGCCATGGGCGGGCTTCAGGACTTGGGTGAACAACGAGATCACTCCGACGAGCCTCTTCTACGTGCTCGGGTACGGGTGTCTCATCCTGGTGTTCACCTTCTTCTACGTCTACGTCGCGTTCGATCCTCACCAGCAGGCGGACATCATCCGCAAGCAGGGTGGGTTCATCCCGGGCATCAGGCCCGGGCCCCCGACGGAGAAGCACCTGGCCAAGATCCTCAACCGGATCACCGTCCCAGGCGCCACCTACCTTGCGACCGTCGCAGTGCTCCCGTCGTTGCTCATGGCGTTGTGGCACCTGCAGGGTTACCCCTTCT
>JBEKFK010000322.1:0-2269 GCA_050013375.1 Nitrososphaerales archaeon | reverse complement strand
AATCTCGATGCGGAGGCCTTACTTCGCCTCCCGGTCGAACCGGGTCGATGCGAGCGGCTCGCCGGTTTCGAGAAGAGTCTTCAGGCTGGACAGGAGCACGGGCCAGCCGTTGCTCACCATGGTCGCCGCCGTGCTCCCGGGTTCGAAGTCGTCATGGACGACGGTGAGCTTGACCATCTCCCCGACCGGTTCGATGTCGAAGGCCACCCGCGAGCGACGCTCACCCGACAGCTTGGCGAACAACTCATCTCCGAACTGGAGACGCTCGTTCAACTCCGGCGTGAAGGTGTGCCACGTGTATGCCAGTCGCCGGAAGGGATCCGATTCGAGGACGACCTGGTCTGGATCGGCGATGGTGATCCCGTGGTTGTCCCAGACCATGGGTGATCCCACGACCCAGTCCGTCTCGAAGGTGGTCTGCCACCAGCGGCGGGTGAACGACGGGTCGGTCAGTGCCTGCCACAGACGCTCGGGCGAGGTCCTGATGTACGTCGTGTAGACGAATTGCGGTTTCTCCATCGGCGTTTCCATCGGCGTTTCCTCCAGTGCTCGTTTGAGGTCCGACAGGGCCTGGACCCGTTCTTGGTCGTAGCGATTGATCCAGCGTTCAGCGATCTCGTTGATCGGTGCCGCGTTGAGATAGTGGAGCTTCTCCCGACCGTGCCGGATCGTTGTCACGAGGTTGGCTGTCTCAAGGATCGCCAAGTGCTTGCTGACGGACTGACGGGCCATGTCCAAACCTTCGCAAAGTTCGCGAAGGCTCTGTCCGTTGCGAGCGTTCAGGCGATCCAGCAGGTGACGGCGATTCGGGTCGGCGAGCGCCTTGAAGACGTCGACCATGGTCGGCTCCGCTCCCGCCGTCAAAACTTCAAGTCCTCTGGGAACGGCGTGCCCTTGCCGGTCTCCACGAGGCTCTTGAGGCTCAGGAGAAAGTAGGCCCACCGGGCGCTGCAATGGGCCATGAATTCGCTTGGGTCTCGCCACTCGGCGTGGGTGAACAACACCACCGTCTCGTCGTCTTTGGAGGTGAGGTCGAAGGAGAGCTTCGTCCCGACCCACTCATCAGCGCCCTCGATGCAGTTCCAGCTCACATGTCCCGCGGGATCCAGCCGAGCGACTTCCATAACGGCGGCCGGTTCCGGCGAACCAAAGTAGAACTCGACTTTGGACCCCTCGCTCGATTCCCCGCGAACGCCGTCTCGGGTCCACCATTCGGAGATTCCCTCCGTCGTGGCGACTGCCTCGTAGACGCTTTTGAGCGGGGCTGAGATGACCACGCGGTGTCTGATGTCTGGCATGTGACTCTCCTTTGAGTTGGCCGATCTAGGTGCAGATCAGGGATACGCAGCTATTTGGATGCCTAAGAATAAGCAGCTAAGTGGCTGCCTGTCAAGCGGACAATGCGTCATCGCCGGACCAGCCCTGCGCGGAGGGCTAGCGTTCGAAGTTCCGTAAGTCTATACTTACCGTAAGTGACTACTTACGGTACCGCACTGAGCGCCCTCGGCGACCCGACCCGTCGGGCCATCTTCGAACATTTGGCCGAGCGTCCCGCCGCCGTGGTCGACCTCGCGGCGGTGCTTCCCGTGAGCCGGCCAGCGGTGTCCCAGCATCTGAAGGTGTTGAAGGAAGCGGGTCTCGTTCACGACGCGCCGGTGGGGAATCGGCGGGTTTACAGCCTCGACCCGGCCGGCTTGGACGGCCTGCGCGATTACCTCGACCGGTTCTGGAACACGGCCCTGCACTCGTTCAAAAAAAGAGTCGAGCACCAACCTCAAGAAAAGGAGCACACCGATGACTGACATCCAAGCGACGGCGGTGACCACGTCAATTGTCGTCGACGCGCCAGTGGAGAGGGCCTTCGCAGTCTTCACTAAAGATATGGCGGGCTGGTGGCCCCCCGAGCACCCCATCATTGAGGCCCCTCTCGCCGAAATGGTGATCGAGCCCCGGGTGGGTGGCCGCATCTACGACGTGGGCACCGATGGGAGCGAGTGTCAATGGGCGCGCGTGCTGGCCTACGACGCGCCGAGCCGGTTCGTCTTCAGCTGGGATATCTCGCTGCAGTGGAGGGTCGAGACGGACCATGCCAAGTCGAGCGAGGTCGAGGTCCGCTTCATCGCCGAGGAGCCGAACCGTACGAGGGTCGAACTCGAGCACCGCTACCTCGACCGCCACGGCGACGGGTGGGAGGCCATGCGGGACGGTGTCGGATCGCCGGACGGCTGGAATTCTGGGTTGCGCCGGTTCGCCTCCTGGATCGCAGGCG
>JBEKFK010000321.1:0-2314 GCA_050013375.1 Nitrososphaerales archaeon | reverse complement strand
AGCGTCTTCCAGACTGGCATCTCGCCCGACTTGAATTGGGATGTTTAAAAATAGAACCGTAGGATTGGCCGCCCAATCCATCGGAGCCTTGCCCGGGGCGGGATGCTCGTGAGGGGAGGACGCGAACCTCAGGACCGCCGGAGCGATAGTGAATTGGATCGAACTCTGTAGAAACGTGGATAACTCCTAAAAGCGACGGGCGGATGACACGTGACATCGAATGAGCCAGCCCCAGCCCCGAGCACTGCGAATCATGTTCGTCGACGATGAGGCGGACATCACCCAACTCTTCAAGCGCGGTCTGGAGCGCAAGGGCTTCACTGTGGAGGCCTTCAACGACCCGACCACGGCGCTCTCGGAGTTCAAGCCGAAGTTCTACGACCTGGTAGTCTCCGACATCAAGATGCCGAAGATGAACGGGCTCGAGCTCGCCTTCGAGATAAAGAAACTGGACCCCGACCAACGGATAGTGTTCCTCACGGCGTTCATGGACCTCTACACCGAGTTCAAGAAGCTCTTCCAGCGCATGGACGTCCTCGACGTGATTCAGAAGCCCGTCGGGATTCACGAGCTCGCGGACAGGATCGCCGAGCTCGAGAAGAAGAGCCAGAAGTAATCGAGGGGACAGGTATCCGCCTCCCGGCGATCCCTGGACGGCAGATTTTGGATTCCGCCTATGGACAAGTCACGGAATTCACGGCGAGCTTGTTCCGACTGCTGCGCCCCATGAGCCTTCATCGCGTGCGTCCGGCACGCTAGGACCATGCCGGGGAATTGGACGAGTTGGACCCTAGAAGGTCCATAGTTTCTTGAAGAGATAGAGCGCCCCTGCGATGTACGTGATGACTATCCCGACGTATACAGGGGGGAAGAGCCAAGTTGCGCCCACCGCGACCGTGGCGGCCATGAGCAGAACCACCACCAACGTCGCTAGGGCGAAGTAGATCCTGACCTCGCTTGTGATTACCTGGGTATAGCCTCGCGACAGCTCATAGGCGGCTTGCTTCCTCTGAATCAGGGCGGTTTCCGACTCCCGGCCTTGGCTCGGGATACGCTTTTCCGGATCCTCCTCCGACTGGGAGATGTTTTGGGACATCGTTCCTCGCTATGGCATTGGTCTTGGGGTCTTACGGCGCGCTAGGCTTTGTTCTCAAACTCTGTTAGGGTGCCCCATTCCGGCCTCCCCAGTGCAGTCGACCCTCTCATTTTAGACAAGTGGACCCGGGCCCGCCAAGTACTTCTGGATGCCCTCAGCCGCTACGTAAGAGAGGGGACCCGCAGGGTGCGTCCCCGCAGTGACGTAGGTCCCGAAGGTGTTGCAGATCTCTCCCGAGGCGAAGAGATTCTCGAGCGACCACGACTGCATGTACTTGTTGTAGACCGACCATGACGGGTCGCTGCCCGTCCTCATCGAGCCGCGCTGGTGGTGACCCCACCAGTCGATGTTCGCCGGTCCCGGATTTACCGGGTCGGGGCCAGGGTTCACGGCGGTCGAGAGAGCGGCGTCGCTCGCTCCCAACTTCTGCAGCAGGGGTAGCACGAAGCTCTTGGCGATATAGGTCGCACCGTTGTAGTTGTTCGCGACCCAATCGGCTGTAAGTCTCGTCAGAGGGTCGCCGTACATGTCAGTGTGGTGGGGGTCCAGGTCGGCGTACTTTTGGGTGGTGGGAATGTCCGGCGCGAAGGGCGTCGCGCCCACGACCTGCTTCGTCACGAGGTACATGTCCTTGAGCTTGACTTTGTAGGCGCTCCCGATGTTGGCAGGCGTCACCGCCCCGCCATATCCTCCCCCGATGGTTGAGAGGTTCGCGGGACCTCCCCCGAGGTAGCCGCCCACGCTAAAGTTGGCGCCGCCTATGAAGTTCAAGCCGGTGTGGTCGAAGTTGTCATCGGCGAAGTCGAAGACATCCGTGCCCCCTCCGCTGGCGTTGCCCGCAGGATAGGCGTTCCCACCTATGTCGACGGTGCCGGACGCGCTGGTCCCAGCGTAAGGCGCGTAGCCCTCGAGCCACCCCCTCCCGGAGGAGCCGGTGACCGTCGCTGGGTTGTACTGGTTCCCGATCCCCGACAGCGCCTCGATTCTGTAGATGTTCAGACCCCACAGGCCGTTGTGGAAGACCTTCCCAGGCTGGATGTGGACGTTCCCGGCTGAGTCGTAATATCGGACCTGGGTCGCCAGCTTGGTCGTCGGGTCCACGTCGATCCTGAAGATGTAGCTGTTGAGCGCTATCCTGAGGTTTCCGGAGTTGACGGCTGCCGGGACGGTCCGGAAGGCTGAGTTCGCCTTGGCGCCCGTCTCACAAGCGAAGTTGCA
>JBEKFK010000320.1:0-2316 GCA_050013375.1 Nitrososphaerales archaeon | reverse complement strand
CGAGGTAGGTGTCCTTGGAGCGTCCGGCCGCTTCTGCGGCCTGGGCCAGGTTGGCCGCCAGCCACTTGGAACCCTTGCGGGTTCGACCCGACTTGCGTTTGCCACCGGACTCATGGTTCCCCGGGCACATGCCGGCCCAGCTGGCGAGGCGACCCGAGGTCTCGAAGCGCCCCATGTCAACTCCGATCTCGGCAACGAGGCACTCGGCGATGCGGTGGTCGACGCCCGGGATGGTGTCCAAGAGCGCGACCTCAGCCTCGAAAGGGGCGATCACCCGGTCGATCTCGCCCGAGAGCGTACCGATGGCCTCGTCCAAAAAGTCGAGCTTGGCCAATATCTGACCGACGATCAGCGCGTGGTGGGTGCTGAAACGCCCCTCGAGAGCGAGGCGGAGCCGAGGGAGCTTGGCCCGGAGTCTCCCGCGGGCCAGCTCGGCGAGGACCTCGGGGTCCCGGGTGCCGGCGACGAGGGCTTCGAGCATGTCGCGGCCGGACTTGCCCAAGATGTCAGTGGCAACGCTCGAGAGCTTCACACCGGCGTCTTGGAGGACCTTGTCGAGGCGCTGGGCCTCGCGGCCGCGCTCGTCGATCTGGGCCTTGCGATAACGGGTGAGGTCCCGGAGCTCGCGGATCTCTTTAGGCGGGACGAAGCTCGGGCGCACCAGCCCGTGCTCGACCAGCTGGCAGATCCACTCAGCATCGGCCACATCGGTCTTGCGTCCCGGGACGTTGCGCAGGTGCCGGGCGTTCAAGACCCAGCACTCGGCGGCGTCTTCGAGAACATAGAAGACACACTTCCAATAAATCCCCGTTGACTCCATGCCGATCAGGGTGACCTCGTTGGCGACCAGCCAGTCCCGCAGGGCGAGCAGGTCGGTCGTCATGGTCCCGAACGTTCGCGTCACTTGGTCTCGTTTCCCTCCTTTCCCCGGCGAGCGCACGCAGGCGACGACGGTGTCTTTGTGGACGTCGAGACCGCAACAGCGCTCCACGACGATGTCCATGGCTCTTCCTCTCCGGCTCCGTTGTTCGACGTCGGTAAAGGGGCCGCCCGGGAGGAGCCTCATCTAGATGGATTCTGACCCTCGTGCTCTATGGCAACAGTTCGGTGCTCCCGAGGCTCCCGCGTCCGACTAGACCACGGGTTCGCGCACACCAAGGAAATTCCGACGTCGCCCGGGCGACCCCACCACAGTTTTCATCCGTTGTGGGCGGCCGCGCCAGCGGCCATGGGGACTAGGCCGAAGATAACGCCGTAGATCCCTCTTTTCGGCCCTGGCAACCGTAGGACGCGTTATGCGTACTAGGCCGACCGGGGCTCCGTCGTCATCCCGTGGATCCGAACTTTGAAGATCGACAGGAAGAACGAACCAAAGAGCACGGCGACACCGATCGCCATCAACATCACCGAGGCAACCTCCCACTTCGCCGCGTTCTGCGCCCCGACCCCGGCGACCCATGTGTAGATGTCGATCATCAGGCCGAGCACCGTGACGACGCCGCCAGCCACCAGGTTGCGTTCGAGCGAGAACTTCTCATTCAACCGCTCCGAGAGCTTCGACGTCTCTCGGAAGCCCAAACTCTGTAGGAACGTCTGACTGAAGAGTCCGAAGATGATCGTCATGACGCCTACGACCGCCGTAAGGGCGAACAAGATGGAGAGGTTCGTGCTTGCTCTTCCGCTCTGCACTCCGAGAACCACTCCCTCTCCCACGATCCCGGTGGTCAGCATCGCAATACCAGGAATGAGAAACAGATAGATCGGTGAGAGCTGCAGCAAGAAGCGCAGGTGCCGCCAGCCATCTTTTAACGTATTGAGCTTGGACTCCCCGATACGAGGGTGGTACACAATCGGCACTTCGGCCACACGAAGGTTTGCCCGTGCGGCTTTCACGACGATTTCTGAGGCGAACTCCATTCCCTCACAGCTCAGAGCCATGCGATCGAGTGCGTCGCGGGTGAATGCACGCATGCCACTGTGGGCGTCGCTGCTCTTCAGCCCGAAGAACCGATTCAGGACCCCCGTAAGAATGGGATTACCGATGTAGCGGTGGCTCCAGGTCATTGCACCCTGGCGGATCTCACCGCCAAATCGCGAACCGAGGACGTAGTCGTAGCCCTCGCCCAGTTTGTCGACCAAGGCGCCAAGTTCGGTGAAGTCGTAGGAGTCGTCTGAATCTCCCATGACGAGGATTTCACCCTTGGCTGCGCTGAAGCCGGTCATGTAGGCGTTTCCGTACCCCCGTGCCTCCTCCACTACAACCCTCGCTCCGGCGGCCTTCGCCACTTCCACGGAGTTGTCGGTGGACCCGTTGTC
>JBEKFK010000319.1:0-2322 GCA_050013375.1 Nitrososphaerales archaeon | reverse complement strand
GTCCTTCCGGGCTCGGCCCTATCGATAGAGGCGAAGGTCACCAGCGGGACCTCAACCGTCGGCACTGGAAGCTTCAGTGCGGAGCTGGACACGCTCACGGGCACCCTACTGACGGTCCCGCTAACCTTCAGTCTTACCTCCGGGGCCTGGGTGGGCCAGTTCACCTCACCGGCTAACGCGTCAGGGTTCGCGTACGTCACGGTCAAGGGGAGCTCCGGCGGGGTCCCAGGCACAGGCTTTGCGAGCATCTTCGCCGGCTACCTAGCCGACTTCATCACGCCCTCGGCCGACACCCCCTACGACACGCAGTTCGGGACCACGCTCGTTGCGAACATAACGACGTTGGCCGGCAAGTCGGTCGGGGCGGGCTCCTTCAGCTTCACCGCCTCCACCTACTCCCTTTCGTCCAACACCTACACCAAGGTGGCGACCCTGTCCGGCTCTACGCTCGGCGAGTACGGCGCCTACTGGAGCGGAACCCTCTCGGGGGTCTATGCCTACGGCCCGATGGTCTTCGCGGGGGACGACGGAGTCTACGGCTATCTCCCGATAATAAACGGGATCGGGATGCAGTCAACGTTCATCGAGACCTCCGTCCTGGCAGAACCGGGGGTGATCGCGCCGGGTCAGTCTCTCTTCGTCATCGCGTCGCTCTCTGCCCCCGGGAACATGCCGGACGTGCTGTCCCTTGAGACGGGGCTCCCGGTCTACTACGACCTCGAGGTCGGGTCCAACGTCACCGTCTCCCTTGTCAGCCAGTCAGGGAAGACAGTAGCGTCCCAGCCTATCTACGAGAACACCTTCCTCTCGACGGTCCAGGCGATCCAGGGCGCGTTGACGGTCCCTGCGGGCACGGCGCCGGGTCTCTATGATGTGATCCTCCGCGCGTCCTTCGACTCTTACACGCTGGACAAGACCGTCGACGGCTACTACTTCGGACAGGTCTATGTCGGCGCCTCCCAGTCCTCGCCGCGCATCGCCATCTCGCCCTCTACCCTCTACGAAGGACAGACCTTCTCGGTAACCGCGAAGATAGACTACGCGAACGGGTCCAGCGTGAAATACGGGATGTACTCGGCGGCCGTCTATCCCAAGGACCTCCAGAACGCGTACAATGCGCTCACAGAGACCATACAGGTCCCGCTCTGGTATGACACTTCGACCGGACTCTGGACCGGGAACGTGACCCTCCCGTCAGCGTACAACTCAGGCGGGACGGTGCAGATCGACCCCGGGGCGCTGTACCTCAGCGGTCCGTACGAGATCTTCGTCTCTGGGCTATCCGCCGACGGCATCCCCTCTTCGACGGACGTCTCGACCCAGCAGGGGTTCACGGTGCAGCCATACCTCCTTGTCTCCGGCCAGGACCTGACCGTCCTCCCCCAGACATACCAGGTGGCTTTCGCCAACGACACGATTGCCGGCCCCAAGACCCTGACGGGCGACCTGTTCCTGGGCGCGAACACGGTTGAGGGCGGGGCGTTCGCAATCTCGTCATCCCAGATCACTGGCACTCTCACCCTGAACGACGCCACTGCCACCCTGGCCGGAGTCTCGGGGGGGTCGGTGGTCGCCGAGAACAGCGCGCTCGTGGTGCTGCAATCCAACCTGGACTCGCTGCAGCTGACCGACTCCACGGTCGCCCTCAATGCCTCGACCTATCAGCGGATCACCCCCTCGATCCCTGCGATAGTCGTCCAGTCTCCCGCACCTGACCAGAACTTCAACGGAACATCGGGATCCGTGATGGTAACGGGGCAGCAGGTCGCCAGCGTCCTGATCTACCTTGACGGGGAACCCCTGACCGTGATACATGAGAGCCAGTCCTCCTACACCTTCCCGCTCGACTCGGGAGCTCTCTCGCTGGGCGTCCACTCGCTCCGCGTCGTGGCGACGCAGGCAGACGGGATGTCTTCCACGATGACTATCAACTTCAGCGCCGAGGGGACGATCGGGGTCCTGAACGGCACAATCGGAGCCCTGAACAGCACGATTAGCTCCCTGTCCTCGCAGGCAGCGTCAGCGACCAGTTCCGAAGCCTCCCTGAAGGGGAGTGTCCAGACTCTGACTTCCTGGGTGTACATCCTCGCCCTCATCACCGTGGTCGCACTGGTGGTTGCGATAGCCGCAATTGCCAGAAAGGGCGCGCCGAGGGCCGAAGCTGGTCCAGCAGCGCCGTCCGCGCCCGCTCCAGCGGTGCCTCCAGCGCCGGTTTGAGACCGTCTAGCCAGAGGTTCGATGCTCGTCGGAGAGGCCCGTGAGGCCCAAGCTCACGTCCCATAGCTTCTGCGCGACCGCCTCGTCGAACGACTCGTCGGACGA
>JBEKFK010000318.1:0-2331 GCA_050013375.1 Nitrososphaerales archaeon | reverse complement strand
CCAAGATCATCCTGGTTCGCCCGGCCCCCGTCTGGGGCTTCGAGGGCCCGCGTTCTCCCGCGTTACCCGAGTTCGACCCGTTCTGGTCCAAGGTGGCCGAGGCGGACATCTTGGTGGGCATGCACTCGTCGGACAGCGGTTACCAGCGCTACACCAACGAGTGGGAAGGCGTGCGCGACGGCGAAATGACACCCTTCAAGGGTGGTTCGGGCTTCGCGGCCATCATCGGCCACGCCGGCCGTCCGATCATTGACACCATTGCCTCGCTGGTCGGGCATGGTCTGTGCACACGTTTCCCGACCTTGCGCTTCACGCCGGTCGAGAACGGATCGAACTGGGTGCGGCCGCTCCTGGGTGACATGGAGTACGCCTACCACCACAGCCCGAACGTCTTCGAGGAGAACCCGGTCGACGTCTTCAAGCGGAACATCTATGTGCACCCGTTCCACGAGGAAGACCCCAAGGGTCTGATCGAGCTGCTCGGTGCCGACCGTGTTCTGTTCGGCTCCGACTACCCGCACCCCGAGGGCATGGTCGACCCGATCACCTTCGTCGACGACCTGGAAGGGTTGCCGCACGACGACATCGCAAAGGTCATGGGCGGCAACCTCAACCGATTGATGGGCTTCGCGGCCTGAGTCGATGTGGTGCGCTCCTCTGGAGCGCGTCCGGATGATCCAGCGTCCGAATGACGCAAGTGAGCAGTACGTGGAAATGAGCAGTACGTGAGTTGTAGGCGGGTTGCGCCCGGAGTGTCACGGAGACGCTCCGGGCGCTCGCTTTTTCTGCACCCTGATGCTGTAGGGATCGAGGCAATGCCCCAGGGGCTGAGCCCTGTCCGGCCTGAGCCTGAGCCTGAGCCTGACCTGACATGACGGCCGAGCCAGCCGGCCACCCCACCCACTCACCCACGAACCCACCCACCCACTTATCCAGGGCACAGCGCCTCTATACGATGAGCACAACGTCGTTAACCCAGGAGGCGGGGCAGCCACATGACCGAATCCAGCCATCAGCCGACGCCGGGTGCCGCTATACGGGTGGGAGTGCTTCACGACTTCCCTTGGTCCGAGGGCGGCAAGGAGTCATTCGAAGACGCTCTGTTCTCCGGCATGGAACCTACGATCGCTGCGGGTCGCATTCCGCCGGTCGAGCTGGTGCATGCTCAGGTGCGTGGGCTCCCCCTCCCCGACGGATCCTCGCACGACATCGAGCGAGGTTTTCGGGACCTGTTGGCCGCTGAAGTCATCGCGATCGTCGGACCGGGCCTGACTGACAGCACGCTCGTTGTGCAGCCGCTCTGCGACGCGGCCAAGATCGCCGCCATCAACTACGCCGGGGTTGAGATATCGCGTAGTGAGTACATGTTCCATTTCCAGATCGGCTCCCTGGAAGAAGAACCCGTACTGCTCAGCCAGCATCTCAATTCTCTCGGATTGTCCTCGGTCGCGCTGTTACACGACTCGTCCTACATCGGTCGTCGCAAAGCGGAGTTCTTCGTCGAGGCCAGCGCGGAGACCGGATTGACTATCCTGTCCCGGCGGGAATTGCCGGTCCACGTCCCGGACCTCGGCACCGATGTGGCGCAACTCCGTCTCATGTCGCCCGATGCCCTCGTCTGGGTCGGGCTGTGGGAGGGAGCGCGCGCCCTGTCACTGGCCCTCTCGGACGCCTCGTGGGACGTCCCGGTCATGGCGAACTCCGCCCTGCTGACGGGGTACCTCAACCCTGAATGGGCCGCTGGTTGGGAAGGATGGACGTATGCGGACACAGTGTCGGACTACAACGACATCTTTCTCGCGCTGCTTCGCCGCTCGAGAAAGATGTCCCCTCCGTTGTTGGCCGGCTTCCACGACATCGGCCGCCTCCTCGCCGAAGGCATCGCTCGCGCCCCCTATCTGGCCCCGGTGGCGATCAAAGAGGGCCTCGAACGAGTCAAGGGGCTCGCTTCGGCCTCCGGGCGGCCGGGAACCCGCATGGGGTTCGGGACGTGGGAACGGAGCGCGTTGAAGGGCAGCTACCTGGTGCTCCGCCAGTGGCGGGATGGAAAGAGCGTCGAAGTGGAGGGGTGAAGAGAACGTCGCCGAGTGCGGGAGAGGGATAGTCGAACGAGCGCGATAGCCGAACCATTCAGGACGTGGGAAAGGGCGGCAACACCGGCGAGACCTGTTCGAAGAGCAGGCGTGCCTCATCGTTGACCCGGTCAATGGTCCAGGCGTCGTCCGCGTGAGCCTCGGCGGCGGGTTCCCAGCCGCGCATGACCCGCATGAGCCCACCTTGGACCTTCAGGACCTGACCGCTGACCCCCTCGCTGAGGTCGCTGACCAGCCA
>JBEKFK010000317.1:0-2333 GCA_050013375.1 Nitrososphaerales archaeon | reverse complement strand
CCTGTACCACCTGGCTAGTGCTTTCCTTCCCACGCCGCTGGCTGCGGCCACGTCATCGAGGGTTGTCGGCATGTTCTTCGCTCGACAAGCGGCGTAGAGCGACGAGGCCGCGATTTGGTTGAGGGGCCTCCCCTTCGCAAGACCTGTTTTCAGACCTTTCGCGTATATGCAGGTCGCTTCGTCTGTCACGTCGTGGGGGAGGAGAAGCCTCTCCGAGGCATTCTCGAGTTCTCTGCGGACAATCCCTGCTGCTTTAGCCCTGTTCGCTGTGGCCAACGCCTTCAGCCTTCTGGGCTGACGCCCTCCTGACCAAGTAGACCGCTCCAACCACGACAATCAGCGCCGCTCCAATGACCACATAGGCCCATGTCGGGAACGATGAAGAGCTCTGGGTCGTTGTGGTCGACGTGGTCGGGGTTGTGCTGGAGGTGGTAGGCGCTTTAGAGGAGGTCGTCGTGGATGACATGGTCGAAGCAGTCGTGCTAGAGGTGGTCGGCTCCGTGGAGGAGGTGGTCGTGGTTGAGGTCGTTGAAGTCGAGACCGTTGACGAGGTTGACGAGGTTGACGAGGTTGACGAGGTTGACGAGGCGGTCGTTGTGCTTTGGACGGTGTACCCGAAAGACATTGTCCCCCTCGCACCGTTCGCATCGATGGCCACTATCACGTACGTCCCCGTTACCCACGACGAACCACCGACCGACGTTGTGTAGGAGAAGGTGCCTGAAGTCGACACCGCTTGGACTGATGAATCAACTACCAACGAAGATCCCTGGAGCATCACATCAATGAAGACGTTCTCTGGGCTTGATGGTGGTGGGCTGATTTTCCCGGAGATGGTGTAAGCTTGAGTGCCCGAGAAAGACGCACCGGAAGAAGGACTCGTGAAGGCTATCGTGCCCACGGTCGAGGATGTGGTCGAGGTGCTAGACGTGGTCGAGGTGGTGCTACTCGTCGAGTGCGATGACGTGGTTGACGAAGTGGACGTCGAGGTGCTGGTCGTAGATGATGTTGAGCTGGTCGTAGATGATGTTGAGCTGGTCGTAGATGATGTTGAGCTGGTGGTGTGCGATGAGGACGTTGTTGAGGACGTTGTTGAGGACGTTGTTGAGGACGTTGTTGAGGAACCACCGGTCACCTGAATCAGTATCGGCTGCATCAGCGAGCCCTGCGCGTAGAGAGTGAGCGCGTAGAGCCCGGCGACCGCCGGTGCAGTTACCTTGTAGAGCGCGGTTATGTTCCCGGTTGTTGGAGAGCGATCCTGGGCGGAGCCGTCGGTAACTTGAGTTGGGGAGATGTTGAACTTGGCGTTGTCGGACTGGTTGGACATCCATTCCTGGAGCCCTGGGACGACGCCCGTCGCGGCGACGTTGTTGGTCGAGATGTAGAGGTGGAACGAGCTGCCGGCTGCGATCGGGCCGAAGGAAATCCCTCCGTTGCCGTCGCCCGTAGCGTTGACGAAGATGGCGATTCCGTTGTTGTGGCAGTAGCAGCCCTGATCGAAGCTCGGCTCACCGTGTGAGAAGTTGCTCTGGATCCATACGCCGTAGGTGGTAAACGACACACCCAATAGCAGGATAGTCAAGCCGACGACGTACATTCTTCGTTTGTTCATTGTAGTCTCAATCTCGAGATTCTAAAGAAATGGATTGTAGGAAGCTCCTTGCTCAGGAGCTTCCTGAATGCCGAGTCTATGACGACCAGGGGGCCTGTGCCGCGGCGTCAGCGCCTGACGTGAGCCCGTCCGCAACTCCCGAGCCGAGGTTGCTGCCCGAGTACCAGAAGCCGTAGTAGGATCCGAACTCCCCCGCTCCGTAGAGGTGAGGAATCGGATTGTCCATCGTGTCCAGGATCTGGTTTCTCTCGTTGCGCTTTCCACCGCCTTGGGTGTTGATCATGGTCATGCACATCTGGATGCCGCAATATGGCGGATTGATTATTGGCTTCATTGTGGATGCGGTTCTTCCGAGCTGTGTGTCCGCGCCTGCCGCGCACATGCTGTTCCAGTTTGTCACCTGCGCTTGCAGGCCCGCTGCGTTGATGTTGAGCGCAGCGGCCAAGGTAGGCAGGTCCTTCCCTTGCACAATCCAGCCGTTTGCGACCTCCACGCTGTTGTCTTTGCTCCATGTGTAGTCCCCGTGGAGGAAGGAGAAGTTCCACCCCACAGTCGGGCCGGTTGTCGTAGACCGCTGGGTCATCCCGACAGGGCCCTGCGTAAGGATCGTGTTGTCGAAGATCATGTAGAATGGGTAGTTGGGCCAGATACCAGCGATACCGGTTCCTGCGCTGTTCGGCAGCTGCGGCTCCGGCTTGGTCTTGATGTGACCCCAGGAGGT
>JBEKFK010000316.1:0-2333 GCA_050013375.1 Nitrososphaerales archaeon | reverse complement strand
TCCTCACGAACTCCGTCGTCTGCTGCGTTGACTTCTTGGCCATGTTCAGCAAGTTGACCGTCGCGAGAAACAGCCGGAACTTCTCCTTATCTTCCACTTCGGGATCCGCTGCAATGCTCAGCGTGCTGGCGAGTGACTGCACAGTCCTCGAAGAGCGATGCGATCCCCTGTCATCCTGGTCGTCCCCGCCTCCCACAGCGCCGGGGGGTTGACCCTCGGCCCCATCTTCAGCGGCGAATTCGACCTCTTGTCCATCGTCGTCCAGGTGGCGCTCTTCATCAGCGCCATCTTGGTTCCCTTGATCCTGCTGGTCCCCTTGGTCTTGGTGATCGTCCTCGGGGTCATCCTCCTGATCACCGGTGTCCTCCTGGTCCTCGTCGGCGCGGTTTGCGCCCTCGCTCCACCTGCGATTGTTGACATCCATCGCAGCGTGGAAGGCCTGGAGGAGGTGCCGACGAAGAGGCTCACTCTCCCTCAGCATGCGCGTTCGGAAGCGGTTCCTGCGCAAGTTCTCCTCCAAGACCCTGGCGGAGACTGGCGTGAAGCTCAGCCTCCTCGTCTGGGACCTGGTCATGTGCCCCCCGGGGGGTCGCTCCGTTTGGTAGAAGCTGTCAATGCTGCCCTGGTCGTCCGGCTGCTTCTGCAAGTCGGTGATGGCCGCGATCGTCCTGGTTGCCTGGTCGAGGAGCCGTGGAAGGCTTGGACTCTCGCCCAGGTCTGTCTCGAGATCCAGGTCGGCATTTAACCTCCTGATCTCCGTGGCCAGGTTCAGCTCGAACCGGACCCTGGCCTCGTCGTTCGGGAACGCGGCGCGCAGTTCAGCCTCGTTCCAGAAGGGGACATTGGGATCCCGGTGCTCCGGGGAATCCTCCAGGCGGTCGTCGGCGGCATTGGACACGTTCATTTCTCCTACCGTCACGTCGGCGTCCTCGTCGGGGTACTCGATCAGCGGATCCTCGGCGACGTGAGGGGATCCTGTGGGGTCGACGTGGTCGATGGCAGCGGCGCCGTCGGGAATACCGTTGGCGCCGTTGGTGGCGGCCGTGCCGGGAATACCGGCCACGGCGTTGGCGTTGTCGCCGTCGGTGACGACGGCGTTGTCGTTGGCGTTCATCTCCGACATGGTGTGGAAACGCAAGTCGGTCCTCCTTTCTCTCACCAGATGGTCCTCAACCCAGCGTGTGGAGTTCCAGTGGCACAAGCAGCTGTCTTGGCTTACCGGACTCCGACGGCGGTCACGCACTGAACACCGCTACTCAATTCGCAGTGACAAATGACCGTTAATCCGTTGGACCACGCTGAAGTTTGCCAAGCAATGCCTCCTCCAGGGATGTAGAATCCTTTACACTGGAGTTGTCCTCGCGCTCGGTCCGTGAAGAACGACCACGCGAGCACTTTGAGAACACTGCTGGCTTCCGCCGGGTTCACTAGGGCCCAACCCCTAGCTTCTTGAAACCCGGACGGTGCCCCGCCCTCTCAAGGCTTTTCTGGGGCGCCCCCACCCTCTCAAGGTGTTCGTCCAGGGGCTCAGAAAGTGTCTAGTTTGCACTCACGTTTGTATGTCCTCAGGTCGATGTCGTATCAGGTCATATCACCACGACGGATCGATAGACCACTTGAACAGAGTCGGGGTCGGACTGTACACTCCAACCCTGCCCACGGGGATCTGGGGTTCAACTCCCCCAGGGATCTTGCCCTTCGATTGTGCTCGCACACACGCGATGAAATAATGTTCAACGTTGAGGCATAGACATTTAAACTTTCTGTGATATTTATTTGGTTCCTTCAATGCAGCTGAGAGCTAGGGTGACCTGCTCTGTAACACAGCCACACAAGTACTGATAAGACTGATTAGTTTCTTCTGCTTCTTCCACCCCCTCCTCCTCCAACGGTCAGAGAGGGCTCAGATTTCCTGCTGCTGATGGGAGAAACATGCAAACAGCAGGTGGGAACTGCAACGGTTCTTCCAGAGCTACTTTGAGGGTGACCTGATAAGAAACTCTGTGTGGGGAAAAGGCAAATATTGAAGGGCCAGAAAAACCCCACAATGCTCAAAGATGAGGAGCATTAAGTTCCGTGCAAAAGATGAAATATTTTTAGCCTGGTCGGAACAATCTCCCGCCCGGCAGAGCCACGCCTCCCTCCGGGTGACCTCAGTCCGGTCTGCCCGACGCCTAGCATGCAGTAGCAGCCCTGAAAAGGACAGTCCGCATTTCTTGAGTTGCCGTCGGCCAAGCAGATGGCGGAAATGACTGCTGAGGTGCCCAGTGGAGAGAGGTGAAGCGATGCCGCACGAAAAAGAGCTGGATTTCGGCTGGAAAGATGAAAGCCAT
>JBEKFK010000315.1:0-2342 GCA_050013375.1 Nitrososphaerales archaeon | reverse complement strand
CTCGAAGGAGAAGTTCGTGCGTGACTTCGTAGCCTCCTGGGACAAGGTCATGAACCTCGACCGCTTCGACCTCGGCTGATGCCACCCCTGGGTTTGGTGACCGGTTCAAGCCGAACCGGTCACCAAACCCTAAGTGGCAAGCCAATATCGGCCCTGAAGGCGAAGGTCTCGATCTACGTCGTGACTGAGATATTTCGCCTCAGGGTCAGGCCAAAATTCCTGCCGTCTGTACCATGGGATCCAGGGCGTTCAGGTGTTTGAAAGTAGCGAAGATGCGTGCTGGGTCTGGACGGGTCCTCTCCGAGGGACGTGACCGTGGAAGACCCCGATACCCTGACCGCGCTATTTCGCCGGCATGGCCTAAAGGTCACCCGACAACGACAATGCATCTTTGAAATCCTGTACGCCAACCCCGGACACTCCACCGCGGAGGCGATCTACGTCATCGCCAAGGGGCGGATGCCGACCATCTCCTTGAAGACCGTGTACGAGATACTGCACAGCTTGGCCGCCTTGGGACAGATCCACCAGATCGATCTGGGCACTGGATCCACCCGATTCGACCCCGATGTCCATCATCACCACCATCTGGTGTGCTCGAGCTGTTGCCGGATCGAAAATGTCGACCTAGACATTGGTCTCCTCGCCTTGACCGCAGCAGAACAACACGGGTTCATGCTCAGCCACACCGAGGTGATCCTCCGAGGACTATGCCCTGACTGTGTAGCCCGCGATGATGCTGAGGCCATGTGCGAACAGGGATAAAATCTCTCCTGTCCGCATTGTCGTCGCAATTCTTCTCCCGTGCCCTGACTCCCTTCTGGGTCCGTCATTTTCGGTGCCCCGACTGATTATGAGTCCCCAGCTCTAACCACTGAGCTACAGCCCCTGAACTGGACGAGCGTGCAACGCTGCTACTGGAGAGCAGGCCAAAGAGAGGAGCTACTCGCCTGAGTGCTCACTACTCGTGACCAGGACTGAATCGCCCTGCGAATTTTGACGGCGCGCCGAAGAGGCTGCTGCCGGCGCTTATGCCGGAACTTGACGGTCCCCCACGCGACCTTCCCCGTTTGATTGAGGTTCTGGACCGCTACGAGGTCGAGATTGTGGGCGGAGCGGCCGCCTATGCCTATGGCGCCGAACGTCCGACCGAAGGCGCCGACTGCGTGGTGCGCCGGGAGCGGACGAACCTCGACCGGGTAGCTGGTGTCCTACGGGAGCGGTACGCCCGCACCGCGTCTGCGGTATGACCGACGCGGGCACTCCTTCGACGTGCTCGGCGGTCTGGAGGCCCCCGACGGTCGCCTGGTCCCGTACGAAGAACTGGTAGTCCGAGCGACGCTGCTCTACGCAATGGCATTACGACCAGAACTGCCACCATGGAGGACATCATTCGGGCCAAAGAGCGCGCCGATCGGGACAAGGACCGAGAGGCCCTACCCGAGCTACGCGCTTTACGAGATGCCTCTACTGGCGAAGATGCGCCTCTGTCATAGATCGCTGCTCGGTGCAGCGAATGTGTCACCGGGGTTGTATCCGCCGCTCCAAGAATTGGGAGAGCGTCGTGACAGCGTTGGGCTCAGTTGGTGCGGCTGGCCGTAGGGTTCTCCATATAAGAGGGTGGATCCATGGGCATCGTTGGAACGCAAGAATACGCGGAACGGATGCCTCGTAGCGATCCCAAGGTCCCAAGATCTCTCTCCGATCGAATCATCTCCTCGATCACCCTCATGAATCTGTCCGCACCAATGGCACTTGTTGTCATTGCTCTGCTGACCGCCCTGTCGTGGGCCGCTGCGTACTTTCTCGGTGGCGGAACGACCGTGGCACCACACTGGTTCTACATTCCGGTATTCCTGGCTGGTCTTCGATTCGGTCCATTCGGGGCTTTGACAATCGCGGTGATATCGATGTTCGTGGCGGGTCCGTTACTGCCCGCTGACGTTGCCACCCATACGCCGCAGGCGCTGAGCGATTGGGTAAGTAGAGGCATATTCTTTATAGTGATCGGCCAGTTCGTGACCCAGCTCTTTGTGGGAGTGCGGCGGATGTCGGCGCGCGAGGTCAACCTGCAGACGGAAGTGGTTCTGGGCACGACGGAGCTGCAAGCTCGTGAAGCCCGGTTCTCGGCGCTCGTAGAGAACTCGTCAGACCTTGTCACCATCGTGGACCGGGACGGGACAATCTTGTTCCAGAGCCCCTCGGTTGTGCGCATCCTTGGTTGGGATGCGGAAAGGACCGCGGGGACCAGCTTTGTGGCCGCTATGCACGATTCTGACCAGCAACGTTGGCGGACCATTGTCGATTTCCTGGTCGAGGACTCTGACGGTGAAATGGTTGCG
>JBEKFK010000314.1:0-2350 GCA_050013375.1 Nitrososphaerales archaeon | reverse complement strand
GGATCACCCGTCATGGCGGCAAGGAGTGTTCGAGGTGCTGGACCGGGTTCTCACTAAGCACGGCGGCGTCGTGATTGCACCTATGACGATTGTTGATCCGAAGTACTACGAGGAGACAGTGGGCCGGCTGCGGAGTCGTGGCCACGACGTGCGGCACTTCGCGTTGCTCGCCGACCCTCAGACGGTGTCACGCCGGCTACGCGAACGAGGGGGTGGACATATCGTGCGGCTCGTTGCTGGGAAGGATGCACCTTTACGAGGGGAGAGCTTCGCTGTTTCGAGGCTTGATCTCTGCCTTGAGCGGCTCGAGGGTCCGGAGTTCGCCGAGCATGTGTGGACAGACCACATCACGATCCCGGAGGTCGCCGAGCGAATCGCCCGTTCAGCGGAGTTAACGCTCACCCCGAACACGGACTCCGCCTTGCGCGGGCGTCTCCGCCGGGTATGGATAGGAGCCAAACACATCCGATTCGACTGAACACCGCTCCCTAAGCCGCCGTGGCCTTGCGAGGTGCTCTCAGGATCCCGCAGGACGATCCTCTTCCGAGAGCTCGAAGCCCACCAGCGTTAGACTTTTCCCATGGCCCAGCTCGGATTCCTCCTCGAAGCGATTCACGATGCTCCGCGGGCGACATCATTCTTCGGCTCGGCCCGTCAGGGTAATGATCCCGAAAAAATGCAGCAGTTCGTCGAGCGGCTGAATTGTCGTCCCGGACGCTCCGGATCTGTCGTACATCTGATGCACGCATCGAGAAGGGGGGAAGTGCCTCCGTCGGGCTTCTCGGAATCCATGATTAAGTTTTGGTACTCCGAGGGGCAGTGGCGGGTCGACCGAGATGGTTCCCGGTCGATCGGGATCCCAGGCAAGAGTTTTCACTACTCTCCAGGAACGGGCGGAATGGTGACGTCGGATCAGAGAAAGCGGTCTGCACCTCTTGCTCAACTCGGTCCGTTTTTCGAGCCCGCTGCTCTGCTGGGATCTTTCAAGTTGCGGATCGTAGATGCGCCCACTCATAGGGGACGCCCTTGTTGGCACGCAGCTGCCGAGGAAATCGAATCGGTGCGTCCTCGTATACCCGTATGGGCCATAGCTGGGGAAGATGTCGAGTTCTGGTTCGACCAGGAGCTGGGTATCGTCCTGCGCTACGAAGGTCGATTCGAAGGAGAGTTGATCTCACGCTTCGAGATCGACGAGCTTGTGGTCGGCCAACCCATGGACTCAGCAACGTTCGCTTTCGACACCCCGGACGGATCTCCCGTTCGCTCGGAGGGTGAGATGCTGCTCGAGCGTCTGAAGTCACGGGGCATCGATATCACCAGCATCGACCCCGAAGACCCAGTACAGGTTCAAGAAGCCATGCGCTCCAATCTGGGTGGTGGCCACACTCCAGTCGATATCGAGCAGTTGGCGGCTCAACATATCCCGAAGGGTCCACCTCCATCCGACGAGGCCGCCGCACGCCGGGATATCGAGAGAGCTTGGGAGCACATGGGCGAGCGGAGCAAGGATGGCGCCGGTCTTGTCAACGTCGAGCGGGGTGAGAATCTTGGCCCGACCTCAGAGGAGATCCAAAAGCGGTTCCCGCAATACGTTTACGAAGGAGCTGGGACCCCACCGGAGAAGATCAAATTCCTCGGCTCCACGGAGGCTGTCGTTTGGTCCAGGCATCCCGTCATCGGCATTCGGGAAGGGCGTGCTGTCTTGGTCGACGGAAAGTGGAAGGTAAGTCGTGCCACCTGGTCGGGGCTTCTTGCTGGAGCCGGAATCGTGTGCCCCCCGCCCCTCTGAAGGTCTCGGCTCGAATGCGAACCGACTGACGCGTAGTCAAGGTCTCAGTTGCACTTGACCGATCCACGTCCGGTCGTGTGTCACCCAGGGACTTCCTAGCGGACACCTGGCCGGAGGTCGAAGATCCAGAGTGAGCAGTACCGTTTGCCGTTCCCCATTCGGGACGCCCGACTGACCCGCGTCGACCGACCTCGCGGGGACGCGATAACCATCGTTGTAACGTGCCGCGGTCCGTTGCCACCAGGGCCATTCGGGATGTTGTTCTGCGCGCCCCTGGGCTTCAATACCGAGCGAGCAGCCCTCAAACGTTCGGTGAGTAGCTCGAATCGATCTGGTTCGGCGGCGGTGGTGAG
Organism: Nitrososphaerales archaeon; assembly: GCA_050013375.1. GTDB lineage: Archaea > Thermoproteota > Nitrososphaeria > Nitrososphaerales > Gagatemarchaeaceae > Gagatemarchaeum. The sequence goes on along the minus strand of JBEKFK010000314.1, from coordinate 208 downwards.
GTAGCTGATGGGGTGCCAAATTCCGAGAGAGACACCGATACAACAACGTCGTGGGTCTTGTACGGACCCGTCAAGCCCTGTCGCCCGAGATACTCCGAGGGGTAAATCTGTGGCCCTCCAGGTCCCGAGCCGTCGGCATAGCGAAGGAAGTAGAAGGGCTGCGTGACCACAAGCTGACGGACTCGGCCCATGGCATCGATCCAAATCG
>JBEKFK010000313.1:0-2352 GCA_050013375.1 Nitrososphaerales archaeon | reverse complement strand
AAGAGGCAAAAAGAGTGTGATTGAGGCTCCCCTTTCTGGATGGAAACCCCAGTCTCAGAAAGAAACGGGAGGAATGGGGATTGCCGTTGCGCTGATCGGCCCCTTACTGGGTGTGAATTCAGCGTCTTCTAGGTGCGCGCCCTCTACACACGATTGGTGGGCGTCCATAGCGGTGGTGGTTCGAACGATTTCACGAAGGTCAGGACTGCCATCCGGCTGACGGGATTCCTGCTCTCGTTCGCGCTGCTCCGCCTCTTTCAGGAGTGCGGTGACCTTGGCTTCAAATTCCTGGCGACCGCTTTCCCCCGGAAATGCCTCTTCGATCATTTGCTCGATGGTGCGCCCCGGACCCTTTGTGGTCGGGAGGTTTTCTGTAGCCCGCATTGGTCGAGGATATCATGGATTCAGGCCATCTGGAACTGGGCGCGATGGTGGGTTTATTTCAGGGTAGGAATCAGCACTTCGGACTACAGCGTCTTCAATTCCCCGGGGAGAGTCAGCTTGACACCCAACTCGGTTGCTTCTGCGTCGGTGAGGAAGGCGTGGGATTCCTCCAGGGCCCGCCGTGCCGATTCATAAGTGCGCCAGGGAGTCTGGGCGGTGAATGTCTGGGCGAATTCCAAGGATCTCAGCCATGCCCGGGGGCCGTTGCCGCTGGAGAGCGCCCGCAGGGAGGAGAGGTAGTTGTCCCGGTACACCGTTGGGATGATGACCCGCTCTTCGCTGGCGGCGGTCAGCTCAGCGTTGAGCATGATCCGGGAGAGGCGTCCGTTGCCATCATTGAAGGGGTGAACCTCGGCGACGACAAAGCTCAGGAAGACCGCACGGGCCCAGGGGTCCTGGAGAATCTCTCCCAGTTTGAACGCCTCGTGAAGGGTGCCGGTAACCAGGTCCGGGGCGACAAACTGCCGTAGGCCGACGCGATTGGCAGCCTCTTTGAAAATCCCCGGGGTCGTCTCCGGCCGGTAGGCAAGGAGACGGGCGTGGCGGTCGCGGAGCAGATCCGAGAACTCTTCGGCGGTTTTGGGGGTCCGGCTCATCTCCTTCCAATCCGAGACCAACTCGTAGGTGGAGAGGATATCGTGGGCGTCGGAAGATCTGGAGGCGGGAAGGATGCCTTCCGCAACGATCTTCTTCGCCTCTTCGAGGACGAACTCCGTGCCCTCAATGAAATTGCTGAAATATGCCTCGAAGAAGGGGAGCTCCTGCAGGGCCGCTACCGGACGCGACCTCTGATACACATGGTCATGGTGGAGCAGGCCCTGGGCCAAGGAGGCAAAGAGCTCGATCCGGATCGGATCATAGGGGGAACCCTTCTGGCGAGCCTTCAGTACCTGGCTTTTGGGGGAGACCTGCACGGTACCCAAGAATGTCCGGGCCAGCTTCTGGGCCTGGGGGACGAGAGGCGCGAGATCCAGGGTGGCGGCGACGTCCTTGAGGGAGTCCGCGATCCGCTCGATCGCCCGCCGCCCCTGGGTGCGGAGCAATCTTTCCAGGTACTCTTCCTGCTCCGCCACGGTCAGACGAGAACTGACGAGGCCTCGTTTCCGGGAGGGAAGCTGGTTCTCCAGGAGAGTTCTCGTCGGAGAGGCCAAGTTCAGGTTGGTGCTGCCGAAGTTCGTGTCACCCGGGACAGCTGCTTTTCCCGACCGGACCTGAATCTTCAGTCCTGGGAGCGCTATTGTTTTCTCGCCCTTGTCAGAAACCAGAAAGATGGTGTCTTCCACCACAAAGCCAGGGGTTGCCGCCGAGCGATCCGAGATGACGCCGCCGGGAACGTATGCCTCCAAGATAGGGAGCAGGTTGCGCCGGATCAGGCCCTTGGGGTTGGCCGCGAAGGCTTCCACCTCGGTGGTGTAGAGGCGCGGGCCGATCTTGACGATCTCTCCCCGAGCCACGGCCCGGTGGACCGCTCCGGTGATCTCGGTCGTCGAGGAGAAGATCCGGGGCCAGGTAGCAACTTTATTCGGGTTAAGAGGTCCCTGCGAGGGTGTATCTGCTATTTTTTGCTCCATAAGAGAAGTATACACTAATTTTTTCCCCTTTACCTTTCGGTCCAAGAGGGACAGGAACACATCCTCCTGTACATCTGTTCGGAGGTGGGGGTGGCCTTAGCAGGCGGTCCTGCCGCCCTCTTCTGGACCTGATAACGGACTCAGCGAGGCGCCCTTAGGGCTACCCCGATCAGGCTGGAGAAGAGGTTTCCTCGGGTTCTGTGCCGTGCTCCCAGTAGATGTGGAAGCGGGGATGGCCGGGACGGTGCATGTTGATCAGCTGGTTGCGGAAGGTTTCAGGATCCTCTGGCTCCACAGCCCGCCACTTGCATCTGCCGCAGTATTTGAAGGTCTGACC
>JBEKFK010000312.1:0-2366 GCA_050013375.1 Nitrososphaerales archaeon | reverse complement strand
ATGATCAAGGAGGAGAGGCTGGCCGGGGCGGCCGCGATCGCGAGCGAGAGGGCCGCTGAGATATACGGCCTGAAGGTCCTCAAGAAGGGCATAGAGGACTACGGGCGCAACTTCACCCGGTTCCTCGTGATCTCGAAGAACGAGGGCAAGAGGACACGCGAGAGCAAGACTTCGCTGATCTTCTCCGTCCCCAACACGCCGGGCTCGCTCTACAACGTCCTCGAGGTCTTCGCCAGGGCGCAGATCAATCTCACCAAGATAGAGTCCCGCCCCACTCGGCAGCGCCCGTGGGAGTACTACCTCTTCCTCGACTTCGAGGGCCACCACAAGGACAGAGACGTGGCCAAGGTCTTCGCGGAGATAGCGACCAAGACGGTCTTCCTGAAGGTGCTCGGCTCGTATCCGAGGTCGAAGGAAGAGTTACTCTGAGAGATGACCGAGGACCCAGCCCTCTCGGCGCTCGCTTCGGAGATCGGGGCCTGCGTGAAGTGCCCGCTTCACTCCACCCGGAAGAACGCTGTGCCGGGCGCGGGGGCTCTGGGGTCCGTGATGGTCATCGGAGAGGGTCCGGGCAGGAACGAGGACGAGCAGGGCCTTCCGTTCGTTGGCGCCGCTGGTCACAACCTAGACGGCCTCCTCTCCGAGGCGGGGCTCTCCCGCGGTTCCGTCTTCATCACGAACGCCGTGAAGTGCAGGCCCCCGGAGAATAGACGACCGACCCGCGGCGAGCTTGACTCGTGCCACCCATTCCTGAGGAGGCAGATAGAGGCGGTCTCTCCCAGGGTGATAGTTCTACTGGGCGATACCGCGCTGAAGGAGTTCTTCCCAGAGTCCACCCTTGGAAGAGCCCACGGGGCCCCAGTCCGGAGAGGCGGCCTCGTGTTCTTCCCGACATACCACCCCGCCTCGGTGATCTACAACCCTTCGCTGAAGGAAGTGGTCAGAGATGACTTTAGGAAGCTGGGAGAACTGGTCCGCAGTGCGACCTAGGTTGCGGCAGGCTTGCGCTTTTCCCTCTGCGGCCACAGATAGAGATACCCTGCGGCGATGAGCAAGATCAGCCCGACCCCCATCCCCGCGAAGAACGAGCGCTTGCCGATCTCGTCGACCGCGAGGGGGACGGCGAGCAGCAGCACCGCGATGGCGATGATGTTCGTCTGGTCCTTCCTTATGGTGAGAGCAGGGAGCATCAGGAAGCTGAAGATCACGAGCAGCGCAGGGAAGACGACCACGTACCTGCCCGCGAGGATGTTCGACGCGGCCGTGCCCGGGTCGAAACCCGCGGCATACCATGCGGAGAGGGCGCCGAGGACGAGCGCGATCACCGCTATGATCTGGATGGTGGTGCTCTCCTGGATGACCTTGGCCTTTCTCAGGGCTGGCTCTGCGTAGAGCACGTCCATCACGGCGCCGAAGATCACGGCTGTGAAGCCCACGAGGAAGACGTACGGGTTCTCGGTGACCTGGAGGAAGACGGTCTGGGGCAGCGTCGCCGAGAGCCCGGCCTGCGCCCAGAGGATGATGGCGTAGACTCCGCTTATCGCGAACGGGACAAGGAAGAGAAGGAAGGGTATGTCCTCCTTGCTGTCACTGGACTTCATCGAATGGGCCACGGCTCTCCAGGTCGGATTAAAACTGTTACTGAAGCACATTCGAGTGCACCAAACCATCGCGTCGCGGCCGTTCGAAGGCGGCGAAGTCCTTGCTACAGGGCCGCGGCGACGGCCACGACACCGAGCGCGAGCACCGACGCGAGGCTGAGCCAGTAGGCCGCCTTCCATCGGGTGGTCGAGACGTGATTGCCCATTATCCTCCTGTCGGAGGTGAGCTTACCCATCAGGATCCCAGGGCCCACGAGGATGAAGACGAAGACGACCATCAGGTTGAGCACGAGCGCAAGCGGGTCCGGGTAGAAGATCGGGATTGCGACGGCCGGGAGCGACTCTGCGACGTAGACCCAGAAGAACCTGCTGTCCTGCCATCCCATCGCCTCGACCACGGCCCAGGAGCTGGCCAGGGAGATCACCACGAGGGCCAGGAACGCCGCGGCGACCAATCCTATGGCGAACAGGTACGGGGCGTACTTCCCGGCGACAGACGACAGCGCAAGGGCGAGGGTCTTCGGGTCCGTGAAGTTGAGTGAGGAGTTCATCCCAGAGGTCGCCATCACTATCACCACCATCCCTATCTCGCTGGCGAGCGCCCCGACGAGCGTCTCCGTCCGCATCGCCCACACCCTCACCGCCCCCTTCTCGGCGGTGGCTGACGCCTGGTAGAACAGCATGAACGGCATGACGACGGCGCCGGCGCTCGCAGCCAAAAGGAAGAGGTAGTTCGGCTGTGCGCTGAAGTAGAGCACGTTGGAT
>JBEKFK010000311.1:0-2367 GCA_050013375.1 Nitrososphaerales archaeon | reverse complement strand
AAGAGTGTCGAAGACGGCACTCCCGGCGAGTCCGATGAGCACTCGAACCGAAAGCGGTTGGACAGCAATCAGCCATGCGAGCGCGAAATGGGAGTTGAGGATCATCGGTGTCCCCGTTCTGTGTCGGCGACGCCAACAAACGTGGCCGGGCCTGCGACTCCAGGTGAAAGCCGCAGGCCCGGACCCCGTCGTTCAAGCGTCGACTGAAGCGGCCTCGGTGTCCCCCGCCCCGTCGGCGCTGCTGTTGGACCCAGCGTGGTCCGGCCCTCGACGCTCCGATTTGATGACTTCAGCTGTGGCGAACCGGAGGGAGGGGCCGACGTCGTCTGCTGTTACTTCGACCCTACTCCGCCTCTCCCCGTTCTCCGTCTCCCAGCTCTGCTGGTCGAGTCGTCCGGTGACGATCACTCGACTGCCTTTCACCAAACTCAAGGCGACGTTCTCGGCAAGACCCCTCCAACAGACCACATCGAAGAACGAGGTGGCCTCGTCCCACTCCTCTGAACCACGCGCCTGCCAGCGTCGAGTAACTGCCAAGCCAAAAGAGGTATTCGCCTGGCCCTCGCGCGTGTAACGGATTTCAGGGTCACGGGTCAGGTTTCCCGCCAAAGTCGTAGAGTTGCTCATGAGTGATGATCTCCTGTCTGTCACCACGGCGTATCGTGGTGACAGCATCATCCGAGTTCCACCTTGCTTGGATCCGAGCCGGAACCTTGCCTAAGCCAGATGAGCAGACTCAATTCAAGCGTGCTCGTGACGACATGGAGCGTCGGGACAGGCTCTGGTAAAGCGCAAGGGTCTCAGGATGCACGGCGTCGAACGGCTCCACGTCATCTGCGACGAGATGGACAAGCTCGGCCATGATCGCTTCCACGCCCGCCGGATTGCCCGCCGCGTCGGCGCAACGCATCAACACGCGGTACAGGCGCTCGTCATACGGGCTCACACGGAGGCCCTGTCGGGCAGCCCACTCTGCGCCAGCGGCATCGAATGATGCCAAGCAATCTTCAGACGATCTGCAGGCAAGATCGACCACTACTGCCTCGATCGTTGCCTGAATGCCTTCGAGCAGCACCCAGTCAGGGGATCGCATTCCCTCAAAGGGGCGACCGCGAATTAGCCCGAGTGCTTGTCGCCATTCCGCGGGATCGCTTGAACGTGACCGAACGACAAGGACATCCCAGTCACTGTGCACTGAGTGACCAACTGCCAATCTTCCCCGGGAGCGTGGCAGATGGTCTTCGCCCTCCGCGTCGCTACCCAATGAGCGCCGGGCAGCAGATGCCGTGGAGTGAAGGCTCGCGGGCGCCATGGCCCGCTCCGGCCAAAGCGCGGTAGCCCACTGCTCGTTGTTTGCCCCCCCAGGATGCATGACCAGATAGACAACCAACTCCGTCGTCCACGCTCTCGCAAAGGGTCGCGCAGCACCTATGATCTCGACAGGACCCAAGACGTTCACCGTGACGCCAATGTGATCGTCAGGAGGTCCTGACCCTTCCTCTCCGGAGGTACCCGCTCTGGATTCGGAAATCTCCGCTGGGCGCTCAGGAATGGGCAGCGCCAACCCCTCATAGGGGCCGTTCGCGGGCTCGACTCCACCAGTCTTCGCAGCAACCGACACAAGAGAGGTGACGTTCTCGACAAGATTGGGTGGCACTTGCTGTGCGCTCAACGGCGACAACGTCTCTCCGTCACGCCGATCTACTGAGACTCGACCTCCTTCGGTGTGCACCCTCCAGCGTGCCTCCACCAGATCACAACCACAGACGAAGGCCACGCCGAATGACCCGTCACCCGCCAGGCGTACAATTGACTGAGCGGCCTCGATCTCCCTCACCGCCACATCAGCCGCACACACCACAACGCAGATGTCCCAGGGATCAATTTCGTCCAGCCACCTGGTTGTTGGATTGCTTGCCCTGTGCGCCAACTCGAGGAGCGTCTTGCGCTCACGAATTCGGCGCTCGAGCCGGGCCTCCACGGCCCTCAGCGAACGTCCATAGCTGACTCGCTCCAAACGCTCCTCGTGGTCCCCAAATCCCACGAGGACGAGATCGATCTGATCTGCCCAACTGGCCGTCGCGAGCTCAATTGCCACGCCCTGAATCATCGAGTCCGCCTCGTCTCCTGACAACGCGACGGATCCGGCGCGCTCAATATTCAACATAAAGATGCCCGCCTCGTCCCGTCCTAGTGTGACAAGGGAGGGCAGCGGGGCATCGTGTCCGGAAACAGCCGGATCCTTCCGCAACGCCGCGGCCTGGAATTCACTGCGCTGGAGCAGCCAGCTCGTCTTATCCCCACCGAGCTCGAAAGGCAGAGGAGGCGATACGACACCGAACGCCGGGTCGAGCATCACCTCAACGG
>JBEKFK010000310.1:0-2380 GCA_050013375.1 Nitrososphaerales archaeon | reverse complement strand
GCACCCGACTCGATGCTCGCTACTCTCACCTTCGGGAAGCGGTCAAAAAGGCCCTGGCAGAGGAAGGCTGCCATCGTTTCAAATGGCGGGCGGTCCGAACTGAGGACCGTGCGGAGGGGTGAGTAACGGAAAGCTTCAAAGTCGCCGCCCGGCTCCCAATCCTTCAGGTAGCGGCCGTAGCCGGCGTCACCAGAATGTATCCCGACCGTAACGCCGGACTCGTTGACCAGGCCCCAGAAAGGGTCGAATCGCGTGTCTGCCGGGGAAGTGAGACCGGTAGGCGTGTACGCGGGTCCACCCTTGATGCAGACGATCCTGGCGTCCGCGTCGAGGACGCGCTGCAGTTCAGCTACCGCGGCATCCACATCGATGAGAGTGATCATCGGCGCTGCGAATATCCGTTCTTTGTAGGCGTAGCCCCAGTCGTCTTCGAGCCACCTGTTGAATGCTTCGAAGGCGGCTACCAGCGCAGGTGGATCGTCTGCGAGCGCTTCCTCCATACCGACCCCAAGCGTCGGGAAGAGAAAGCAACCATCGAGGCCTTGGCGGTCCATGACGGACAGACGAGCATCTCGATCGCGGTACTCGGGACGGATGGGTTCGAGGTCGCCAAAGAGCGCCTTGATGTCCTGTGCTTTTGGGTTCTTCCCTCTGAAATATTCGTCGAGGCTGCCCGGCTTGGCTACAGGATCGAACACGGGATTGGGAATGAACCTGTTCAACTTGCCACCGACGAGGAGTCGTTGCCTGCCATTGATCTCGGCCCATTGCATGGCGCGCTTCGCCATTGCCTTGTCCATGTGACGGATATACGCATCAGTGGCTTCGTAGTAATGGTTGTCGGCGTCGAACGTCGTGTAATCGACGGCGGCCTTCGGGCCAGCAGCAGTGCCGGTGGCGGTTGTCGTCATATCGCTCCTGTGGTCGGTTGTCCCTGCGACATAGTCATGTGGAGTAGCTCTACGAGAGTCCGAGAACTCTCAGAGCATTCGCCCGAAGGAATTTCGGCCATACCTCGTCCTTGAATCCGACATTTGTCATCTCGGTCATGATCCGTTCCAGGGACAGCCCCATCGGGAAATAACCCGCGTAGATGATTTTGTCGCCGCCGCGACTATTTGCGTAGTTGATGATGTCCTTCGGGTAGTACTTGGGGGCGAAAGCGCTCGTCGAATAGTGCAGTCCGGGCCATTTCAGCATGAGTTTGACTGCCAGTTCGGTCCATGGCTCGCAGCCATGGCGGGTGACGAAGATCAAGTCAGGAAAGTCGTACATGACCTCATCGATGAGCTCCACATGTTGGCAGGATGCCTTCAGCCGCGGTCCCGGTATGCCGGCACAACAGAAGATTGGTATGCCAAGTTCGACGCACTTGGCATAAATGGGAGCCATCTTCTTGTCGTTGATCGGGACCTGAGGAAATGTGCCGGCGGGCAACACACCGACGGCCCGGGTCCCAAAGGTTTCGTGCTCGCGAACGAGACGACTGATCCCCGCCATACCCTCATTGGGGTCGGCGCTCGACGACGGGATGAACCGATCGGGGAATCGCTTCAGCGCCTCGGCACCCGTCCCGGCCGGATCACCGACTCCGATCAACCCCTTCTCGATACCCCAGAGGTCCATTTCCCGCACCGTCACGGCTATCGGGTCGTCGACGTCCTGCAGAGCCTTCTCGGGAACGTCCTTGAACATGTACTCGACCGGGAAGTCGAATTCCTCCTTGGACTGGGTGTCCCTGGTCTGTCGGGTGATGAACCGATAGACCTCCTTCATGTCCCGATGGGGAAAACCCAACATGGTGTCGATCGCACCTATGCCCTGGGGCATGACCATCCGAGTGAGCCTCCTGTCGTCCGCAGACCCGCTCCGGCCTGCGTGAGCGGCGAGGGGAGCATACTAGAACGACGTTTCAATCGTGTCCACCCGGGTACCCATGCGCCATCCGATTCGGGTTCACAGAATCCACGGCGAGCACCTGCGGGGGCGACGACGACCGTAGAATCACATTGTAGCCACCGGGCGCCCGGAATCGGAAGTTTGCCGCCCTATGGGTGCTGTGCAGTCAGGGTGAGCTCCAGCAGATCCGCGATGTCGCCGGGACGAGTCAAGAAAGGCGAGTGGTCGGTGGGCCAGACGACGACACGGTCCAGCCCTTCCGCCATCTGGAGTTGCGCTTCAGGTGGGATCGCTCCGTCTCGAGAACACACGATGTACGTGGATGGGACGGAGCGGGGAGCAGATGGAGTTGCGGCAATGGCGGCGGCATCCAGAACCATCGGACGGAGTCGGGGCGCAATGGCGGCGACTGACTCTGGCTGACTGTCGCCATAGAAGATCGACTGGGCGAAGCGGGAATCGAAGGAGCACTGCGCTCCGG
>JBEKFK010000309.1:0-2381 GCA_050013375.1 Nitrososphaerales archaeon | reverse complement strand
AAATCGTCACGTGCTCTGGTTTTCAGTTACGGGGGGCGACGTCCATGGCCTTATGACACAAGACATACTCTCCAATTCTTGGGCAATGTGGCTGCAGCCGAGCGGACGAGCCTACTGCATTAGGTCTGTCATTGTCGGTGTTCACCGCACACCAAGGGTACCATGTAACCCGCCGATGACGGGGGGGTGACCCCTTGCATAGAATCGCCTCTCAGTCTCCTGAATAAAATCCTTGCGTTCTCGTGTGCCCTGTGATACTTATCTTTCATGGCAGGAGAGGTACGGTATCGGGGAAAAACCTATACGGACCGGGAGCTCGACGAGGTCCGCGATCTCATCGCCGGCAACCCCGGTGCGAGCAGATGGTTTCTCTCGAAGGAGCTCTGCCGGAGATGGAACTGGGTGCAGGCGAACGGCGCCCTCAGGGACATGCTCTGCCGGGGTCTCCTGCTCGCGCTTCACCGGGAAGGACTCGTCACTCTTCCTCCCCTGAAGCAGGCGCCCACCTCCCATCTCCGGGGACGGCGGATACCTCTCGAATATGCCGTCGATACATCCCCGATTGCCGGCAGTGTCGCGGGGGTGAAACCGGTGACGATCGTTATGGTGAGGCGCACGCCCCATGAGCACCTGTATAAAAGCCTCGTCCGCCGGTATCACTACCTGGGCTATGTCCAGCCCGTCGGCGAGCACCTCGAATATATCGCTTTCTCGGAAGGCAGACCGATCGCGTGCATAGGGTTCTGCTCGGCTCCCCGACACATCGGGGCAAGGGATCGGCATCTCGGATGGAACAAGGAGGAGCGTCTCGCCAACCTCCACAAGATCGCGGTGAATACCCGGTTTCTTATCCTGCCCTGGGTAAGAGTCCCTCATGTGGCCTCATATCTTTTGGGGCAGATGGCGAGGAGGATATCTCCGGATTGGGAGCGTCTCTACTCCCAATCCGATCGTCTGGCTGGAGACCTTCGTCGATCCTGAGAGAGGATTTAAGGGGACCTGCTACAAGGCAGCCAATTGGAACTGCCTCGGCCTCACCACCGGCAGGGGAAAGAACGACAACAGCCGTAAGCCCAACAGAAGCTTCAAATATATCTTTGGCTATCCTCTGAAGAAGGACTTCAAAAAGGCCCTCTATGGCATACTGTAAGGCCTGCATCGAGAAGGACCTGAAAGATCGAGGAACTGAAGGAAACGATCAAGTCGTTACAGACCAGGCTCAGGCTACCGGGAAAGAAAAGAAGAGGAGGGATACTTCGGTGCCTCCGCTCCCTCTTCGAAGGTGCCGTTCAAGAAGAATGCACCGGAAGAGAAGGTGAACAAGAAAGGGGGCGGAGTTCCGGGCCACAAGGGACATGGGAGACGCACCCGTACGGAAGAAAGCGCCGATCAGGTGATTCATCAAGATGTGGGAGATGAGTGTCCCGACTGCCATGGTCCGCTCACCCTGAAAGAGGTGAGGAATCGCACCGTCATAGAAAGCACGCCCACAAAACCCGCACACATCCTCTACCGTCGTGCCGTCAGGGAATGCGCACACTGCCATCGGGTGTTCAGGGCGAAGCCGCCTTGTGTCCTCCCGAAGAGTCTCTATGGCAATCAGCTCACCGCCCAGATTGCGGTCATGCACTACTTCCACGGCATCACCATGGGACGGATCACGGAGATGACGGGCATCAGCCTGGGGACGGTGATCGACATCTTTCACCGCCTCGGCAGGTACTTCGAGCCCCTCATGGAAGCTCCGGTCAAGCATGCCGATGAAACCGGCGGGAGAAACGACGGGCAGAACGGCTATGCGCGGCTCTTCTGTACCATTACCCTGGGTATCTTCCTGTTCAAGAATACCCGGTCGTCATTGGTCCCGAAGGGCATCTTCGGGAGTGAATGCCTTCCCGGCGTCCTCGTGGTGGACCGGTACAACGGCTACAATAAATTACCCCTTAAGATCCAGTACTGCTACGCCCATCTGCTCCGGGATGTGGAGAAACTGGCAAAGGACTCTCCCGACGATAAAGAGGTTGCACGGTTTACGGGGGCGCTCATCCCCCTTACGGCGCAGGCCATGCACCTTCACTCACAGGATATCTCCGATAAGGAATATTACCGCAAAGCGGGAAAGTTGAAGAAAGAGATTATGAAAATATGCAGAAGTCCGGCCCATCATCTTGGCATCCGCGCATTCCAGGACATCTTCGCCGCCCATGAGGACCGGTTGTTTCACTGGGTGGCGGACAGGAGAGTTCCTGCCCACAACAATCAGGCAGAGAGGGACTTGCGTCCCACAGTGATTGCGAGGAAGGTGAGTTTCGGCTCGAGTTCCGATGCGGGGGCTCAGACGCGCTCGGTGCTTATGTCAGTACTCCACACCCTCAACAAGC
>JBEKFK010000308.1:0-2392 GCA_050013375.1 Nitrososphaerales archaeon | reverse complement strand
GGTCGGTTCGGGGCGCTCCAGATAGAGGGAGACCGGGTCACGACGTTCCTCGAGAAGCCCCATGGTGACGGCAATTGGATCAACGGAGGATTTTTCGTGCTGTCTCCCAAGGTCCTCGACGACATCGAGGGGGACGAAACCCTCTTCGAACAGGGTCCTCTGGGGCGGCTTGCCGACAGTGGCGAGCTGTCTGTGTATCTCCACCGTGGGTTCTGGCAACCCGTCGACACCTTGCGTGAACTCCACCTCCTCGAGGCACTCTGGGCCGCCGGTGACGCTCCGTGGAAGGTCGACTGAGGGCTCGGTCGGTCCATCAGATCCCCATGTAGCGAGCGGTGTCCACAATCTGACTCGACAAGACCTGCATCTGGATCTCATAGGATCGGGCCAGTGACTTGATTACCGCAGCGTCACCGACGTAGCGGTCGGCCTGAGTGGCGTCGAAGGGTGGCCGACGGATCTCCATTCCCGGAACCCCCAGGACCGAAGTGGCCAGCTCGGCCAGCTCCCCCACCTCGATTTCGCGCTCGCCGGCGGTATCAAAAGCTTCAAGGGGTGCGGGTCCATCCCCCACCATGACCGCGAAGGCCAACTCGACGAGGTCGCGGACGTGGACGTAGGAACGCACCACCGGATGGGTGGCACGAAGCTGCACAGGTCCGCCGTCTCCGATGTCCCGAATGATCGATCCAAGCACGTAGTGGTCCGGCTTGTTGAGAAACGGTCCTGCCAGATTGAAGAGCCGAGGGACCACGACGCGGGGCTCGGACCCTGTCCGCGCCAACTCTCGGGCAAGGTCAAGGAACAGGCGCTCATCCCGTGCCTTCAAGACACCATAGGGATTGGTGGAAGGGTCGTCACCCAAGTACACGGCGCCGGACGAGAGTAGGGTCATCCCGACCGGTCGAGTTCTTCTCACGTGGCCTGTGACCAGGTCCGTGATCTCATTATTCCTGGCGACGTATTCGGTGAGACCCATCCGAGACACCAGCTCCCGAGTGGCAAAGGCATAGTGCGCCAGGACGTGTGGGCCAATCCGTAATTGGGGCAATTCACCTAACGGGTGTACCTCCAGCTCCGTGCCGGAGCGCAGCCTCATGACTCGGCGCGATGAAGCGAACACATGAACTCGCGTCGCAGCCAGCACACCCAGGCTAGACTCCAGCATCTCAAGAGTGGCTTGCCCCAGCCATCCACCGCCGCCGGTGACGACGACGTCAAGGCCTGATTCGACCAATCGCGCCCCCGTCGTTGAGGAAAAATCCAGCAGACGCAAATGCGTAGTGTCCTCGTGGTGAGTGGCTAGGAGATATCGACAAGGACGCGTTGGAGTGCCCTCTCGAGCAATGGGACCGACGCCGGCTCGAGCGGGAGGTCGATGAACCGAATCTGTCCGATGTGCTCGGGCACCACCAATTTGAGGACCGATCCCTCGACCTTCTTGTCCCGAGCAAGCACATCGAGAATCTCGTCGAGCGAAACATCGGCCAGAACTTTGCGCACCCGGTTGGGAACGATGGGCGCCCCTGCCCGTAGTAAGTGGCCGCGCTCGTCTCGGGACAACATGCCTTGCTGAAAACTGATTTCCGCCTCGACGAGAACACCCACGGCTACGGCGATGCCATGCGGGATGGCATGTTTGGTTATGGCCTCCAGGGCGTGCCCGATGCTATGCCCGAAATTCATGGACCGCCGGAGATCAAGCTCGAACTCATCTACCTCGATCACCGAACGCTTGACACTCAAGGCGCTCCGGATGAGCTGGTCGAGCACGAGGAGATCTCCAGCAACCGCCGAGGGCCGGAGGCGTTCGAAGCGCTCCAGAAATGCTGGGCCCCCGATGATGCTGAGACGGAAGACCTCACCCAACCCTGAAAGAAGGTCTTCCTCAGGCAATGTGGCGAGGAAGCCGGTGTGCACCAGGATCTGTCGAGGAGCCGAAAAGACGCCTACCAGGTTTTTTGCACCGTGAAAGTTGAGACCACTCTTGGCCCCGATACAGCTGTCTGCCTGGGCCAGCATCGTCGTCGGCACGTACGCCCAGGGGACACCGCGTTTATAGACACAAGCGGCGAAAGCACCGACATCCTGCACGATGCCACCCCCGATGACCACCAGCAGAGAGCTCCGACTCACACGTTGGGTATCCATGAAGTCGACGACAGCCAGTGCACTGTCAACGCTCTTGAACTCTTCTGTGGCGTCGACGGTCATGGTCGGCGCCGTGGCCAGAGCGTGGGCATCGTTCAGGTGCATCTCCACGGGACGACGATCGGCGAAGATGACGGGATGGCGGGCCTCTGCGATCAGCTCGTCGATAGCGGCGCTCAGAGGTCGGGCCGAAGCAAAGCTCACCTGGTAGGGCCGGGGCGATGACTGCACGGCAAGCGTG
>JBEKFK010000307.1:0-2395 GCA_050013375.1 Nitrososphaerales archaeon | reverse complement strand
GAGGGGAGATCATGGCACTCAACGACGCCGGTCACTCGGTGATGTTCGAAGGCGCGCAAGGAACTCTGCTGGACCTGATCTTCGGGACCTATCCGTACGTCACGGGGGCCCACACGATCGCCAGCTATGTCCCCGCGGGCCTCGGGATACCCAACGGCGCACTCGGCGACGTGATGGGTGTGGCCAAGGCGTATACCACCCGCGTCGGGGGAGGCCCCTTCCCCACCGAGATACCCGGGGAGACGGGAGAGCACATCCGGCAGGAGGGCAAGGAGTACGGCGCGACGACCGGGAGACCGCGCAGGGTAGGCTGGCTCGACATCGTCGGGTTGAAGTACGCCGTGAGGCTCAACGGGGTCTCGGAGCTCGCGCTCACCAAGGTCGACATTCTCACGAGGGTGAGGGAGATGAAGGTCTGCGTCGGCTACTCGATCGACGGCGAGGAGACCGGGGACTTCTCGAGGGCTCTGCCCAGGCTCGCCGAGGCGAAACCGGTCTACCGGAATATGCCGACCCTGTACGGCCTCGAGCTGAGAGAGAACCATCTCCCGCAGGCAGTCGAGCAGCTCGTCGAGTTCCTCGAGGACGAGCTGAAGGTGAAGGTGACCATCGTCTCCACAGGAGAGGAGAGGTCTGCCACGATTCAACGACACGGATAACAAAAGTTTCATAACGTAGGTCGTCTCGAAGCCTAGCCCGATGGCAACAGCACAGGTGACTGTCCAGAAGGGGAAACGGCTCGTCGGACAGTCTCTCAGGCGCACTGAGGATCCGAAGTTCATGACCGGAGCTGGGGGGTATCTGGACGACCTCAGATTCCCGAACATGCTTTACGCGGCCTTCGTGAGAAGCCCGCACGCTCACGCCAAGCTCAGCAGCGTCAACGTGGACGCGGCCCTTGCCTCGCCGGGCGTCGTCGGGGTGCTTACGGGGAAGGACCTGGAGGGGAAGGTCGACCCAATGCCCACCGTCGACAAGGTGGGCTCCGAGGGAGGCGCGTCCACCGGTGCCGAGAAGAAGGCCACGATCAGGAAGATGCTCGCAGTCGGCGAGGTGAACTTCGCCGGGGAAGCCGTCGCCGTCGTCCTTGCCGAGAGCTACTACCAGGCGGAAGACGCGGCCGAGCTCGTCGAGGTGGACTATGAGCCGCTCGAGGCCGTAGTGGACGTGGAGGCCGCGATCAAGCCGGGGTCCCCGAAGGTCCACCAGGAGTTCCCGGACAACATAGGCTACCACTACCTCCACACCTTCGGTGACGTGAAGTCCGCGTTCCGCAACGCGGACCGGATCGTCAAGGTCAAGCTTGTCACACCACGCGTCCACCCTGTCTCGATGGAGCCGAGGGGGATAGCAGCCAGCTACGACGCCGGAAACGACCTCCTGACAATCTGGCTCTCCACCCAGGATCCCCACACGCTTAGGGACACCCTCGCAGACCTTCTCAGGGTGCACCCGTCGAGCGTGCGCGTCATAGCTCCCGACGTCGGTGGGGGCTTCGGTGGTAAGTCCGCTGCTTACCAGGAGGATGTCGTGATCTGCTACGCTGCGCGGCACTTCAAGCGGGCGATAAAGTGGGAGGAGAGCCGGCGTGAGCACATGCTCACGATGACCCACGGGAGGGGGCAGAACCAGTGGGCAGAGATCGCCGTCCGCAAGGACGGGAAGATACTGGGGTACAAGATCAAGGTGATCTCGGACGGGGGCGCGTACTCGGACGGCTCCACGACGGGTCTTCCCGAGCTGACCGCCAAGATGGGCACGGGGGTCTACGACATACCCGCCTACGAGGCTGACGTCTACTCGGTCTTCACGAACAAGGTCCCGCACGGGGCCTACAGGGGCGCAGGCCGCCCCGAAGCGGCGTACCTCCTCGAACGGACCATGAACGTCCTCGCGTCCCAACTCAAGCTGGACCCGGTCAAGCTCCGCAGGATCAACTACATCAGCAAAGAGAAGTTCCCGTTCAAGACGCCGGGGGGCTACACCTACGACTCCGCCGACTACGAGACGAACATGACCAAGGCTCTCGAGGTGGCGGACTACAAGGGGCTGCGGGAAGAGCAGCGGGCGGCTAGGGCGGCCGGCAGGCTCTTCGGAATAGGGATCGTGACCTGGACAGAGATCTGCGGGTTCGGTCCCGGCCTGGCCCAGACGGCAGCCGTGACGATCCAGAAGGACGGTCGGATCGTGATAACCATCGGCGGACACCCGCACGGGCAGGGTCACGCCATAGCCATGATCCAGGTCGCCGCCGACGAGCTCGGCGTGGGCGTCGAGAGGTTCACGGTGCAGCACGGCGACACGGACATGCTGCCCTGGAGCTCGATGACGGCAGGGAGCCGGTCGGGGGCCCTCACGGGGACCGCCGTCCTCCTCTCGGCGCGCAAGCTCAAGG
>JBEKFK010000306.1:0-2396 GCA_050013375.1 Nitrososphaerales archaeon | reverse complement strand
CCGTGGTATACGACGGCTTTCGGAACCTTGCTCGGTTTGCGTAACTCTCGTGCAACTTCGAACTCTCCACCGGGAAGCAAGATTAGGTAATCATCTTCCTCCATCGGAAGGAGGTCCTCGAGAAGCTCGGAGGCCGAAGGGTCTTCTGATTCTGCGCGTACGTCCCACCCCTCCTCGGAAGCCTCGCTATTGGCGTCGCGTTCCTCACGGTTCTCGTCGTCGTCCGTCATTGCGCAAGTGTCGCGGGAGGGATGAAGCCGCACAAGCTCATGTGGAGCTAGCTGGGATCGGCCAGGAACCTGTGGCTCACCAACGTACAGGGGGTTCCTTAGGGCTGAGCCGGATCAAGGAGGGGCACGCAGTACTTCACTGCAATGTTCATCGCCAGATGTGAGCGGAGGACAGGGTCGAGCGACGCGCTCGTGGGACCCACAAGTCCCTCCAATTGACCGATCAAATCGAGCAGGGCAGCCGGCACTCGCCTGCCGAGCACCGGTGCCCGGCTCATCGCCCGAGTCGCAAACGGGAACGATATGGCGACCCAACTCCTGACTGGTTCGACGCCAAGTTCGTCCTGGGGAGGCATGCCCTCGACCGGACGGATGGCGTCGGCGACCGCTCTCAGGCGCGGCTCCTTCTCGACCAAGGCGTGGAATCCGTCATCGCCGCGAGCCCGGAGTGACTCGAGCTCGTCGATGATCTGGCGCTCGGACTCGGTGAGCTCGAGTACCGCCTCTCCCGACAGGGCCGCCTGTAGGAGCCGGTGAGCCCTGTTCTCGATGAGTTGTTCGGACGCCTGGCCGTCACAACGCAGCCACAGGGCGGCTCGCCGAAACGCCTCGTCGTGGCCCTCGGCCCGCTGCACCAGCTCGTCTGCCGCCTCGCGGTCCTCTCGGCCTTCGACGGCGAGCGTCATGGCCTGACGTTTGAGCAGTCCCGAGCGTGGCCCGAGGACGGCGATGCCGGGGTCGGCTGGATGGTCCTCCTCCTCCTGGCGTGCCAGGCGTTGAGCGAAGAGCACGCCACCGACGAGTTTGGCCGGGCCGAACGGCAGGAACCGTTCAGAACTCGGCGGCTCGGGTTCGGGCTCTGGCTCGCGTAGCGAGGCGCGGAGGCGCTCGCGTAGCTCACCGGGGCAATTGGGGTTGTCCACCAGGGAGCGTGCCGTCCCGCTGGTCGGGTCGGCGTCCTCGGCCAGGCGGGCGAGGGTATCGACGGGCGTGTTCGGGTGGGCGGCCACCGTCATCCGGACTAGATCATCACTGTCGGACGCCAAGCGCACGAGCTCGTCGGGAGGCGTACTGTCGTTAGCCGCTACACCGGCGCGGACATAAGGATGTTCGTCGGCCGCCAGCATGGCGCGCAGGTCCGGCGGCAACGACGGGTTGCAAGCAACCGCGGCACGGGTCGTCCACGTTTCGAGCTGACCATTACGGACCGGCCCTGGAGGTGCCTCGGCAACCAGGAGTCGAAGCGCGTCTGGGGGCGTCTTTGGGTTGCGCCCCACATTGTTGCGGACTATGGGATCAGCGTTTCCAGCGAGCTCGGCCAGCTCCTCGGGAGATGTGTCCTCGTCTTCGGCACGCGCCCACAGCGCACGGCGCTCCTCAGACCGCTGGCGGGCTTCGTCTACAGCAGTGCGGACGGCACCGGCGACCCGCAAGACGCGACGGGCCCCCCGAAGCCAGTCCCCGACCTCCACTGCCTACCTCCCGTCGGATCCTCCCCTGGCCCTATTTTGGCTCCTGCTCAGGGTATCTGCGGAACGTGAGCCGTCGGGGCCGCGTAACACGCTGGAACAGCCCTAGGCCGACTCCGTGCAGAACGGGCGCCTAAGCGGTAACACCCTGATGGACCCGGATGTATCTCCAACAGCGCCGTCGAAGAGCCTCGCTCCGACTGCGATTCAACGGGAGCATCCGGGATCACTCGGCGTTGCGATTATGTGCGGCGTGGCCCTGGAAGAGGGTTGGTCATCGCATGGCCACATGGTTGCTCCAAAGCTCCCGGCGCAACTCGGACGGTGACCGACCTGACCCATAGACTGTGCGCCATGAATCCGGACGATCTTGCTCGTCTGCTCGCTGACCGACTCCAACAGATCGTTCCGCCTGGATTCCATGTTGACGCTGCCGAAGGCACGCTGTGGTACTCGTCTGACGAAGGTCGGTTTCCTGGCCAGACAAACAGCTATCAGGCTGGCCTTTCGGGCGCGTACGTCCGAGACAACTTCCCACTCCATGGTGACACTCTTGAAGATCACATCGTCGGGGTAAGCAGACAGGCGCTCGAGGAGCTGCAGGACTACGTCGATGAATCGTCACATGATCCGTGGCCTGGCCAGATCAGACCCCCCGAGGCGCAAGCCGAGATCCGCGAATCGCGCCTCTATCTTT
>JBEKFK010000305.1:0-2405 GCA_050013375.1 Nitrososphaerales archaeon | reverse complement strand
GAGAACGAGCTCGCCCTCCTGGACACGGCCACTAAGAGTGTCGCCAGCGGCGGGGGACGGGAGCTGATCCTCCTGGCGGGAGAACCGGGCCAGGGAAAGACCACCCTCGTGTCGGAGTTCGCCCGACAGGCATATGACCGGGGCACAACGGTGCTCCTCGGTCGCTGCGACGAGGAGGTGGGGGCACCGTATCGTCCGTTCCGCGAGGCGCTCTCCCATCTCGTCGCTCACGTCGACGAAGAGCTGCTCAGAACACATGTGGCCAGCCATGGCGGGGAGCTGGCTCGTATGGTGCCAGCGCTCGGTCAGCGTCTGGGGGAGCTGCCGCCGCCCCAGACCACCGATCCCGACACGGAGCGCTACCTCCTCTATGCGGCCGTGGTGGAACTGCTGGAGGAGGCGAGCCGGCAGCGTCCGCTCGTCCTCGTGCTCGACGACCTGCACTGGGCGGACAAACCGAGCCTGCAACTGCTCCGCGACGTGGTGGCCAACTCCTCGGCCAGCCAACTCCTGATCCTCGGGTCCTACCGCGACGGGGAGTTATCGACCGCCCACCCCCTAACCGACGCCTTGGCGGCATTACACCGGGAGCCCGCCGGCGTCTCGACCATCGACCTGAAGGGCTTGGAGGACACCGGGGTCATCGCCTTCATGGAATCGGCCGCCGGGCACAAACTCGACGACGCCGGGGTGGGACTGGCCCATCAGCTCTACCGGGAGACCGACGGCAACCCCTTCTTCGTCGCCGAAGTCCTTCGGAACCTGTCGGAGTCCGGTGACATCTACCAGGACGCCGCTACCGGGCGATGGACGGCGAAAGAGGCGGATGGGGAGCTAGCCCTTCCCCACAGCGTGCGAACGGTCATCGGCACCCGTGTCTCACGGCTCGGAGAGGGGGCGACCAAGGTCCTGTCCACGGCGTCGGTGATCGGACGTGACTTCGATCTCGACCTCTTGGCAGAGACGACCAAGGTCGGCGAAGACGAGCTCATCGACCTCCTCGAAGAGGCCCAGCACGCCGCGGTCGTGAACGAGCTCCCCGATTCACCCGGGCGCTACAGCTTTTCCCATGCGCTGATCCAGCACACCCTCTACGAGGACCTCGGCGCGACGCGCCGAACTCGACTACACAAGGCGGTGGGCGAAGCCATCGAGCGTCTTTACGGAGAGAACAGCGAGGACCGTGTCGGAGAACTGGCCAGACACTTCCTCCTCGCCACCAGACCCACCGACGCGGACAAGGCCATCTCGTACGCGCAGCGGGCCGGAGAAGGCGCTCTCAAGGCACTGGCCCCCGAGGAGGCTCTGCGCTATTTCTCCCAGGCGCTCGCGCTGGCATCCCAGGTCGGAAGCGTCGAAGACACCCGTCATATTGACATCCTCATCGGGTTCGGGACGGCACAGCGCCAAGCCGGAATCGCCGAGTTCCGCGCCAATCTCCTGGAAGCAGCGAATCTCGCGAAGAAGATAGGCGACACCACCCGTTTGGTTCGTTCGGCCTTGGCCAACAGTCGCGGCTATGCGACGCTCGGAACTATCGACACCGACCGGGTGGAGGTGCTCGAAGCTGCCCTCGATGTACTTCCCGAGCGAGATAGTCCCGAACGAGCCCGCATCCTTTCCACTCTGTGCTCCGAGCTGGCCTATGGCCCCCTTGATCGTCGCCTCAGCCTTGCGAACGATGCGAAGGCGATTGCGGATCGTCTCGGGGACCCTGACACCCTGGTCGCGGTCGCACAAGACTGCCACATGCCGAAGCGAATCCCCGCCTTGCTCGATGAAACCCTTGCTGACAATCTCGAGGCCTTGGAGGTCGCCGAACGCCTCGGCGATCCGGTCAGGCTGTGCCTTGCGGCAGCCAACGCATTTATCGATGCCACGCGAGCGACGAGATTCGATCTCTTAGACCGCTGTTTGTCCATCATGGAAGAGCAGGCCCAAAGGGTCCGACAACCGGGGTTGCGGAGGACTTCCCGGATTAACCATGCAGTGAAGGCAATGTTGGAAGGCAATACGACCCAGGCGGAGGAGCTCGCCACTAGTGTGCTCGAGCTAGGCGCCGCTAGTGGGGAGCCCGACGCCTTCGGTTTCTACGGCGCGCAGCTCGCGTCAATTCGATACCAGCAGGGAAGGATGGGAGAACTCGTTTCTGTAGTAAATGACTTGGTCGAACAGAACCCTGGCCTTCCTGCGTTTCGCTCGGCACTTGCGACGGCCAGCTTGCAGGCTGGTGACGAGGACGCTGCGCGAGCACTTCTTGAGGAAGATATCGTCGCCGGATTCTCGGTCCATGAGGATACGGCGTGGCTTACCACGATCCTGAGTTACTCCCGGGTTCCTATCGAACTGAATATGGCTGAGCAGGCGGAACGACTCCTCAAGTTGCTTGTCCCTTTTCACCACCA
>JBEKFK010000304.1:0-2406 GCA_050013375.1 Nitrososphaerales archaeon | reverse complement strand
TCTACGGTTCCTTTGGGTCGCCTTCAGCCCTAAAAGTCCCGTGTCCGGGGAAGAACTCGGGCCCCTTCGCGCGTTTAACAAGCCGGAGGCGAAGCGGCGGCGAGGGGATACTCACCCAGACGGTCACCTCGGCCGAACTCTGGCGGTTGAGCCGGCTCGGCCGCGGATTCGAGATTGGGTAGGAGATGGGCGCACGCCGAACGCCGCTCGGTCGGGCTTTGGTCCTTCGATTCGCACTACCGTCGTCACGAACCAACCTAACCCCTTCGGCCCGAGCACGGACTTCGCCGTGGTAGGTCGGTAGGTTCTCCCCAACGACCTCGCCTGGCGTCGAAGGTGATCCCTCGAGAGATTTCAGTCCCGTGGGCCTCCATAGTGCCGGGGAGGTTGTTTTCGTCCCAATCGCCTTTCGTCGGGGGAGAACTTGAGTCTCTCGGACCGGTTCAAAAGTGGGACGGGGGCGGGTGCTTGGAAATGGCGCCCTCCTCGCCGGTCAAAGCGCCGAGAATCGAAACAGCAATGGCCCGTCTTGCGACGGTGGGGTCTAGCCCGGGTTGGCGAGAGGGCAGTCCTCGTGAGCTCGGGTCCCGGCGGATTGGTCCGCCCCGGCGCCAGCATGCCTGACCTGCCCACCTCGGACGTCGCTCAACCCGGACGAGTTCGCGGTCGTCCCATGGACCTCGCTCGGAGTCGATTTCGCTCCTTTGGAGGATTCAGGGGATCGGAAAGTCGAGGCCACCGGACCTCGAGTTGGCCCGTTTACGCCCAAACCCAAGATCTCCAGTGTTTGTAGGGCTCCTGGGGCGGGCATTTCAGCTCCGTTCGCCCTCACGAGGGAAAATGGATATGGCCCTTTTGGTGCCCATTCGGTTCACAGTAGGTTCGCGGGGTCGATATCGAGTCCGAAGAGCCTCATTCTAGGAGAAACCAGGCGCCTCCACGAGTCCATGGAAGGCCACTGCAGAGACCAGGGGCGCTCGGAAGTACGCTGCGATTCCATCGAAGTTCATCCGTTCGTTCAACTGGACCGGAAGTGACTCTGTGGCCGGGCCGAGCGAGGCAAGGGCCTCCGCCGGAACGGCGCGCCGGTCCCGATCACTCTAGGGTGCGAGCACCACTCCGACGAAACCCGACCTCGTCGAACCCGGTTTCCCCTGAGCCGCAGGTGGGGGGCGACGGGCGGTTCCGGGCGAGCGTACGCGTCGTCGGTCGGGACGTCATTTTGGCGTCTCGGGGCACCCGGGAAGCGAAGAAGCGCTCCGCCCGGGGACCCGCTGACCCTCACCTCGGCCGCAGATCGCGAACTCCAGTGTTTGCAGGGATTCTGGCGCGGGCATTTTTCCTCCGTTCGCCCCCACGAGGGAAAATGGAAAGTGGGCTATCGGTCTCCTGGGGTTGAGGAAGGCCACCGGGGAGGCTTTTGGCTCCAAAGTCCCGCCTTTGAGTGACAAATCGGGCTCCCGAACGTCGTTCCCGAGCCCGTCACGAACCGGGCACCACTGGGCTCAGGCGACGGAGGGCGTCCGATCCAACGTCAGCCGAAGGGGCTGGCCTGAGGGGAACGCCGGGGAGGGGGTGACGAAGTCCGGCGACGATTCCGCGGGGTGTGGTTCTGGGGGTCCCGGTGGCCCAAGGTGACCCTTCGACCGAACTCAACTTTTGGTGTCGTGCACCACCCCGGATCGAGGTGTCCCGAGTCATCCCCGGTGAGCTGGCCAGGCTCGAAGGAGCGCGGGCGTCGGTACCGCAGGGACGCGGGAACGGTCAATTTGGACTCGGACCAGAGCGCAGACCTTCGATCTTGCCCCGAATTACGATCGTCAGTGTTTGTAGGGGTTTTGACGTGAGTGATGTTGCTCCGTTCGCCCCCACGAGGGAAAATGAAATGGGCGATAGATGGCGATTGGGGCCTCGCAAGGTCGGTGGGGACGCCAGGAGCCTGGATTCCGTGTGATTCGGGGCGGAAACCGGAGTCCCGGCGTGGCTCTGGCGCCGGCCGCGGGTCGGGTGGGCGCTCACGAGACATTGGACGTGCGCCCCGAAGTGGTCGCCGGCGACCTCTCGTGTCGGGATCGGCCTCGTGATGGTGACGGGGTGGTCCAGCGGCCATGGTCGCGAGCAGCGACCCCGCGATGCAGTTTGCCCTCGGTGACCTCGTGACGGATCTCGACGACCCGAGCCGCCTTCGTCGTGGCGGTCCGCCGCACGTCCCGGGGTGGGCGTCAGGTTCGCCATCGGAGGCACCATCGGGGAGGCTCCGTCGACCCTGCGGGCGATCTGGGAACCCAAAAAGTGGACCCACAGGCTCCTGGCGGCGGCTCGTTCCCGCCCCAAATCACGAACTCCAGTGTTCATTGGGCTTCTGGACGGTCCATTTTTGTGCCGTTCGCCCCCACGAGGGAAAAT
>JBEKFK010000303.1:0-2413 GCA_050013375.1 Nitrososphaerales archaeon | reverse complement strand
CCCCGTCCACCGTCCGGGTCTCCAGGCGGTAGACGGTGGGCACCCATATCGGGAGGCGATGGAGCAGGCTCCGCTCCGCCGCGAACAGATCGATGGGCCGGGCGTGGATGTGTCGCTTGAAGGAGGCATTCCCCTTCTCGCACCAGGCCCGGGCCCGTCCGTTGAGATCCGCCCAGTCCTGAAACTCGCGGCCCGCCAGGAAGTTGTTTTCCAGGTACTTGAACGGGGCCTCGACGCGGCCCTTGCGATCGGGATCGTTCACCTCGTGGGCCCGGAACACGAACCCGAATCGCTCGCCGAAGGCCTCCATCTCCGGCGTCGGGATCATGTCCCGGCCCGTTCCCTGGGCGATGACCACGTGCGTATTGTCGATCATACAACGGGAGCAGGCGCCGCCGAAAAACTGGAAGGCTTCCGTGAGAAAGACCTTGCACCAGAAACGAGTGAACGCCGGGTAGTACTGGGCAAAGACCATGTGCGAATGGGCCAGAACGAGACTGGCGCACTGGAGATCCCGGTTCCGGCCCCCGAGGCGCACCCGGTGCGGGGAAGTGTCGTGCTGCATCTCGGTGCCGGGCCCGAAGTGGTACTCCCCCTCCGGGAGCTTCGGGGCCACGCCGATTCCGTGGCGACGGCAGTAGCTCGTGAGGGCCTGGTAGGAGAGGGTGGCCCCCCGCGCGACCAGCTCCTCGTGGACCCTCACCAGGTTCTCCTTGCAGCCCTTGTATAGCTCCAGGATGTCCTCGTGGAGGGCCTCGCCCGCCTCCGTGCGTCGGAATCCGGGCACCTCCGCGCTTTTGCCACGAAGCACCTTCCGGACGGTGTCCCGATCCGCCTTGAGGGCCTTGGCGATGGCGTGGATGCTCTGGCCACGCGCATCGAGCTCCAGGATGGCGACCCGCCTTTCATGCTTAAGCACAGTCGGCCTCCTTCCTTGAAAGGGCGAACAATGCCTGCCAGTCCGACTGGACCTGGTGGAGGGCCCGCTCCAGTTCCTGGGTTTCTCTGGGCAGGAGGCCGTCCAGCACGCCCTCCTGGATGCGGCCGGCGGCCCTGCGGGCCCGGCGCCCCATCTCTCCCAGGTCCTCGAACAGCAGCGCCAGGCCGGATTTCCCGGCCGGATCCTCCGCCCTGGAGGCCTCCTGGGCCCGCAGGAACAGGACTGGATCGGCCAGGATACGCGCGCGGACCTCCGGGCTGCCCCTGGCCCACCCCGCATACAAGGCTTCCGCCTGCCGGGTTGAGCACGACGCCTTGAGGAGGGCAGCCAGGAAGGGCAGGCAATCGTTTCTCCTGGCGCGCGCCAAAGGAACCAACACCTTCATGGCCGTGTAGGGCTCGAGCTGCCCCTTGCGAACAGCTACATGGACCGCCTCCGGCAGCACACGGACCAGCGCCAGTCGGCGGGAGATCCAACTCGGCGTTCGGTCGAAACGGCGGCCCAATTCCTCGAGGGTCATCCGGAACCTGGACTTCAGCTCATCCAGCAGCCAGGCCTGCTCCAGGAGGCTCTCCTTGGAGGCCGTCCGCATGAGGCGCCCGAGGAGCAGCGCCTCCCTCTCCTCCATGTCCCAGGGGACGGCGCGCACCGTATCAACCCTCAGCCGCTCGAGGGCCCGAACCCGCTTGAAACCATCCACCAGGATGGGCTTGGCTTCGGGAGAGGGCTGGATCACCACCACCGGATTCTGCTGCCCGATGGCGGCCAGGGAGGCCCGAAGGGCATTCTCCCGGCGTGGGTCTCGTCGGCGCAGGATCTCGTATCGGCGGTCGATCTGATGAAATTCCAGGTCCATGGCAGGGGCTCCCGGCGGAAGGAGTCCAGCCTAGGAAAAGGGGCCAACTCTGGCCATGTCCTCTCCCCCCGTCCGAGAGGCAACTCTTTCAAAACTCCAGTGTTTTCAAGTAGCTAGGAGCGGAAGGCTTCTCGCCGGTTGAATAGGGCAACTCTGTTGTAACCACTACTGTTTTCAATGGCTTTCGGCGACAAGGCCTCTCTCCGCCCGAAAGGGCAACTCGCGCCGGCCTACCCCGCAAACTTGACGCGCAACCATCGCAAAAGGGCCTTCATGACCTCCTGCGCCAGGACGGTGGACTCGGGCCCCACCTCCTCCATGGACGCCTCCCAGTCAATGGACTTGAACGGGCTGCCTTCCTTGGGGGGCGGTGGACTCTTCACCAGCCGACGGAGCAGGCGCGCCTGCTTCTTGGCATGAGGATGCTTCTTTCGCCAGGCCTCACGGGCCTTCTGGTGGACCCGCATCTGGCATCCGGCCTTTCCGCAGCACTTCTGGCGACCCGCACTTCTGGGATGCGGCAGATACCAACATCCGCAATAGCCGCAATGCTGTTTCCTCGCCATTGCCGTCTCCACCGGGGTTTCCCGATGGTCTCAGGCAAACAGGCATAGTCA
>JBEKFK010000302.1:0-2420 GCA_050013375.1 Nitrososphaerales archaeon | reverse complement strand
CAGGTGGTTGCTGGAGAACTTCGCCAAGTGGAAGTTGATCTCCTTGTAGATCGCGCGCAGTTGTCGGATGGCTTCGGCGGCTTCTGTGTCCGTTTCCAGCGAGAACAGGTGGTCGTCCACCAGGCTGGCCTTCTCGATGATCTTCCACGCGAGGGGGTACTGGTCCTTCTTCTGCGCGGCGTACGACTTGATGGCGTAGATGGCCACGCAGGGGCTTGAGGCATTGCCGAAGCTGTGGACGAGAAATTCGTACTCCCTCAAGTGTTCCTCACCTGGCCTGCGCAAGATGAACCGATGGAACTTGCGGTCTTCTGGCGCCAGGAGGATCTGCAGGAACATCTGTTCCAGGTCCGCGGTCACCGCGACAGCGAAGCGCCGGAACTCCTGGAAGACGTCCAAGATGTTGTTGATCATCTTGGGCCCTGGGTGGATCGCATCGTTCAGGCACTTGGGTGGGTTGCCTGATCTGGCAGCTCCGTCCATCACTGGCCTGATCTTGGTCGTGGAGCTTGACTCCTTCTTGACAGGGAAGTGCGCCAGATAGTAAGCCAGCGGCGGTCTCTCTTCCTCAGCAGGAACTTCGCGGACGTACTTCCTCTCCAGCCACATGTCGATGTTCTGGAGGTAGAGCGCCATGTCCTCGGGCTTGGCCAGCTTCGAGACCTCCAAGCTCTCCCACCTGCGCCTGGCGTAGTGGTAGTTGTTCTCGAGCTTGGGCTCGCCTTCTCGCCAGAGCGTTCCCAGCTGGATGCGCACTGTACCGTCTGGCTGCGGCAGGAACTGCTTGGTGTTGCGCAGTCGCTCCACAGCCCTTGTCTCGCCCGTGCTGGTCACCCTCTCGTTGTCCAAGAGCGTTTCCTGCACGTACCACTGACGGCTTACCATCTCGGAGAGCTCCCGGTCGTTCACGTCCTTGTGCTGACGTCGAGCGAATCCCTCCAGCCGTTGTGGTTCCAGGTCAACTTGTCTCGCAGCTCGCGGCGGCTTGCTACCTCGGATCAGAAAGGCCTTCGCTTCTGGACCTCCCGTGGCCGTCACCCCTCGGGACAGAGAGTCATAGCAAGGGGGGACGCCAATCCTCTCTCGCTCTTCGCCCTCCTCCGGGTGCGTTGGCCCGTAGGCTGTCCAGCCCAACGGTGTCAGTCGGGCCACTGGAAGTTCCAGACTTCCTGATGGATGTCGTACTTCTCGCAGGGACATTGCTAGGCCGGGAAGATCGGCTCCCAGCAGAACGTGCACTGCGCCCTTACTCATGTGGAAGGGCAGATCTCGTAGGTGACTCCATGCTCGCTTGAGCTGGGACCAGTCTTGGGCCTGGAGGTTCCCCACCGGGTGCGGAAGGCAACTGAAGATAGCGCTCTGCTCCACCTTCTTGTCCAGGCTGCGCAAGGTAACCTTAACCTGAGCCATGCGCACGAGGTTCTCGCGCCCGCCAAAACCGTAGATCCGGCGTTGCTTGACCGGTCCCTTGAGTCCCAGAACTCGACGAATTCCCTCGTCCAGGAAGGACTCCTCTGCTCCTTCGTCCAGAAGGGCGTTCAGCTCCGCTCGCTCACCCGTGATGGGATTCTCCACATAGATAGGGACTACGCGTAGCGCAGCTTGTCCTCCCCCACGGGCCACGAGAGCTTGTCCGTAGTCATCGTCCTCAGGCCAAGACTCCAGGTCAGAATCCTGGTACCAGGCGTGTGATGTCATCGCCGACTTGTTGGTGTCCCCATGCAGCATCTCGTGGTGCTTCTTTGTGCACTTCGTGCACTTGTTGAGCTGCCTACAATCGGCGGCCCGGTGTCCTCCGATCAGGCACCGGAAGCACCTCTCGGCGTCCATGCAGAACTCGCGACGTGCCGTAGCGGTCGACAAGGCCTTGAACTTGGGGCAATCCTCCAGCTTGTGCCTTTCGGCGCACTGTCCGCAGGCTCGGTTGTCGACCCGTGTCTTGGGTGGTTCTCCAGTCTGCGGCTGTGAGGTGACGACCCCATCAGGCTTGCGAGCGTTGGACCCCCGCCCGCGATTCCCACGGAAACTTCCACCTTGGGCCAGAACCTGACGCTCTGGCTCCTCGAGGTCGATCTCCTCGTCCTCGTCGCCGGCCTGGGCCACGTTGACCCTGAAGGACTTCCGCTGCGAGGCGAGGCCCGCACTTGCCAAAGCTAACCTCGTAGCCTCGTTGGCTTTCTGGTCGGCTTCGGCCTGTCGGCGGTCCTTCTCCTCCTCGAGCCAGATGATCAGTGTCAGGGCGCTGGGAGGCTTGCGATCAAACTTGTTGCCGCGCTCGTTGTAGGTACGATCGTGCCACTGACGATAGTCTTTGCAGTAGCCGTCAGGCAATTTGCTGTGAATGACATCGAAAAGTTCCTGGTTGTGCAACCGGGCCTGCTTATTGGTTTTGCGCAGGACCGCCATGTAGGCCTTGATGT
>JBEKFK010000301.1:0-2442 GCA_050013375.1 Nitrososphaerales archaeon | reverse complement strand
GCGAATGCAGACACGAGGTCCGGGAGGGGCTCACCCACCCCGCCGGCCTTGTGCCAGGCAAGCGAGGCCACGAGGTGCGCTCCGCGGGTACGGGCGTGGCGGCGCAGGGGACCTATCTCGCCGAGCACAGCCGAAGTGGTCCGGCTCGGGGTGTGGATCGTGACCATGAAGCCTTCGATCCAGCCGTCGAGGTCGGCGTCCGGTGACGGCAGGCCCTCGATCGGCCGGCGTCCGCACGCCGCGAACATGTCCTTGACCGTGGCGAGGACCAACTGGTCGTGGCTGGCGTAGTGGCGGAAGATGGTCCGGGCGCTCACGCCCGACATCTGGGCGATCTCCTCGACCGTGGCATCGAAGCCCCGTCGGGCGACGGCCTCCATGGCTGCTCGTCTGATGCGCCAGCGCGTGAGCTGTCGGTGCTCTTCGACAAGCGAAGGAGGCGACTCCTGGGTCTCGTTCACCACGATCTCCCTTGCCCCGTCATCGAGGGCCGGTGTGAGGTCCGGACCTCAGGCCAGCGGCGCCAGCCATGACGTGATCTTCCGCCCCCGCCGTTACAGCGCCGTTACATCTGCGCGTCAGGGGCGATGACCTGGGATTGTGTGAGATCCGGCGAGGGCGGAAGGGGGCCCGCGAGCGGGCGACGTCCCCGATCCCGAGCAGGATCGGGTTACGAGGGAGGTCGGGGTGCCCAACGATGTGCCGCGGCGGAAACCGTCTGGCCTCCTGTTTCGCCGAGGCTCGACCGGAGAGCTTCGATCATCGATCAGCTGCTCACCCGGAATCGCCGAGTCAGCGGAGGGTCATTTTCCCGCCGTTGAACGCTGTTGCTGGATGGCGCGCCACAGGAGGGTCTTCAGGATCTCGGCCGTGAGCGCTCCAATCTCGGCCGGGGTCTGGTCGAAGTCGACCATGAGGGCCTGGGTCGTGTGAGCCGAGAGATTCAAGGCGAAGGCCAGCGTCAAGTCCTCGGGCGGCTCCCCTTCGCCCCCGGCAGATCGCCAGGCGATCGCGGCCATGTAGTGCATCCCGCTCCGGCGATACGCCCTGCTGAGATCGGCAACGTCCGCAAGAGCCTCCGATCCGGGCCGAGGTGGCGCATAGATATCCCAGAAGGCGGTGCCGAAGACCTCTGCCATCCGGGTGTGCACGATCACGGCCAGATCCTCGAGCCAGCGGTCAACATCGGTGACGTGCTGAGGCAAGGCCTCGATCCAGGCGGCGACGTCGTCAACAGCGCGTGGTGAGCCCAGGTCGGGGAAACGGCCTGACTCCTGAAACATATCCCTGACAGTCTCGGCGATCAGCCGGTCGTGGTTCGCATAGTGGCGGAAGATCGTGCGAGGGCTCAGGCCGGATACCTTGGCGATCTCCTCGACGGTGGCGGCGAAGCCGCGTCGGCCGACCACTTCCATGGCGGCGCGTCTGATGCGAAGCTGCGTGAGCTGGCGTTGCTCCTCAGCGAGTGAAGGAAGTCTCTTTGGAACAGGATCCACCACAGCAGCCTCCCCACAAAGGTTGCCCGTGACCTCACGTGGCAGCTGTGTTCACAGACCATGGTAAAGGCGTCTCACTGTGGTTGTCCACGGCAGTTGACAGGCATTGGCTACCCCTCTTTCCGGGTGACCGGGCTGCTTGGCCTCGCCTCTGTGGAAATGCCGGCTTCGAGACAGCCGGCGTCTAGGAATCGAGCCTCGCCGCTTCCGCAGCCAAACGAGAGGCGAGTTGCCGCGAGATCCCGAGCACTCGTCCGATCTCGCTGATGGAAGCGCCCTCCTCTTGCCCCAGCGCGAACAACGACAGGCGGAGCTGGTGACGAGATGCCTCAAACTCCTCGATGGCCTCTGTCACCTGCCGACGCTGCGTCGGAATGCTCGTTCCCGCAGACGCTGATACGCCACGCCCACCATCTTCCAGACGCTTGGCGATCTTGAGCATGGCTCGTTCGTATTGCTGGAGGTGCTGGCGGAGGAGTGCGGAGCATTCGACGAGCCCCGCGATCGACCCGATCAGGCGTTCTCTATTTGAAGACACCTCGGCCTTTCAGAGGAGAAGCCTGGAGCTAGCACATTCGGAGATCCTACTCAGCGGGACGAGCGCGTCACCCTTCGGCTGTGATGACGCAGCCTCTGGTGGCAGCGCAGGACGGCGGTATCTCCGTCTGACAACCCCAGCCGAGCGCCCGCCCGCGAGAACGGACCGCCCCCTCCGAGCTCCGTGTGTCGTCTGATTCCGTGCCGAGGAGTCGGACCGCATTCGACTCGGCACATGGCGGGGCGGGCCGGGCCGGACCGATACACGCCAGGTCTTCTCGTCTGCACTTCGTCCCTGGTAGCTTCGGAGAACAAGCGGGCAGTGGGACAATTCGGGTCCACTGTTCAAACTTGGCGGAGGAACAAATGTACAAAGCAATTGTCGTCGGCACAGATGGCTCAGCTCGCG
>JBEKFK010000300.1:0-2451 GCA_050013375.1 Nitrososphaerales archaeon | reverse complement strand
GCCATCGGCATTCGCAAATCGCACCTCAATGGGTGAGGTTGGCGAGGTATGGGTCAGGGCGTTTGCAATGAGGTTACGAATCACCTGACCCAAAGCTTCTTCGTCGCCTTCGACAATGCCTGAGCCAGCGATCGCCGACGTCACCGATCTGTTGGGATGAGTGGCCGCGGCGATGCTGATCGCATTGTTGATCAACTCACGCATGTCAACCGGTACTGCGTCGAGGGGCGGACCAGAATCAAGCCTGGCCAACAAGAGGAGTTCCTGGACCAGCCGGCTCATTCGAGCAGCCTCCTGCCCAATTCGTCGCATGCCATCTGCCAGATCCGGCCCTTCTCGAAGGTCCCCACTCGCCCACATGTCGGCTAGACCCCTGATAACAGTCACAGGAGTTCGAAGCTCATGCGACGCGTCAGCGAGGAACTGACGCAATCTGTCCTCGGTGGCATGCTGCTCATCGAGCATGACATTGAAGGCATCAGCGAGGTGTGCGGCCTCCGTTCCCGATGCGGAGTTCGTTACTCGCCGACTGCGGTCGCCTGCCACGATGGAATCGGCCACGTTGGCCACCTCAGCTATGGGACGTAAGCCCAGTCGCTCCACCCAGAATCCTCCAGAGAGAAGAACGACGAGAACAATCAAACCCGCACCCAATACTGACCAGCGCAATCGCGATGCCGTCGTGTCGACTCCAGTCAGGGAGACAGCGATCAGTACGTTGTTGCTTGAGCGGGGACTTTGTAGAAGATCGGCCCGCCATCGGCTGGACCCGGTTTCCGAGGAGACGGATTGGGGCGCAAGTTTCCCGATTCTCGGAGTCTGGGCAACCGGGGGAACTCGGGGCGCCTCCCCTTTTGTGAGAAGTGGCGACAGAAGGACGGAACGGCGTCCGTGCGAGATCAGTGCTATGTAGATGCCATTCACGTCTTCCCGTTGGGTGAGGGCTGGGCGTGTCCGGGGAAGCCCGAGGATTGGAGGCTGTCCAAATGACAGTGCCGCGGGGAGGGCGGCGCTGAGCTGCTGGTCGACTTGGCGCAATTGGGAGCTCGATACCGTTTCGACGATTACAAAGCCGGTAGCGGCAATGACGGCGAGCACCATGACCGCGGCAACCACAAGGCGGGCTCGCAGGGTCACGCCTGGACCTAGTACTCGCTGATGCGGTAGCCAACACCGCGGACGGTGTGGATAAGCCGACGGTCCGAGCGGTCGATCTTCTTGCGAAGCGACGAAACGAAGGTCTCTACCACGGTCGACTCTCCCGAAAAGTCATATGCCCAAACGTGATCGAGGATCTGAGCACGTGTGAGGACCCTTCCGGCGTTACGCAGCAGGTACCTGAGGAGCTTGTACTCTGTGGGCGAGAGGTCGATCTTTGCGCCGGCGCGAGTGACCGTGTGCGCTTCATCATCTAACACGACGTCATCACAGCGCAGCAACCTTCCGTCGGCGAGCTTGCCGACGCGACGCAAGATCACCCGCACTCTCGCGATCAGCTCCTCGATACTGAAGGGCTTGACCAAGTAGTCATCCCCACCGATGGTCAGGCCACGAATGCGGTCGTCAACCGCATCGCGGGCAGTGAGAAAGACGATAGGGATGTCGGCACCCGAAATCTGGAGGCGTCGGCACACCTCGAAGCCAGTGAGGTCGGGGAGCATCACGTCGAGCACAACAAGGTCGACCGGTGTGCCACCTTGGATCGTCTCGAGAGCGGCTCGCCCGTTTTGGACTGAGGAGGCCTCGAAGCCAGCGAGGCGCAGAGCCGCTACGGTCACAAATGAGACGTTCTCCTCATCGTCTACGACGAGGATGTGCGCCAGGGCCACCGCCATAGTGTCGGTTCCGAAGCTGGCGATTTGTTGAAGGTTACCTTTTGATTCCCTGTGGACTGGGGCCCAGTCAACCAACTGAGGAGAGGACGCGCCGTCTCCTGGTACCTGCAGAAAGCCCGCAACTTCTCCATACCTGGCTCACAGAGAGATGGTCAAGGCTGTCTCGCATGATCACGAGGTGCCCAAGCCGGCTCCGGACGGCCAAAACGCTACGGGGAGCCAGTGTCGTCACATGCTTCGGAGTTCTGGGTTTGCTCCTGGCGGCCTGTAGCAGCGGAGGGGCTTCGGCGACCTCCAGATCCGACACGAGCACCACGTCCGGCTCGGCGTCGCTCTCGGCGTTTCAGAGCTGTCTCTCGCAGCATGGCGTGACGCTTCCCTCGTTCCCCGGGGGGTCAGGATCGGGCGGGGCCCCACCGGCCGGCGGGTTCCCCGAGGGTGGCTCACCGCCCACTGGTGGTGGGGCACCAGGAGGTGGCTTCACCAACAATCCAAAGTTCCAGGCGGCGTCCAAGGCGTGTGCCAGCCTTCGGCCCAAGGGTGGGTTCCCCGGTGGTAATGGCGGCGCCAACAGCTCAGCCTTTGCCGCCTACAGGAACTGTCTGAAGCTCCATGG
>JBEKFK010000299.1:0-2451 GCA_050013375.1 Nitrososphaerales archaeon | reverse complement strand
GTTCCTGAGGACCAGCGCCGCGTATGTCGCACCGAATACCGCCAGCGCGACGTAGGACTGGGTCGTCCCGAAGCTCAACGGGCAGAGGCAGCCCTAGGGGGCATATTAGACGCATTCTGGGCTCCCGGCCCGTACTCAAGCACGCTCAAGCTCGGCCAAAGCCGAATTTTTTATATACAACTCGAAGTTGTATAGTTGGCGTGGTGTTATAGGAACAATATGTCAACAACAGCTATTCCCGCAATGACTTCCGGGGGCACTCCCGTCCTTATCCTGAAAGAGGGGAGCAACCAGTCGAAGGGAAAGGAAGCACAGCGGAACAACATCGCGGCTGCCAAGCTGATCGCTGAGATCGTAAAGACCTCCGTGGGTCCGCGCGGCATGGACAAGATGCTCGTAGACTCGCTCGGCGACGTCACGATCACCAACGACGGAGCGACGATGCTGAAGGAGATCGACGTCCAGCACCCAGCGGCAAAGATGCTCGTCGAGGTCTCTAAGGCCACCGACAACGAAGTGGGCGACGGGACGACCTCGGCGGTGATCCTTGCCGGCGCGCTGCTCGAGAAGGCGGAGGAGCTCATCGACAAGGGCGTCCACCCGACCGTGATCGTCGAGGGATACAACAAGGCGGCCCGCAAGGCGGTGGAGTTCCTGGAGGAGTTCGCGGAGAAGGTCTCCCCGACCAACAAGGAATGGCTGATCAAGATCGCAAGGACCAGCATGCAGACCAAGCTCGTGTCGCGCGAAGCGCAGGAGCTCGCTGAGCTAGTGGTCGCGGCCGCCACACAGGTCGCCGAGAAGACCGGGACGACCTACAAGGTCGACCTCAGCAACATCAAGGTGGAGAAGAAGCCCGGAGGTTCTCTCAAGGACACCAAGCTCGTCATGGGCTTCGTGCTCGACAAGGAGGTCGCTCACTCGGGCATGCCCAGGATGATCGAGAATGCGAAGATTGCCATCGTGAACGCGGCCTTCGAGATCGAGAAGACCGAGTTCGACGCCAAGCTGAACATCAGCGATCCCTCGATGATGAAGAAGTTCCTCGACGAGGAGACGCACATGCTCAAGGAGATGGTAGACAAGGTCGTAGCCATCGGGGCCAACGTGCTGATCTGCCAGAAGGGCCTGGACGACATCGCCCAGCACTACCTCGCCAAGGCTGGAATCCTCGCGGTTCGCCGCGTCAAGGAGAGCGACATGACCAACCTCGCAAAGGCTACCGGCGCCCGCATCGCCAACAACTTCGAGGACCTCTCCGTAAAGGACCTTGGCTACGCTGCCCTGGTCGAGGAGCGAAAGATAGAGCAGGACAAGTGGGTCTTTATCGAGGGCACGAAGAACCCGAAGGCGGTGACCATCTTGGTAAGAGGTGGCACTCAGAGGATCGTCGACGAGGCGGACCGCTCGCTTCACGATGCGCTCATGGTGACCAAGGACGTCATCGAGAAGCCGGCGATAGTCGCTGGCGGAGGCGCTCCAGAGGCTGAGATGGCCACGAGGATCCTAAAGTGGACCGACACCCTCACGGGCAGGGAGCAGCTCGCGGCTCAGAAGTTCGCAGAGGCTCTTGAGACCATCCCGATCGCGCTCGCGACCAACGCCGGCCTCGACCCTATCGACACCATGGTGGAGATCAGGGCGAAGCATGCCGAGGGCGGGAAGTGGTTCGGGATCGAGGCTAAGCAGGCCAGAGTGATGGACATGCACAGGGAGAATGTCATCGAGCCCCTCGCCGTGAAGGAGCAGATCATTAGGTCGGCCACGGAGGCCGCATGCATGATCCTTAGGATCGACGACGTCATCGCTTCCGGCAAGTCGAAGGGCCCATCCGGGCCGCCCGGCGGAGGTATGGGCGGCATGGGCGGCGGCGACTTCGAGTAGTCTTTTCTCGAGTCGGTCCGTCCCCGATCCCACGCCAGTCGTGGGATCGTCCGTCTCTTTTTCTGAGATCTAACGCTCGGTCCTTCTTGGCTTCGCGAGAAGCGGGGTAGCGAGTGCACCTACGAGCCCGACCGCGGCAAGGACGACGAAAGCCAGAGTCAGCCTCGAGTAGTCCTCTCCTATTATTGCCTGAGCGATTACGGGCCCGAAGACGTTCCCTCCCATGATCCCGAGACCCCACACGAAGCCGTTACCCGCCGACCAAGACTCCCTTGGGACATAGTCCGAGGCGAGACTGAGGAGCGTGGGAAAAGAGCTGAAGCAGAAGAAGCCGAATATCGTGATGCAGGCAAGGGCTAGATAACCTCCGGATGAGATGTACCCCAAGACTGCGAGGGCCGCGCCCGCCGAGGAAGCTCCGAGGACGTATCTCTTGTCCAGCCTCTCCACGAGAGTACCCAGCACGAGCTGGCCCGGGATTGCCCCGATGTACATGACGGCCAGGGTGAGACCGAGCGACGTTCCCACCCCCTCTCCTCTCACATTGGTGATGTACGCGGGAAGCCA
>JBEKFK010000298.1:0-2456 GCA_050013375.1 Nitrososphaerales archaeon | reverse complement strand
TCTATTCACCCCCAGCTGCGAGTAGGAATGCTGGTGTCGCCGCCAGTCGTGGAAAATACATAGTCAATCTTGATGCGGATATGGAGCTTTCGGACGGCGACTTTCTGGAGTCGCTTCGGGGCCTGTTCTCAGAGGACACCCAGGCTGTGATCCTCCACGAGAGGGATGTAGCGACCGGATATTGGTCCAAGGTGAAGGCTTTGGAGCGACTGTGCTACACGGGAAGTTCCATCGAGTCAGCGCGCGCGGTGACGAGAGAACTCTTTGACAAGGTCGGGGGCTACAACGCGACTATCTCGTCGGGAGAGGACTACGACATCTCTCACCGATATGCCTTGCATACCAAGGTCCATACCGATCACCCGCTCACCGTCAATCATCACACTGGCCGGGTCCAGTTGTCGTCTTTGCTCAAGAAGAAGTTCAGCTACGGGCGAACGGTGAACCAGTACCTGAGGGAGAGTCGGTCGACCGGCGGTCCGACCGCTATGACACTCATCTCGACCCACCTGATGTGTTTCATCAGAAGGCGGGATCTCCTTGTGACAGATCCCGGCCACTACCTCGGCATCTTCCTTTTGCGTGCCCTGGAGTTCATGGCGATCGTGCTCGGTATGGGATTCAGGGCCGTCGGTCTGTCGTCCGAGCCTGACCTCCGCCGGCTTGATCACTCGGAGCACTCGCGCCTCAGCTAACTACTTATAGCCATTGGATGAACACACAGCGTCGTTTTCGGCTCCTTCGGTTCCTGATCATGGGCACGCAGAGTAAGAGCCACTTGCCTTCCGTGGTCACCAACGGCTAAACCTCGCACTGCGAAGTAAAAGCTCTCGTACCGTGGCGGGGCCCCGTGGGTAACGCTTCTGGGCCCTGGCACCTGCGATGTAGAGACGGAGGGAACCAGGTTGAGGCGTTGGGTACGGCTTGAAGGCCTCGGACGCCGCCTTGTGGTCACGGGATTGCTGCTTGCCCTGGTGGCAGGTGTGCTTGTCAGTCTCTTGACCCCCCCAGTAGCCGTCTCGCCGGCGATTTCGACAGTCGGCTACAAGACGCAATACGGGCCGCGTCCGCAAAGCACCTATCTGGCAACGTCTCTATCGGGCGGTGGTCAGTGGGGAACCGCCATTTGGGTGCAGCCAGGCACGGCCGTGAATGACCGAGCGACCTTGAGCGGGCCCAGCGCCTATGAGGCTCGAGGCACGGTCACCTACAGCGTCTTTTCCGACAGTCGGTGTGACCGCTGGGCCGCCGTGGCAGGGGGGGGCACGGTTGGAGTGAACGCGGGAAGAGTCCAGTCCTCGAATCGCGTGACCCTCTTCAGCCCCGGCACCTACTACTGGCAGGCCACGTACTCGGGTGATGCCAATAACACAGCGTCGACGAGTCCCTGTGGCTCCGAGAAGGAGTCAGTGAGCAGACCGCATCATTATTACCGTTGACCGACCCGACTGCGAGACCGCCAGGCTCGCAGGGGAAGAACGTGAGGAGAGTAGCGATGCGGTATTCGCTGCTCGCAGCACCGCAGCGTGGGTCATCGGCTTCTCCGACGATGTGACCGGGCGTGAGGGTCAAGGCCATCGTTCGAAAGCGTCAACCGAATCGGCAAATCACCCCGAGAACGAATCAATTCGGGTAACCGATATTCCGACATCGTCGGAATTCCAACGTCCGTCAAACGCCAAGATCCGCTAATCGCATGGTCGCCGTCATTGGTCCAGATGGACTAGTCGAATCCGAAGGGGAGCTCAGCCCCTTGGATGGCCCTGTCCCTGACGACATGGCCTCTCCGGCGTCCCAGACGCTCCGACAGCGCCTTCTCGGTCGCGAGGGTTTCGGGTACCTGGTGGCGATGACCTTTGTGAACGTCTCGAATTTCGCGTTTCACATCCTCGTAAGTCGTCAACTCGGCCCGTCGTCGTACGGCGCTGTCTCGGCGCTGCTCAACATCGTTACGTTCGTCTCTATCCCGCTATTGGCTTTCCAGGCCGCCGTGGTTGTCGACGTCGCCAAACGTGGGAAGCACGGCGCCCTTTCGATGCGCCCTCTGTTCAATATGACATTGCTCGTCGGACTCGGCGTCACGGCGATGCTGATGTTGACTTCGCCCGCCATCGCGGACTTTCTGAGTCTTGGGTCGGTTCTGCCGGTCGTGGTTCTGTCCACCTGGTTCGTGACGACCATCCCTACCCCAGCCTTGGCAGGCGCCTCGATGGGGCAGTTCAGGTTCAAGCCGGTCGCTGTCGCAAGCGTCGCAGGTGCGATTGTCCGGTTAGTTCTCACAGGACTGCTCGGGTGGTGGGGAGTATCGCTCGAAGCCCCCTTGATCGGCACTGCCGTCGGGAGTGCCGTCACCATGCTGGTACTCGTCGTGGCGTTGCGACCGAACCTGCGCCGGTTTGTGCGACACCCCCTCCGCCTCTCACGCTCGACCCTGGGGTGGACTCTCACCGTTCTCG
>JBEKFK010000297.1:0-2464 GCA_050013375.1 Nitrososphaerales archaeon | reverse complement strand
CAACGAGCAGGCCGGGCTCAACTTCGCGACTGGTTTGAAGTCGATCTTGCGCCAGGACCCTGACGTCATCCTGGTTGGCGAGATTCGAGACGTGGAGACCACCCGCGTTGCCGTGCAGTCGGCCCTGACCGGCCACTTCGTCATCTCCTCGATGCACGCAACCGACTCGGTTTCCGCGCTTCACCGATTCCTCGACATGGGAATCGAATCGTTCCTGGTCGCGTCCTCAGTCCTGGCGGTGGTGGGCCAGCGGCTCCTGCGGCGAATCTGCCCCTCGTGCAAGACCACGTACACGATGACCGATGAGGAGATGCTGTTCTACAAGGAAAGTGGCGGACCCGACAAGGACGTCTTCTACATGGGTACGGGTTGCAACTTCTGCAGTGACACCGGCTACAAGGACCGAATTGGCATCTACGAGCTGCTCGTCATGACGCCTGAAATCAAGCGTCTCATCGTTGGCTGGGCCACCCAGGAGGAATTGAGGACGTTGGCCGTAAAGCAAGGAATGCGAACTCTGAGCCAGGAGGCCATCAGCCTGGTGGCTCAGGACATAACGTCTGTCGCCGAAGTGATTAGGAGCGTGTACACCCTATGAGCCGACTCTCGAAGCGCGCCGAGGCGAAGAGCCAGGCGAAGCGCGAAAAGACCACCGTTAAGTACAGCTACAAGGCCTTGGACGGCACCGGGAAGACCGTGTCCGGCGTCGAGGTCGCCGCCTCAACGGGCGCCGCTCATATTGCCTTGATTGGGCGGGGTTTTCAGCCGCTTGAGGTGAAGGAGCAGAAGAGCCTCCTCAAACTCGAAATCACCAAGAAGAAAGTCCCCAAAAAGGACGTCATGAACTTCTCTCGCCAGTTGGCGGTATTCATGAGGGCCGGTATCCCCATCATGGAAGCCCTGGAGGTCATCACCGAGGAGACCCAAAACAAGCTGCTGAAGAACATTTTGGGGGACATGGTCGACAGTCTGCAGGCAGGTGACACGTTCGCCGCCGCCGCTGCCGCCCACCCGGAGGCATTCCCGAATTACTACGTTGGTATTCTTGAATCCGCTGAATTGACGGGAAATCTGGACAAGGTCCTTAACCAGCTGGCCGATTACATTGATCGCGACACGAAGGCTCGCGGCAAGATCACGGCCGCACTGATCTACCCGGCGGTGGTCGCGTGCATGTCAGTGGTGACCGTCGGCGTGCTGGCGCTGTTCGTCCTGCCCCGTTTTGTGGTCTTTTTCAAGTCCTTCAACGCGAAACTGCCCCTGCCCACCCGAATGATGATGGCCATGTCAGGCTTCATTACCAAGTGGTGGTACGTGATTTTCGCGGTGATGGTCATGGCGATAGTGGGCTACATCATGATGCGCAGGTCCGAGAAGGGTCGAGCCCGCTTAGACGCAATCATCTTGAAGCTCCCAGTCGTGGGCGACCTCACCCAAACGGCCATTCTTGAGCGGGTTTGTCGGATTCTGTCCTCTTTGCTGAAGGCTGGCGTCGACCTGCCTCGCTCCATGGCGGTAACGGCTGAATCGGCCAATAACTCCATATATCGCACCGCCCTCGAGGGGATCCGCGTCGAGATGATGGAGGGTCAGGGTCTGGCGGCTCCAATCGCGAGAACGGGACTATTCCCTGGAGCGGCCCAGCAGATGTTTCGCGTCGGAGAAGAGACGGGAACCCTTGACCAGCAGCTGGAAGTGGCGGCGGAGTACTACAGCCGAGAGCTGGAGACCAAGGTGGACCGGGCAACGGCTCTTTTTGAGCCCGCAATCATCATTTTTATGGGGGTCATCGTGGGGTTTGTCGCCGTGGCCCTCATTTCGGCCATGTACGGTATCTACAGCCAGGTAAAGACGACCTAGGGAAGCGCTTAAAACCAGACGAATTGCCTGTGCATTAGTGCAGGTCTGCTGGTACTATTTCCCGTATGAGACTGACCGAACTCTCAAAACGGTTTCGGCACGCTCGAAGCGAGACCAAGTCGGATGCTGGCTTCACTCTCGTCGAGCTGCTCATAGTGACCGCCGTCATACCCGTCATTGTTGGCGCGCTCGCGGCAGGACTACTGGCAGTCTTCTCTCTTCAATCAAGTGCGGCCAGCCGCCTGGGTGACACGAGCGACGCGCAGGTGGTATCGGCGAGCTTTTCTCCCGACGTTCAAGAGGCGCAAGAAATCACGTTGAGCCCATCGCCGGTGTGCGGGGCCGGCACGACGAACCAGGTGCTCGGCTTGGAGTGGGGCCTCGTCCAAGCGACGGGTAACTACAACGACGTCGTGGCGTATGTCGTTGTGCCGAGTGGCAAGACCTACAACCTCGTACGTCAGCTGTGTGTCACCAATGGCGCGTCGACGACCGAGACCGACACCATCCTGTCGTACGACGTGCCGGCTAACCTGAGCCCCCCGACGGTGACCTGCACGTCGAACATCACGGTGGCCACCTGCTCGGGTATTTCGAACGCCAC
>JBEKFK010000296.1:0-2474 GCA_050013375.1 Nitrososphaerales archaeon | reverse complement strand
CACGTGTTCCCCGAGGACGAGCTCCCGGCGGACGAAGACGAGGACGTGCCCCCAGACGGCGCAGATGTGGAGGAAGAGGAAGAAGAGGAGGACGAGGACTGGCTGGAGCCGCTCGAAGAGGGGCTCTGAGAGCCGCCGGACGCCTGCTGGAATTGCGCGAGGCTCGCGGGCTGCAGCCTCGTCGCGGTCGTCGCGACCATCAGCTCCTGGTCGGTATGCCCCTCGTTGTAGAAGTTCCCCATGTTCGTCCCATTGAACCCCGTGTAAGTCCACCCGACCAGGTTCTGGTTGCCCCCGTAGGCCGGGTCCATCAGGAAGCCGCACCAGCACATGTAGTAAAGGTCGTAGAAGAAGTCCTGGGGGACGATGTCGAAGTTCTCCATTACCGTTGAACCGTTCGTGAACCCCGGGATCGTGATCGAGAAGTTGGAGGGCATGTTGTTGTAGAGGTCGGTGAGAGCCTGGACCTTGTTCGCCGGGGAGAGCGTCTCGAAGTCGCCGCCGTACGTGAGGTTGGAGTAGCTCTGGAAGGCT
Organism: Nitrososphaerales archaeon; assembly: GCA_050013375.1. Taxonomy (GTDB): domain Archaea; phylum Thermoproteota; class Nitrososphaeria; order Nitrososphaerales; family Gagatemarchaeaceae; genus Gagatemarchaeum. The sequence goes on along the minus strand of JBEKFK010000296.1, from coordinate 1,940 downwards.
GCCAGGCCTATCCTCCAGTAGTCCCGAAGCCGAAGCGGATACTGGTACCTGGTCCCAGCGCCAAGCCGCACAGTCGGGGCGCCACCGAGATAGGTCTGCGTCCCCACCGTGATGGGACCGAGCGTGCCGGGTACAACGTAGGGACTGTCCATGTACATGTTCCCGTTCGTCCCGTACTCCCCGTCGAGCTGCCTATCGATGAAGTATATGCCGCCCGCCTCCTTGAACCCCGGACCGCTGCTGTCCGACGGGATGAAAGTCTCTCCGATCGCCTCGACGAGAGACCATTCGTCAGGGTTCAGGATCAAGTACGCGTTGTCCTGGGAGATTTGAGTCTGGGCGGCGGTCAGCTGGGCCTGGAGCTGAGAGGCCTCCTGGCGTGCCGAGGTGGCCTGGGCCTGCAGCGTGTGAATGTCGCTGTTCCTCGAGGGAACGAGGCCGGCGTAGAGAGGGACCTGTACGACCGATGCGATGGCGGCGCCCGCCACAACCCCCACCGAGATCTTGAGGAAGTTCCGGCGAGACTCGGACTCGGCATGCTGACCCCGCGAGGCTATCTCCCCCTGCGAACTGCCAGCCCGTTCTCGCCTGGCGAGGTCCTGCTCGGCCAAGAATGCGTCCGAGGTCGACTGGACGGCTCTCTGCTGCGCAGCGAGGGCGACCTGCTGGTCGTTCACGGCCTGCTGGATCTTCTCCCTGGCCCTGTCCTGCCTGGTCATGGTCTGCTCGTGTTCCTCAACCGTCGCAATCTCATTGGTCTGCGTCTTGTTGTCTTCTGACATCTATCTCTCACCGTGATTCGCTGGTTCCAGTCCGGCGGAGGTGCGATTGGGAGCCAAGCTATGACACCGTTATGGAAGCGGTCATCCAGGCGTGGTAGTCGCAGTGATAGTCGTACGTCCCCGCCGCGGTCAGCGACACTTGGTAGGTCTGCCCGTTCTTCAGGTTCGGCGAGGTCGGCGGAAGAGATGCGCCTGAAGGACCGCTCGTGAAGTCAACGTTATGAGTGGCGGTGCTGTCCTGGTCCACGAACGTTATCGTGGTCCCGGGCGCGACGGTGAGCGTCACCGGCGAGAAGTTGAGCGCTTGGTTGTTACCCACGCCCTGCGGGATTGTGATCGTGACGCTTCCGGACGAACCGGAGCCAGTCGAGCCGGTGCTCCCCGTGCTCGTGCTCGTGCTCGTGCTCCCGCCTGTGCCAGTGGAGCTCGTCGTTGTGCTGCCAGGACCGGTACTGCTCCCAGAGGTCCCGGTGCCCGTGGTGGAGGAACCGCTGGTTGTGCTCGAGCTGCTCAGAGCGCTCAGACTGCCGCCAGAGCCAGATATGGAGACATAGGCGAGGCCGTCCGCTAGAATCAGGAATATCGCCAGGACAGCCACAATCGGCTCACCGACGCCCGTGGTTCCTCTTCGCTTTCTGGTGTTCATCGCTCACGTGAACAATGCTTCGACCGCCCTAAGCCTAGTCTTACCATTTTCTAGAGGAAACTCCTGAAGAAAACACGCCAGGCTCGGAGGGGAAGCGCGGGCTATAGTAGGTTAGTGTGCGAGGAGTGGCGACGAGAGGTATTGGGAGCGCGGGGCGACCGAGAACGAGACCCGGCTGCAAAGAGTAATCTGGAACCCGTGGAAACTGGTCGTTGGGCTTGGCCTATGAAATCATCATCCAGATCCTGATCGTCCTCGCAGCGGCGGTCCTGCTGGGGGAGGTCTTCGAGCAGGCAGGGCTCTCCTCCGTCCCCGGTGAGCTCCTGAGTGGGATGGTCCTCGGCCCTACGTTTCTCAACCTGATAGCAACGAACGATCAGATTCAGGCAGTCTCGTCGCTGGCTCTCTTCTTCGTGATCTTCTTCATCGGGTTCGAGATGAACACGGACATGCTCAGAAAGAGGGTCCAGCACGGCGTGATCCTCTCCCTCACATCGTTCGTCATCCCCATG
>JBEKFK010000295.1:0-2475 GCA_050013375.1 Nitrososphaerales archaeon | reverse complement strand
AAAATGATGACAACATTGGACGGGGTCTCAACTCCCGTGTAGTGAGCCAGGAGGTTTGCAGCCTCAAGGGCGCAGTCGACTGTCTGGTAGTCTTGGAGGGATGAGGAACTGCCGTAGAAGCTGTAGTTCGCGCACCCGAGGGCATCAGGGCTGTTAAGCGCACTCACGGGCTTGGCCGCGATTCCTAGAACGGTCGCAGAGACCAGGAGGATGGCGATACCGAGCGCGGCGAAAAGGGAGGTGCCAACTTTCTCATGAGTATATTCATCATGCCGTCGGCTCCACATGTTTGGGGGGCGCAGCAACCAAGGAATCAGCCTCAGCCCCAAATATAAGAGTGCGCTACGTAAAGAGGGTAAGCCACCAACAGCTCCTCATCCTAGGTCGGGCGGGCCGCCATGTGGTCGCCCTTCTCTGCATCTCTTCGCGGATGTGCTCCTTCGCCCCGGTCGAGACCGAGAGGGCCCATGGTGCTTATATCATCGTAGCGGCTGAAATCGTGAATGATGGATGACGAGTACACCGAGGAGGACTGGAAGGCGTTCGAAAAACGCGTGCTCGACGACCCCAAGAAGAGAAGCGAGTGGGCCGATAGGGTGATTGATGCGTGGATTAGGCGAAAGCAAGGGAAGTCAGGGAAGTCCTCGACGCGCTCGAAGAGAAGCTCCTGACCAGGATACCAAGAGCAGGGGACCGCAGTCCGGAGACCCCCTCGGAGGAAATCGAGGCTCTCAATGAGGTACTGGAGCTCAAGCTGTCACTCGCGTAATCGACCCAAGTCCAGCCGCGAGGACTGAACCATCAAGAGCTGTGTCTATGTTCTGGGCGAGAACGGCGAGGCCATGGTGCGCGTCTCGACGTCGAAGCGAACGACTAGTGTAGCTCTTGTCCGGTGGCCGGGTCTAATCCCATGGGCGCCGCAACTCCAGCCTTGGCGCCCCGGAACTATAGGAAGAATCGCCCTATCGACACGAACGGGCCCGTAACAGCATCCTCGAGCCGCGAACTCAAGTCGCCCGGGGCACAGTTAAGTATCCTCTTCCGGCGGCACGGCGCGGAGTTCGATTGTGAAAGCCAAGGCCCCCAAGTTCCTGGGATTCGTCATCATCCTGCTCTTTGCTCTGTCGGCGGCCAATACGGCCCGTGCCACCGGCGTGACCACGACGGTGACCGCGGGGAGCAATCCCGTCGGAGTGGCCTACGACCCCGCCACGCACCAGGTCTTCGTTGCCAACTACCAGAGCGACGACGTCCAGATCTTCTCAGACAGCACGAACGCGGTCGTCGCCGACATAACGGGACTCCCCGGCGTTTACGACCTGGCCTACGACTCCGGCAAGGCCGAGATGTGGGTGACGGGCGGCACCGAAGTCTATGCGATATCGGACGCTACCAGGGCGATCGTCGGAAACATAACCGCCGACCTCCTGCCCAACCTGACGCGCATAGCCTACGACTCCGGCAAGGGGGAGTTGTTCGTATCTGCATCTGTCTACGACGTCCCGACGCCCGACGTGGTCCAGGTCATATCAGACAGCACCTACAAGGTCGTAGACAACATCACGACCCAGACCCCGTTCGCGATGGTCTATGATTCGGCCAAAGGGGAGATATTCCTCTCACAGTCAAACGGCCAGGTCGGAGGCGCCAACGTCGCGGTCATATCAGATGCGACGAATTCCGTCAGCACGACCATACCCGTCAGCACGACAGGGTTCCTGGCATATGACTCTGCCAAGGGCGAGATCTTCGCGCAGACCGGCTCCACGGTCACGGTCATATCGGACAGCACCAACAAGGTCGTCGCCACCGTCAGCGGGGTGACCTTCGGATGGGAAGGCAGCCTGGCGTATGACTCTGGCAAAGGCGAGATATACATGAACGGGGAGAACCAGGTCGAAGTGATCTCGGACAGCACCAACACCGTGATAGGGACCTGGAGCACCGGCTTCGCCCAGCCCACGGACATAGCCTACGACTCGGGAACCGGCGAGGTCTTCGCGGCGAACTCGCTCATCCCCGGCGTCGTAGCGGTGATTTCAGACTCGTCGAGCGGGACTTCGGTCTCCGCGACCTCGTCCGTCTCTCCGACGTCCACCACCGCCTCTCCGACCTCGAGTTCGCCCACGACCACCTCGAATACGGCTACAGCGACCCCGTCCACCTCGAGCCAGGCGTCCAGTACGTCCCTCTCTTTCTCCTACCTGCTCCTGGTCGCCGCGACGTCCGGAGTGATCCTGTCGCTGACCCTCGTCAGCCTCCGAAAGACCAAGATCAGGGCCTGATCAAGAACAACGCCCTGCGTTCATGCGGTCGAGAATCCGGTCAGACGGTCATCTGCCTCCTATCGGGCTCGCCATGATTTCCACGTTTGGGAAGTGGGCTGACATTTCAGGCAATCATGATTCCGCTACTTGCAGCGGACTCTGTTCGCTCTTCCCCGCCCCCCCAACGCGTCTCACGCCTGAGCTAACA
>JBEKFK010000294.1:0-2485 GCA_050013375.1 Nitrososphaerales archaeon | reverse complement strand
AAGAAGGCGAAGGCGGCCACCACGACCAAGACCCACTTCGGGTTGAGGCGGGCGCCATGACGGCGCTCCGCCCCCTCGTCGAACTCCATTTTCAGGATGACCTAGAAGCTCGGGGTGGCGACGTAGGTGATGGTGTCGCCGTAGGTGCCGTCGGGGACTGTGTAGTCCACCGCCACCTGGTCGGTCAGAGTCAACGTGTCGGCGGTAGCTCCGGTTGGGCCGGTTGCGGTCAGGAAGTTGGCTGCTGTGGTCGGGTAGCCGACAAACTGACCGCCCGACAGGCCGGCGGCGAGAGTGGCACCGTCCGTCCCGCCGGTGGTGAGCGCGGCACTTGCTCCCCATCCACTCGAGGGGAAGGTGGCGACACCGGTGGTTGGCCCGGAGCTCACCGCCGGGATGGTGTAGGCCGGAGCCGACCTCGACAGGCCGGTGTCCGACGCGGCCAAGGTGTACCCGCTGGCCGCATTGGTCTGGACGGTGAGCACCACGGCCTGGCTCTGGACATTGTTCAGTGACGTGGGGTCGACCACCAGCGAGAACGACGGGGTGTTGTTGGTGAAGGTCAGGGTCTGGCCCACGGTCACTGTCACTCCAGTGGATTTGGACCCAAAGGTCACTGCGGCTGTCGTAGCCGTGTCCTCGGTGGTCGCTCCAGCCTTGGTGGTGATCACCGAGGTGTAGGAGCCGGCGGTCGACGTATTGGTGAGTCCAGTGAACGAGATGTAGACGGGTAGGCCCGCAGCCACGGTAGCCGGGGTGGTGACCGTGTAGGTCAGGGTCGTGCCCGAAAGAGAAACTGTTCCCGCTCCAATCCCGTAGACGGTGCCTGCAGCCACCGTCCCCGCCGTACCGGTCGGCACCGTCATGGTAATCGTCGAGAGAGCTGCAGAGGTAGCCGTCGTGAAGGCGTAAGAGTAGGTGACTCCCGTCTTGGCAGTCTGGGAGTTGCTGACCGACCAACTTGTCTTGGTCAGCGTTCCGGCAAAAGCGGATGCCGGCGTGAGACCGATGAGCCCCATGATGGCGACCAGGGTCGCGACAAGGACTGCGATTCGGCGTCGACCGGACGCTGACTTGCGGATCGGCATTTCGGAACCTCCTGGAGGACTCTCCACTAATAGGGACATCGGCTGTCACGCAGATAGGAACATCGGCTGTCACGCAGAACCACTTGACGTCACGCCGTACGGGTTTCTTATCCGTATTTACTGACAATTCCTAGGTAATCCCTGACCCATGAGAGCGGCCGCAAGTGGCAGACTTACGAGTAGCCATGATGGTTTCAAAGGTTGACAAGGTGGACACGACCGAGCTTCTGAACGAGCTCCCGGACTGTGTGCTCGTCCTCAACGGGTCAGGCCACGTCCAGTGGGGAAACACAGCGGCCGAACGGCTATTCGGCCGGCCGTTATCTGACTCAATCGGGTTTTCAGCCCTCGAGCTCGTTCATCCGGACGACCTGGAATTCGTGCTTCGTTCGCTGGAGAGTGTTCAGCGCAAAAGCGTCGGAACTCTCATCGAAGTACGAGCGAGAACTCCTTCAGGTTGGCGCCTTCTCGAGGTGATCGGAACTCCCATCGACTGGTCGAGCGAACGACATGCTGTGTTGTTCTCCATGCGGGACCTGACCGAGAGACGGCGTTTTGAGGTCGCATCTAACAAGGATTCGACGTTCAGGACCGTGGTTCAGAGCTCTCCTAACATGACGATCCTGCTTTCCCCGTCAGGCATCGTGGACTCGGTCTCTGGAGCGCTGAGCCGGATCCTCGGACACGACCCGGAAGAGATCGAAGGTCGACCGCTCGTTGACTTCGTAGTCGAAGAGGATCAACCCACTTTCTTCGCTTCGCTCCACGCGGCCTCGCAGGGCGCCACGGCCTCAGACCCTCTGAGGGCTCGGGTTAGATTCACGCGCCATGAGACTGGAGAGCCGATACCCTTCGAGTTCGCATTTGTCAATCTTGTGGACGATCCAACCGTCGGTGGCTTCGTTGTCTCGGCTCACGACATTACGGCGCAGGCGGCAGCCGAAAGAGAGTTGCACCAAAGCGAGCAGCGTTTCCGCCGAGCCTTCAATCAGGGTCCTCTCGGCATTGCTCTCACGGACTTCGGAAACAGGATCATCGATGTCAACGACGCCTTTTGCCTTCTTATCGGCCAGCCGGCAGACAAAATCATCGGTTCGGCATTTACCTCGCTCGTTCACACAGATGACGGCCAGCAAGTCCGGGCGGTTAGCCTAAAACTTGTCGAGCAGCCAGCAACAACCCACAAGACGGAGACTCGCCTCGAATCGAGTACCCACGAGGTCGTTGTTGCAAGTGTTACCGCGTCGGTGATCCAGGACGAGAGCGGCGTACCGATGCACTACCTCTGGGTTTTCGAAGACATAACGAACAGCAAAATGCTCGAGCGCGAGCTCGTCGCCCACGCGAAAACGGCCAATAAGCTACTCGCGAGCTTGACGAGTCGAGAAGTGGAGATC
>JBEKFK010000293.1:0-2495 GCA_050013375.1 Nitrososphaerales archaeon | reverse complement strand
TGGTTTGCCACCGTTGTGCACCACCGTACGGCCTGCTCGTTGAGATCGTGCCAGTCGGAGAAGGTGCGGCCGGCAAGAAAATTCGATTCTACGTACCAAAAGCTCCGTTCGATCCGGGCCGAGGCGTCGTCTGTCAACTACACAACGTGAGCGGTGTGAGACCCAACTTTTCCGGGTAACCCATCCGTTTCATCCCCTCCATGGCCAGGAGTTCGAGGTGATCGAGTATCGGCACGCGTGGGGGGATGAGCGGGTCTACTTTCTCGATTCTTCAGGGCATATGCGCCGACTTCCCACGTCGTGGACGAACGTGGTGGAGGATCCGTTCATTACGGTGGCCGCGGGTCGTTCGCCTCTCCGGCTCGAGGAGCTCCTTGAGCTCGCCGGTTTACTTGACCGTCTTGATGGGGAGAAGGTGTAAATGGAATTACGCCGTATGTGTCACGGTAATTACGCCGCATCAGGAGTGGGCCGTAGGTCCCGTTCCCGGGCAGCTCCCCCCGTCCCTCCGCGTGAGGTTCAGTTCCACAACCTGTTCTGCAAGGTGCCATATTGTTCCATTTATGCCCATAATATTGCTCCATGCCAGTACGCTCTCCCTATCGGCACAGGTCGTTCCAGTTCTCGAGAAGTGGTTTACGACGAAAGATTTTCCTTGACTGTTTTCCCATTATGCGGCATAATTATATTATCAAATAGGAAGGAGGTTCACATGGCAAAACCCCCGCGTCACGATCCCAAGGAAACGGCCCTCCGCGCGTGCGGTGCGTTGAACACCCATCCGGTCGCCGATGCCCTGTTTCACGAGAGCGACTTTTTTGATTCCCGGGACCTCGTCCAGGTCAGGTACGAGATGCTCCGCCGGGTCCACACGGAGGGAGAACCGGTGAGCCGGGCCGCCGCGTCATTCGGGGTATCCCGGCCATCGTTTTACAAGAGCTCCCAGGCGTTCGACCGGGAGGGCATCACGGGGCTCCTGCCCCGGAAGCGCGGTCCCCGGCAGCGGCACAAGCTCACGGCCGAGGTGCTCGCGTTCGTCGAAGGCTTGCGTCCCCTCGGGGTCCCCGCGATCCTTCGTGAAGTGGAGACGCAGTTCGGGATCAGGGTGCACCGCCGGAGTCTCGAACGGGCCCTCCGTGAAAAAAAAACTCCGAACCCCCGGCGATGAGGTCCGATGGTCTCGTGGAACGGTACGAAGAGCTTCGGCAGGGGGCACTCGGAGGGTATCCGAGAGGGATCGGTTTTATCGTGTTGAAGACACAAGGCATGGTGTCATGGGTGCGGGCGCAGGAGTGTGCTCTTCCGGAGAAAGAAAGGATGCCGAGCGTCTCCTCTTTTCCGACCGGTCGTGAGGTTGTCCGGGTGCTTGCAGGCATGGTCTGGGCCCTGCACAAGGAGCCATGATGGATTCCACGGAGAAAGTCACGTCACGGCATCTGCGCCGCAATGCGTATCTCTATGTCCGGCAGTCGACAATGCGGCAGGTGATAGAAAATACCGAGAGCACCGAACGTCAGTACGGCCTCCGGCAGCGGGCGATCCAGCTCGGGTGGAGCCAGGAGCAGATCGTCGTGATCGACAACGATCTGGGCCAGTCGGGGGCATCAGCCGATCGGGAGGGGTTCCAGCACCTCGTCGCCGACGTTGGTCTGGCCCGAGCGGGTATCGTCATGGGACTGGAGGTGAGCCGCCTCGCCCGCAACTCGGCCGATTGGCACCGCCTCCTCGAGCTGTGCGCGCTCACCGAGACCCTCATCCTCGACGAGGACGGACTCTACGACCCCGCTCACTTTAACGACCGGCTTCTTTTGGGGCTCAAGGGCGCCATGTCGGAAGCGGAGCTCCACGTCCTCAAGGCACGGCTCCACGGCGGGCTTGTCAACAAGGCGCGCAAAGGCGAGCTCCTCGTCCCGCTCCCGATCGGTTTTCAGTATGATCCCCGCGGGCATGTAGTACTCGATCCCGATCGGGAGGTCCAGGGGAGCATCCGTCTGTTCTTCGAGACGTTCCAACGCACGGGTTCTGCCACGGCCACGGTCAAGGCGTTTCGCGAGCAGGGGCTCTCCTTTCCTTACCGCATTCACGGGGGTATGAACAAGAACGATCTCGTGTGGAAGCCCCTCCTTGTTTCGCGGGCGCTCTGGCTTCTCCACAGCCCGCGCTACGCGGGGGTCTTCTCCTTTGGCCGGACGCGCCAGCGCCGCCGTCCCGACGGGCATATCCTCTATGAAAAGCTCCCCCGCAGCGAGTGGACGGTCCTTATCCAGAACGCCCATCCCGGCTACATCTCGTGGGAGCAGTTCGAGGAGAACCTGAAGCGCCTTCGCGAGACCTCCCAAGCGTATAGCACCGACAGGAAGAAAAGCCCGCCCCGCGAGGGGCCGGCACTTCTCCAGGGGATGGTGCTCTGCGGGCGGTGCGGGGACCGCATGACGGTCCGCTACTACTGTATCAGGAAGCGCCTCGTCCCCCACTATGTCTGCCAGCGTGAGGGC
>JBEKFK010000292.1:0-2495 GCA_050013375.1 Nitrososphaerales archaeon | reverse complement strand
ATGGATGTGGCTCTTCAAGCTCGTCGGGCGCGGGCGGTGCCCCGTGGGCTCGACGTGGTGGATGACCGAGACAGGCGGCGTGATGATCAGCATCCTCCCAGGTCTGTCGCTCATCCCGATGAAGGCCGGGACCAACGGCCTCGCCCTCCCGGGGATCGACGCCGACGTCGTCGACGAGAAGGGAGATTCGGTCGCCCCCGGCGCGAAGGGACTCCTGGTCCTGAAGAACCCTTGGCCCGGCATGCCTGGCCCCCCCAGCGGGATGTGGGGCGACCCTGAGCGGTACGAGAAGCAGTACTACTCGCGGTTCCCCGGCAGGGACTACTTCTTCTGCGGCGACTACGCCGTGAAGGACAAGGACGGATACATCTGGGTCGCGGGTCGGGCCGACGAGGTCCTCAAGGTCGCAGGGCACAGGCTCGGGACCTACGAGATCGAGTCCTCGATAGTCTCGCACCACGCCGCATCGGAGGCCGCCGTGGTTGCGATCCCTGACGCCATAAAGGGCGAGGTCCCGATCGCTTTCGTGGTCCTCAAGGAGGGCTTCAACGCCTCGGAGGAGCTGCGCGGCGAGGTTAGGAGGTGGGTGAGGGACGGGTTCAGCCCCATCGCCGAACCATCGCGCGTCTTCTTCGTCAGCAAGCTGCCGAAGACCCGCAGCGGGAAGATAATGAGGAGGCTCCTCAGGGCCGTGGCCGAAGGCAAACCGCTCGGAGATATCGCGACGCTCGAGGACGAGACCTCGGTCGAAGAGGCGAGAGCCGCGTACCAGAGCCTGGACGTTCGCTGAACGACCCTAACAACGTAGGTTGTATCAGTCTCGTATCACACTTAAATAATCTCGGTTGTTAGCAGCTTTGAAAATGCAAAGACGCGGTAGAAACGGAATCTCTACCACCGCCGCAGCAATAATCATAGTCATCCTCATCATTGCAGTAGCAGCAGGTGTCTACTTCATCACATCAAACAACTCCTCAAGCACGACTACGAGTTCGAACATGACCACCTCCAGCAATACGAGCACCACGAGCTCCAGCCTGACAGGCTCGAGCACCTCGTCGGCCAGCATACCCACCACCTTCACCTACGAGACAGCAGAGACGCCAGAGTATCTTGATCCGGGAGTCTCGTACTTCTCATACGACTACAACATCATGCAGAACGTGTATGAGCCTCTCCTCTGGTACAACTCGACCTGTTCCACGTGCATCATCGATTGGCTTGCGCAGAGCTACACCGTGTCATCCAACCAGATGACCTATAGCTTCACGCTTAGGTCCGGTATCACCTTCGCAGACGGCGAACCACTCAACTCCTCAGCGGTCTACTTCTCCCTCAACAGGCTTCTGGTGATGGACGGTAGCACCCCCGTGGGCCACGCAAGCCAGGCTTCCTGGCTCCTCCAGCAGCTCCTGAACACGAGCCTGAGCACCACCGTCAGCGGGATGGGCCAGACCTATGGCTCGAGCTACGTGAAGGCTGTACTCGCGGAGAACTTCGTCCAGATAACAGGCCCCCTCACTTTCAACATCAACGTCATGAACCCATCCTCGGCCGTGCCAGAGCTTCTGGCAGGGCAGTGGGCCACGATCATCGCCCCGAACTACGTGATGCAACACGACCTCGCCATGTGGAACACCACGAGCGCAGGTTACACCCTCCCGAACGCCAAGCTGACCGGCACGACCACCAACAAGATCAACGAGTATCTGCAGGATCTGTCTTCGACCTGCAACGCAGGCTCCACACAAGGGGGCTGCGGTGCGACCTACCTGAACGTGTCCCAGCAGGGCTCGCTTGCAGGGACAGGGCCGTACGTACTCACCAGCAACAACGTAGCCTCCAACACGATCACCCTCACAGCCCGACAGGGCTACTGGGGAGGACCGTACTCGACCCCAATCGCAGCCAAGATCAACACGGTCGTCTTCAAGTTCGTCCCGGACGTGACGACTAGGGAGATCGACCTCCAGAACGCAGCCAAGTCCGGACAAGCGATGGCAATCGACCTGCCTGGTACCAACCTATACGACATCGCCGACAGGAACGCGTGGCTTAACACCAACACGCTCACATCGGACGTCTCGGGTGTCTCACTCTACGGGACCTTCCCGTTCTATGGGCTCACCTTCGACCCGTTCGACACGAACGTGACGAGTTCCCTCACAGGCCAGTACTACAAGTTCCAGCCATTCGCTGACCTCAGGCTCCGAACTGCGTTCGCCGACTCTGTCAACATGACGGAGGTCAACGTCGCAGTCAACAACAAGGTAGGCACGGTCGCGATCAACGTGGTCCCGCCCGGACTCCCACCCACAGGCGCATACAACTCTGGCATCACCCCGGCATACAGCTTCAACCCAGACCAGGTGCAGGCACTCCTGCTCGCAGCAATGGAGAAGCCGCTGACCTCGTTCAAGTTCACGAACGGGACAGCAGCACCTGCAGGGTTCTTCAACAACGCATTCGGTTGTACGGCCCTCGGGTCGAACGGC
>JBEKFK010000291.1:0-2523 GCA_050013375.1 Nitrososphaerales archaeon | reverse complement strand
CCACGCTCGAGGACATCTATCTGCGTCTGCTGAAGAGCGGGGGGAACCAGCAATGAGGTTCTCCCAGGCGTGGATCGTGACCATGAAGGACTTTGGGATCTTCCGACGGAAACGGTACATCCTCTACTCCCTCATCGCCGGCCCCCTCGCAATCTCGGTACTCCTGCCCGGGAGTATACTGCTCTCTACGTCACCGGGGCAGATTCCGGCCGCGACCCTTAGCAGCCTCTTGTCGGGGGAGTTCACCATCTTCATCATGCTCGCCGGACTTCTCCCTTCGGTGATCGGGGCCTACAGCTTCATAGGCGAGAAGGTCGAGAAGAGCCTGGAGCCGCTCCTCGCGACTCCGACCACGGACAGCGAGCTTCTCTTCGGCAAGAGCCTCGCCGCCTTCCTGCCCTCCATCGCGGCCACCTACGTCGGCGCCATCCTCTTCATGACGATCGTCGACGTCTCGACGTCCGGACAGGTCGGTCACCTCATCTTCCCAAATCTCAACGCAGTGCTGATCCTCGTCCCCGCGGCCCCTCTCGCCTGCGTGATGAGCGTGGAGTTCAGCATCATAATCTCCTCAAAGGTGAACGACATACGCGCCGCGCAACAGCTGGGGACCATGGTCATCCTGCCCCTGGTGGCGATCTTCATCCTCGCCCAGACCAGCGCCTTTGCGATCGACCCCCTCCACCTGCTCATCATCTCGGGGATCCTCCTCCTCGCGGACGTCGCCCTCTTCTTCGTGAGCCGGGCCACATTCGAGCGAGAGGAGATACTCACGAAATGGAAGTGACCAGGACACCGGACACAATGGGTTTAGTCGTCCGGCGGGATGGATAGCGCCTCTCCCCCTTGCGGCCCAGAGCCCTCTGTCGATTGTCAAACTTGGGAATTGACTACCCGCATTAAATAGCAGGAGAGGGCGGTACACTTTCATGGACCAGCTGGTCGTGGCCGTCGACGGATCACAGCACTCCGCAAAGGTCGTCGACTACGCAGCGCAACTCGCGAGATCGATCCCAGCCAGGATACTGCTCGTCAATGTCATCCCGGACCCCCGGGTACCCAGCGGCTACGTGGAATACACGAAGATGGACGGTCTTGACCCAAACGCATACTTCGAACGCGTCGCCCAGCACATCTCCGAGACGCTCGGAAGCCGCCTGAAGCTGGCGGGCTTGGAGTACGAAGTGGCTACCAGGATAGGCAACCCCGCCAACCTCGTCCTCGGCCTTGCAAAGCGCAGGAAGGCGAGCATGATAATCATAGGGGTCTTCGGTCTCCATCATCTCGGTCGAACAAGGTCCCTGGGGAGCGTCTCGCGGAGGATCGTCGAGAACTCCTCGATTCCAGTAGTGCTAGTCCCATGAACCGAGACGGGACGTCGGAGGCCGAACGGCCGACCGGAGAACTATCTGGGTGGTCTTTGTCGAGCTTTGGGTTTCTTTCCTCTCTTCTTCCCGCTGCTGACCTGCTTCTTCTTGGAGCTCACTCCTACCGTCTGGTCCTCTCTTTCCTCGACTTCCTCCGATTCCCGTTCTTCAGACTCCACTTCGGTCTCCTCTTCTAAATTGTCCTCCTCTTCTTCCTCCGCCGGCACGACATCAGGTGCTGCTTCTTCCTCTCTCTCCTGCTCTACCGCTTCTTCGTCTTCCCCCATGAATCCTTCCGAGAGAGAAAGGCCCGACTCCCCTATTTATGCTACGGGTGGCCATGCCATTCGACCCGATAGTCTTATTGGGGCCTGCTGTAAAAACGTCTCAAGACTCCAGGGGTATGCATTTTGGGAATAGGCGACGTTTTTCACACAGACCTGACGCTGCTTCATGCTCCGTCTGTCTACGACTTTAGAAAGAAGACGATCATGCAGGGTCCCGTAGCGGACGCGATACCGTCGACCGACGAGTTCGAGATGTATCCGGTCGGGCTCACCAGCATAGCCTCCTACCTCGGGAAGAACCAGTACAACGTGGCGATAGTGAACCTGGCCTACAGGATGCTCCGCGACCCGCGCTACAATGTCGAGGAGAGGCTTCGCAGGATGAACTCGACTGTCTTCGGGATCGACCTGCACTGGCTTCCCCACGCCAACGGGGCGCTCGCCATCGCCGAGCTCACCAAGAGGCTCCATCCCCGGAGCTACATCCTGATGGGGGGCCTCTCTTCGAGCTACTACCACGAGGAGCTGATCAAGTACCCGTTCGTCGACTTCGTCCTCCGGGGGGACTCCACGGAGGAGCCGTGTCGGCAGCTCCTCCACGCGCTCAGAAGGGGGGAACCGCTGGAATCGGTCGAGAACCTGACCTGGAAGCGCCCGAGCGGAGAGGCCGTCGTCAACCCTCTCACTTTCATCCCAGACAACCTGGACTACATAGACGTCCCGGACTACCTCTACGCGATACGGCTCATGTTCAAGTACAGGAGCATGCAGGACCTCTCTCCTTACCTCCGCTGGCTCCAGCACCCGACGACGATGCTGCTCAACGCCCGCGGCTGCACCCTCGACTGCTCCACCTGCGGAGGGTCGCG
>JBEKFK010000290.1:0-2530 GCA_050013375.1 Nitrososphaerales archaeon | reverse complement strand
ATGCCCCGCGGCCCCCTGGTCTCGTTCCCGAGCCTTCGGGTCTTCGACGTCTCCGGCGTCGGCATCTGGAACGAGGACGAGCTGGAGGTCTACATCACCTGGCTGAGGAGGCACTGGATGACGCTCCACCTCTCGGACTCTGGGAAAAGGCCTCAAGAGAAGGAATAGCCTCCGAGTCCTCAGGGCGGATGCACAGTCGCAACCCCTGCGACTTCAAGTCGCAACCCTTGCGACGCTGGGCAAATTCGCTGGGCGCCTCAACCCTTGCGACTCCGAGAGTCGGCTGAAAGTAAGTTGGCTCGCAGGCCTCCCGTTCCGCTTTTATCGTCTGGGAAAGACTCCCTGCATGTTCCACGAACCGACGGGGCGGTGCCACTTTTGCAGGTCGATGTACTATCTGGAGAAACTGCGTGATCACGAATCAGCCTGCTCATCGAGGCCGCGGAGGCTGACGGTGGGCGAGGCGGTAAGAATAGCCGTCGAAACTAATCAAGCGGCGTCGACCAACACCGCGCTCCTGGTCAGGCTGGTCTGGCAGATCAAGGACGGCTACTGCAGTGAGCCGCCACGAGATAGGCTGACCGACCCGGAATCCATCATCAGGGAGCTGAGCCTGCATCGGACGGTACCCACTCCGAGACCGAGAAGAAATGAACGGGACGCCTAGCTTCCCCCTCGTTTTTAGTGGGTGCCTCGTTCTCTCCTATGAAACCTGCCGAAGACAACGATGGTCGCGAAGATCCGGAGACTGCCATCCGGGACATCCTGAGGAGGCTCGCAGTGACCGGACCAGCCGTCGCAGAGACAGCCTCCGAGATCTGTCTCGCCGCGAAGAAGGGCCGATTGCGATTCGGATACTCCTCCCGCCAGATTCAGGCGGCCTCCGTCTACGCTTCGTGCAGGCTCTTCGGGGTCCCGAGGACGCTCAAGGAAGTCGCTTCGGCGTGTAACCTGGACTTCGTCCCCCTTGCAAGCTGCTACAGGAGAGTCATCGAGGGCGCCGGCCTGACCATGCCGGTCCAAGACCCCGCCTCCTACGTATCGGGGATATCAAGCAGGGCGGGGCTGGACGGGTCCACCGAACGACGGGCCGTCGAGATCGTAAACGCGGCAAAGAGGCTGCGCACCACAGAAGGGAAGGCACCCACGGCGGTAGCCGCCGCGGCCCTCTACATGGCGTACATGGAACTGCATCAGGAAGAGAGCCTGGACCCCGGGACGAGGGTGACGCAGCAAGATATTGCGGAAGCGGCTGGCATTTCTGAAGTTGCGCTGAGGAACAGGATGCGGACGATCTCTACGTCGTCGACAAAGAGTCGGTCGGGTGAAGCAGGGGCTGAATGGGGCCACCCGACAAGAAGAGCGGTGGATCTGCCGCCCATTCTCGACTCTCCTTAGGAATCTTTTTGACTCGCTTCTTCCCTATCGGCTCGCTCTTCCAGCCACAGCCGCAGATCAATCGGCCCATCCTCTTGTTGAATTCTGTCCTATGACTCTTCTTGTGGTTCTTTCCATTGGCAGGCAACATAGAGATGGGGCAACGCCCGATAAAACGGGGCGGTTTGGAAGTCTCTCAATCTGGATTCTGTTTTAGCCGATATCAGGCTCAAGCAAAAGATGAGCAAGAAGTTCGCGGTAGTCGGCTTTCTCCTGGTAGTGGTCTCCCTTCTGTCGGCCGCGTCAGTAGTGGCGAAGGGTGCGAGCAGCGACCCATGCGACGGCTACGGGAACTGCATCTCGTCGTCCGTCAGCTACGTGCGCTCGAATCCTGACGGCTCGCTCTATCTCGGGGACGAGTTCGCAGTGACCCCCTCGGTCTCGCTCGGGCCCAACACGACGTCCTACTCGTACTCCTGGTCGTACGACGGTGCCGTCCTCGCCGCGCAGGGAGGCTGGTTGCTCCAAGTAGTTGCGAACGTCTCCGGGACGTACTCTGTGACGATCACGGCGACCTTCACCATGGTGGAGACGGTGGGCAACTCGACGGTCACGCTCTCCTCCTCCCTCTCGACCAGCCAGTCGGTTGAAACCCGTGCCTTCGAGTTGACCTTTCACACGGAGCTTAGCAACGTCACCAATCCGCTCCAACAGGTTCTCCGCAACCCCGAGGGTTCGTTCTACCATGAAGATGAGTTCGTCATCAACTACACGTACAGCTTCCTCTTCATGCAGCAGCGCCCCGACATCGAGGTAATCGTCGAGCCTCAGTTCAATCCGAGCTTCGCCAAGCTCACCGCCTACGAGAATTCAAGTTCGACGGGATATTTCCTGTTCACGGTCGCCAATGAGACCGGAACCTCAGCAATCACGATGACCTCCAAAGCTTTCAACTACCAAGACACGCTCCTCGGCTCGAAGGTCCAGAAGCAGCCCTTTGCGGTAGTCGACTACGACCCGTACTTTGTCTACTTCACCTACATGGAGTACAACTCAGCGAATTCAAGTGCTTACCAGAGGCCGTTCGTGACGCTCGTCAGGTACGACGGGAACAACCCCGGCTATTCCTATGGAGGGAACGCCAACACGGCAC
>JBEKFK010000289.1:0-2531 GCA_050013375.1 Nitrososphaerales archaeon | reverse complement strand
GCTTCGGTTGCCTCGTGCGGCGCGCGGCATTCCGCGCCGCCAACATGATCGACACGACTACCTACCTGCATAAAGCAATTCCGACTGCTCGTCAAACGAATCTTCTCCGGGCCACGGCCAAGTCAGAGATTCGCACCGTCAGGTACGCCGGCCAACGTGGAATCGGATTCGCCGACATTCTCTCGATTGGACTGCCCGACGACGTTGTCATCGACGATGCCGTCAATGTCGCAAGGCGAGGTCTTGCAGAATTGGCCGCAGTTGTGGATCTCGAGCCAGACCTGAGCGTGGTCCAATGATGCCTCCGCTCGACATGCATGCACACATCGATCCCCATGCCGCTCCTTCTGAACTCGTGGCGCTACGTTCCTGCGTCGTCGCAGTCACGCGTACTTTAGATGAGTACGCGACCGTGCGGGACCGATCCGACCCGTCTGTTGTATGGGGGGCAGGATGTCATCCAGGTTTGGTTCGTGAAGTCAAACGGTTCTCGACATCACGGATGAGGGAAGCCGTCGCGACGACTCCGGTAGTTGGTGAGGTGGGACTCGACGGTGCAGCACGAACACCAATGGAGTCTCAGCTCGCAGTACTTCGAGGAACACTCGCGGTGGCGTCGGAATCTCCTCGCATGCTCTCTCTTCATAGCTACCGAGCGACTGAAATTCTGATTCGCGAGATGCAGGAGTTCCGACCGGCTGCGGCCATTTTGCATTGGTGGCTCGGTTCACGTCGGGAAACTGAGGCTGCAGTGGAGGCAGGCGCCTTCTTCTCTGTGAACGCATCGCAAGCAAAGAAATGGAATCACTTGCGATTAGTGCCACTTGAAAGGCTTCTGTTGGAAACAGATCACCCATTCGGTGACAGATCCGAATTACAACTTCGTCGACCTGGACATCTCCTCACTTCCGAGACGATCGTTAGCGCCGCATTCAACATCTCCCCCGAAGAACTAAGACGCCAGACCTGGCGCAACCTCAAGGCCATTTCTGTGCGGTTGGGGCTCGTTGAGATGTTCCCCCATGAATTTCAAGTGCAATTCCTCGCTGTCTGATTTTCAATATCGCATTCTGAATCGCAAATCTCATCACGGGACATAATGACTTAAAGGGAGGAGTCCGATGATCGAAGAGGGACAGATCCCTCCGGACGAGGTATTCAGTCTCATCGAGTCAGAGACGCTACTTTGGCTTCGAGTCGCCGCTGCCCGGATCAATGACGAGTGGCACGAGACGCATCTGGAAATTACAAGCGGGGTTTCGCCACCACGTTGGTCACCAAGGGCGTGGGACTACGACGAGGCGGTATTTCGATCATTCGAAGCCGACGGGCCGACCGTCGCGGCGTGGCTCCGGAGCGGAGAGATCACGGTTGATGACGTCGTCATCAAGCTCCCGATCGTGTCAAGCGGACAGACCACACAGTGGTATAGGCGTTCCAGTCTGCAGGCATACGGCGGGCTCGAGACACTGCCCTGGTCGATGACGTCGTATCAACTCGCATTCCAACCTCTGGCAGCGGGGCGCGGTTCGGGAGCGATCATCGGAAACGGACCGTCGTTTGTGCGCTTCGCCGAGGCGGTTGCGAGCTTCTTCTGCTTCACCCTCGGCCCGGGGAGCTCAGTTGACAGCATGTCCCCCGTCTTTCAGCGACAGGACCTGTCCGGCCGCATCGCGAAGGTGAGGCTTGAGTCTGCCGATATTGAGATATCGCTGGAAGGCGATCACCTCGAGGGGGCCGTCGTCGAGTTGGCATCTTTCTCGCCGGGACCATCAGAAGTGTTGTCTCAGGACCATCAGCAGACGATGCGATTCCCGCTTTCGAACGGCCTGGCGACGGGATCATGGGTTGTCCTGAAGCGTGGCTCACAGTGGATCGATCGGAAGTTCATCAACTACCCAAACACGTTGAAACCCGACCCCGGCGTGGAGGTCGCGGTCGAACCGATGACCGAGTTGATGGCACTCGTGACTGGTGGCGAGGGAGCAATGGTCGAGTTCAAGAGCATCATCCCCGAGTCGGGGTCCGAGCTTCGCGACAAGGTGTGCCGGGCAGTTGCGGCATTCGCCAACGGTGACGGTGGGCAGTTGCTCTTCGGTGTCGCTGATGACGGGAACATGGTCGGCCTCGGGTCCATCGATGCACAGAAGGCATGCGACACCGTGGCGCGGTTCGTCTCCTCGATCGTCATACCTATCCCAGGATTTCGGGTCGACAGTGTCCTCGCAGATTCCGAGGACGATGACAGCAGGCTCGTCCTAGTGCTCACAGTCGACCAGGGTGGGCAACCACCATACGGCGTTAACCCTGCACACCCGCGGTACTACATCCGCCGCGGGGCGACGACGTTCGAGGCATCGGCGGACCAGGTTCGGGCATTGGCCCGGTCACGCCCGCCCACCGAAAACCAGGGCGGGTCGCTCTTTGGACCACAGTTTTGGAAGTGAGGAGACGGGGACGCTCGCTGTGGCAGCGAAGGGATCGTCCACGCTCAGGGACTTTGGTGGACGACAGTTGGAAGTCGCTTTTCA
>JBEKFK010000288.1:0-2537 GCA_050013375.1 Nitrososphaerales archaeon | reverse complement strand
TATGACGACCGCTTGGACCAAGGCATTTAGCTCGAGGGCGCTGAAGCGAGGGCCAGCCGCCTGCCTGATCCATCCGATGGTGGCATCGAGCCGTGCTGGCTCCCAGCGCACTTCGTGGTGTTGGCCGTCAGGCATCGTCCGGCCGAACATGGTGAGCCCGATGATGTCTGCGTGACGGGCAGCATGGGCCAGGGCGGCTCGGCCGTTCACCCCGACAAGTAGAGGGACATGGGCCTGCGCGGGGTGCAGGGTCGTCAGCTCGTTGAGGTGGTAGTGCTCCCCGTCGTGGGTAACCGTCTCCCCGTCGAGGAGGTTTCGGAGGACCTCGACGGACTCCGCCAGTCGAGCCTTACGCCGGTCAGGGGGCTCGAAAGCAATGCCGGCCGCGGCGTACTCGGTGAAGGAGTGGCCCGCACCTATGCCCACTTCCAAGCGCCCACCCGAGAGCAAGTCGAGGGTCGCCAGCTCCTGGGCCAGCAGGGCTGGGTGGTGGAAGTCATTGTTGATGACGAGGGGGCAGACGCGGATGCTCTGTGTCCAGGCCGCAACGACGGCAAGTGGCGACAGAGCGTCAAAGGACTGACCCAGGTGGTCGAAGCTGCATAGGACATCAAAGCCGGCCTCCTCCGCCGCAACCGCTTCAGTCCGGAGCTGAACGGAGTCCGTTGTCGTGAGCTGGTAGCCGAAACGGAAGGGCCGCATATAGGAACAATACGGATCACGAGGCCCGCGAAGGGGCAACTGTCAGTGATCCAAGCCTCGAGTAAACCTTCTTTACCTTCTTCAAGCTGACGACGACGAGCCCGGCATCAACGCCGAATCGATGGGCCGGGTGCTTGGTCGCACCCCTGATGCTCCGACTGGAACGGGCCAATCGAGATAACCCGTGGTGCGCCATCCTGGTAGGTGCGATGTTCGAGCGTTTCACTGACCGAGCCCGACGGGTCCTCGTCTTGGCCCAACAAGAGGCGCGCCTGCTCGACCACAACTTCATCGGGACCGAGCACATCTTGCTCGGCCTCATCCATGAAGGCGAAGGCGGGGCAGGTAAGGCGCTCGAGTCTTTGGACATCAGTCTGGAAGCGTTGCGTGAAAAGGTGGAAGAGGCGATCGGGCCGGCCGGGCCCTCAACAACTGGCTCCCCGCCGTTTACCCCGCGTGCCAAGAACGTGCTCGAGCTGTCGCTTCGTGAGGCGCTCCAGCTAGGCCACAACTACATCGGTACCGAGCATATGCTGCTGGCTCTAGTGCGCGAAGGCGAGGGCGTCGCTGCCCAGGTCCTCGTCAGCCTGGGCGCGGACCTCTCGCGGGTGCGCCAACAAGTTATCCAGCTGCATTCTGGTTACCAGGCAGCTGAGCTGGCGAAGGCTCCCCCTCTGCGTTGCGGATGCTGCGGTGCAAGCTTGTCGGAGTCCGTTCGCCACGGCACCATCAAAGCCCCCCCGGGCCTGCGCGCAATCGACCGCATAGCCCTACGCGGGGCCGTCCTGTACTGCGGTGATTGCGGGACGGTCATCGGGCCGCTTTTGAGCCCGACGGCCGCATCGCTAATTCCCCCGCTCGCTGCAACCGTGTACCTGCGCCCGGCTCCAAGTGGAAGTGCCGGGCCGTTGCGACGAGTTCCTCAAGAGTTGCAGAGCCCCGTGCGCCTGGAAGAGGTCCCCGAGGAAGCCCGAGTCGAGCTTTCTTACCGAGACAATGAAGATATCGACGGGACAGCCGGCAGCACGACGGTGCGCGTTCCCGGCCAACTGGGGCCGCGTGGGGGTCCCGTTCGAGGCACCTGGGGTGGGGTCGCCGTCAACTGGGGCCTCGTCAGCTGGGGCCTCGCAGACAAGCTCGGGATGCCCGCCGGCCGGGTGCCGGTGACAATGTGGGGCCGGGTAGGCGATGGCCCAGTCAAACTGGAGGGTTCCTTTCTCGGACCGCGCTATCTTCTCGAAGAAGCTGACATCTCGGGCGACCTAAGCGGGCACAACCTTCGGGCCAAGGTGACCTCCGCCGACGGTGGTATCGGGGCGACAGGCACGGTGCTCGCCGAGGGCAACCTGGGTGAGGAACCATTTGAGCTGTTCGCCTCGCTCTCAGACGATTTGACCAGGGCAGTTGTCAGGGGGTCGCTCGGGGGCCGCACCGTTTCACTGGATGCCACGACCGATGAGCCCTCCGCCGTTCGGGTCGTCGGTGAGTTTTCCGGGCCGCTCCCACTGCTTGCCCTGATCGTGAACGTCCTCGTGCACTTCTTGTAGATGTCCGACAGCCAATGTCGCCAGAAATTATTATTGCAGCAACGGAACATTGCCTTCGTGGGTGAGCCTAAACGCCATCAAGATGGTTCCGAGCACTGTGCTCGGGCCTACTACTTTCGGTGGCACAAACTCGGGTACGGCGAGGGAACTGTCAGTCCGCACGCGCGCGCCGGGCTAATGGTCCGACCTTCGAGAGTTGGCTCGAGATTGCCCCTAGGCGACTGAATGGCAGCGAGTCACCGCATAGTGCGGATCATCCGGGTTTGAGGGCGTCTTGGAGAGGCGCTC
>JBEKFK010000287.1:0-2541 GCA_050013375.1 Nitrososphaerales archaeon | reverse complement strand
CATCGGGGAGTCCTGGCACGAGTCCTGTGACGAGCTCGCGCATGGCCGACAGGGAGAGCGGCTCCAGGTGGATGGAGCTGAAATTCCTGTGCCCTGCACCCCAGTTCGGCCGGCGTTCCACGAGCTCGGGACGCGAGAGCGTGAGCACGAAGATGGCGTGCGTTCGAGACCAGTCGAGCAGGTACTCGATGAAGTCGAGGAGCGAGGAGTCCGCCTACTGCATGTCCTCGAAGGACATCACGACCGGCCGGACTTCCGACATGCGCTCGAAGAAGAGTCTCCACGCTGCGAACAGGTCCTCTTTGTCTCGGGCCGTGCGTTCCTCGAGCCCGAGAAGATGGGCCAGTCGGGGCTCCACCCAACGGCGTTCCTCGTGATCGGTCAGGTGCTCTTGTACAGCCGTGTGGAGCTTCGCAGCTGCCGAGCCCGCCTCCTCGGCCTCGAGAATTCCCGCCCTAATCCTCACCATCTCGGCCAGAGCCCAGTAGACAACGCCCTCGCCATAGGAGAGACAGCGTCCTCGGTGCCACAAGAACTGGTCGGACAACCCGTCCACGTACTTGTAGAACTCCCAGGCAAGACGGCTCTTGCCGATACCGGCGATGCCGGTCACTGATACGAGATGGGTCCTGTGTTCCAGGGCCGATGCGTGAAAGAGATCCTTGACGAGGCGGAGCTCGCGGTCGCGACCGACAAAGGGAGCTTCTAGTCCCTCAGATCTGAGCGCCCCGCCTACACCAGAGACGACCCTCAGCGCCTGATGCAGGTGGACCGGCTCTGCCTCTCCTTTCAGGGTGTGTACTCCGGAGTCGAGCTAGGCGATAGAGGCGGCCGTAGCGCGTCTGGTCGCCTCATCGACAAAGCAGGACCCCGGCGGTGCGACAGATTGGATCCTTGCGGCGGTGTTGACCCGGTCTCCTACGACCATTCCTTCTTCTGGCGTGTCATTCGTGGCAGCTCCGCCCGTGACGATGCCGACCCGAGCCTCTAGGGCTGTGTTGCGCTCGCTGCCGTAGGCCGAAATCGCCGAGGTGAGCTCGAGAGCGGCCCGGACGGCGCGCTCGGCGTCGTCCTCGTTTGCGACTGGTGTTCCCCAGACCGCCATCAGGGCATCCCCGATGAACTTCTCGATCACTCCGCCGTAGCGGGCAACGATGGATCGGGCGAGTTCGAAGTAGCCGGATAGAAGCTCTCGCATTTCCTCGGGGTCCCTTGACTCCGAAAGTGGGGTGAAGCCCACGAGATCGCAGAAGAGCACAGAGACGTGACGAAGCTCAGTCGTGTTCCTTCCGCTCGGCAAAGTCGGGACATCGCCTGCCGAACCCTGTGCCACAACATCACCTGAAGAGGCAGGATCTTCGTTGACCGGAGGCGCGGACCCGAGGGAGATGCCGCACGCGCCGCAGAATGCGTCGTCCGGCTCGTTCACGAAGCCACATGCAGCGCACGGGCGCGTCAGCTCGGATCCGCATGCCTTGCAGAATCGTCGATCTGGGCGGTTGTCCGTCTGGCAGTGTGAGCAGATCATCGTTGTGAAGTCGCGAATCGCCGAAAAGCCGCAGTGGAAGGGTAGCCGCCTGCGACAGGCTCCACCGCCGGGAGCTGGAAGTCATCGAATCTGTCACTCTTCGACAAGGTGCCTGGAGTGGCGACCAAGTCCTCACAGTCGACCAACCCTCGAGGTACGCGACCCATGGAAGGGTCCAACCAGCTCACGAGAGTCGGCGGGTCCAAGGCCTGCCCGAACTCGTATTGCTCGGCCGTGCCATCGGAGGAGAACGAAGAATTCGGTCTCGGAACCGGTGGGACTAACCCCACCCCAAAGACGCCGACTAGTGGTATTCCGCCAAACAGGCTGATTCTTCACCGTTGATCGTGATGATCACCGCGCACTCACTGACCAAGCGATACGGCTCAACGACGGCTGTCGACAACCTGACCTTCGAGGTCCAGCCCGGTGCGGCCACCGGCTTCCTTGGACCGAACGGATCGGGCAAGTCGACGAACGATGCGCATGATCATGGTCATCGACATTCCCGACTCGGTGCCGTGTTGTTCTTCAGGCGAGACGCTTGAGCAACCGCGGCCTTGCGACTCGAGGTCAGCTGTACGCGGACTTTTCGGCGCTACGCAGCCTTTGACACAGTAATTTGATGACGGCCTGTGTGACGCTCTCTTCATTTAGGAAGGGTCGAAAATTCCAGCTCGTGAGTGAGAAGGTCCGTACGTCGGTGACGGCGGTCACTGTTGCGGACCGAGGTCCCCCGTCCAAGAGTGCGATCTCTCCGAGGGACTTGCCAGGTCCCAGTGTGGCTCGCTTCATCCCGTTGACAGTTACGTCGACATTCCCTGCCAAAATGAGAAAGAAACGCCCCGCCCCTTCCCCCTCGACAACGAGTTCCGAGCCGACTGTGAAGGAAAGCTCCTTCCCGGCTTCGCGGATCCGCTGCAGCTGCTTCGATGGAAGATCTCGGAACATTTCAGAATCTTGCAGAGCGGTGATGATCTCGTCCGTCAACATTTCCTCCCAGGCGGAACAGA
>JBEKFK010000286.1:0-2545 GCA_050013375.1 Nitrososphaerales archaeon | reverse complement strand
GAGCTCCTCCAGCTGCCCGACCTTGCTGGTACCTATTATTGGCGAGACCACCCCTGCCCTGCTCAGCACCCAGGCAAGCGAGACCTGGGCGGGGGTCGCGCCCTTCTCCTTTGCGACCTCGAGGACCTCGTCGAGGATGTCGAAGTCCTGCGGCTTGAAGAAGCGCTCCTTGAGGAGCCTGTCGCCCTCGTACCTCCTACCCGACGGCTTCTTGTCGCGCTTGTACTTGCCGCTAAGGAACCCGCGGGCGAGAGGGCTCCACGGGATGATGCCGATGCCCCTGCTCCTGCAGAGCGGGATCATCTCCCTCTCCTCCTCCCTGTAGGCCAGGTTGTAGTGGTTCTGCATGCTCACGAACCTCTCGAGACCCAGCTTCTCGCTCAGGTCGAGCGCCTCGGCGAACTGCCACGCCCACATGCTGGACGCCCCGATGTAGTTCACGTCCCCGTCCCTCACAAGGTCGTTCAGGGTCGTCAGGGTCTCCTCGATGGGGGACTCGTAATCCCACCTGTGTATCTGGTAGAGGTCGATGTAGTCCGTCCCCAGCCGCTCGAGCGACCGCTTGGCCTCGCGCCGGATGTGCTTCCTGGAGAGCCCCTTGTCGTTCGGACCCGGGCCCATGGGATTGTAGACCTTCGTTGCGATCACGAGGTCCTCCCTTCTCCCCTTGATGGCCCGACCCAGCGTCTCCTCGGAGCGACCCTCGGAGTACATGTCCGCCGTGTCGAAGAAGTTGATCCCGAGGTCTATGGCTCGGTCGATTATCGGCTTCGATTGGGCGTAGTCGAGAGTCCAGACGAAGTATCCTGACTTCATCCCTCCGAAGCTCATGCAACCAATGCACAGACGCGAGACCTTGAGACCGCTAGCGCCGAGTCTGACGTACTCCATGACAGCGACCCCTTCCCCGCTTGGACCTAATCAGAGTTGCGCTGGTGGTCGGGCACGAGCGGGCGCGCAGAGGTGCTCTCTGGGCTGCTCGGAAATCAGCTGCCGGTGTCTATCCTGACGAGTGTCTTCCTTCTCAGGAGGACGAGTGCCAGAAACCCGGCCGCTGCGACCAGGGGCGCTGCGAAGCCGAACTGGGGGACGGACGATGTGACTGGAGGTGCGTTCGACGCGATCTGGGCAGGCGTGAAAGCCGTCGATGGGATGATGGCCATGTTGGCAGCTGAACCCGTCGACCAAGACAGGTCGATCCCGGACTGGGAGTCGCAAGTCTCGTAGTAGTCTACCTCGATGGCATAGTTGCCAGAGGAAGTTACAGTGACC
Organism: Nitrososphaerales archaeon; assembly: GCA_050013375.1. GTDB lineage: Archaea > Thermoproteota > Nitrososphaeria > Nitrososphaerales > Gagatemarchaeaceae > Gagatemarchaeum. Next base: position 1,273 of record JBEKFK010000286.1, on the reverse strand, counting down.
GCGCCCGAGGTTGCCGCGGTCGGGGCGTGGACTCCACCATCGTTTATCACCAGGTTCGCCGCGGAGATGGTCGAACTCCCCGGCGTGGTGTTGATGTACAACCAGGAGCCGTCGTCGCTCATGAGGCGGAAGTAGTACGTCGTGCCCGCAGTTAGGTAGATGTATCCGGTCCACTCTGTGCTGAACTCCGTGTTGAGGAAGGAGGTGGTGCCGACGGTGAACCCCGTCCCAGTCCCCGGCCCCGAGGCCGTGGTACTCTCAACCCAGTAGAAGCCCGTGGATGCCCCGTGTGCCACGTTCGGATCGATCTCCGAGGCGGTGGGCGGGGTGCTTGAAGGGATGCCAGCCGGTGGCGATGTCTCGGTCGTGCAGGCCGGCCATGCGGCCATCGGGCTCCCGAAGAAGGTGCCCTTCCAGAACGAGGCGTAGAGCCCGCTCGTGGGCGGTGCGCCGACGGGAAGGGCTGCAAGAGCAGGCGTAGCGAAGAGCATTGAGATTGCGACTGCCGCGAGCACTGACTTTCGGTTCATGAAACGGGTTGGATTCCTATGCGGCGCTAATAAGCATCATGAAGTGCAGATAAAGAGAGATGAATCTCAAATTCATGCATGATTAGCCGGGTTGGGACGGCTCCTGGAGCGCAGCCCCAGCAGCCCGAGCTATGCTCTTGCGGTCGCTTCGGCCGCGGACCTGAGTACGTATCTCGGCGTCTTGAAGTCCTTGATGAGCGACTTGGTCCGCTTCTTGACCACGTCGGAGGGCTTCTTCCCGTGGACCACTATCCCGATCAGCTCCGCGATCTCCTCCATCTGGGCGGGGCCCATCCCCATCCTGGTGACCTCGTTCGTGCCTATCCTGCAGAGGTTGTCGATGATGATGTTGGATTCCTCGAGCCTCCTGGCGATGAACTCACTCTTGGTCTTGTCGTACCCGAGCAGCACCTGGTGGGACTTGGAGTATCCGTGCGAGGCCCCGCGAACGTTGACGCCGTTCGCGTCGAGTGCCTTGCCGAGCGCCTGCGAGTTCTTGATGACCGCCTGGGCGTAGCTCTTGCCGAACTGGAGCATCTCGGTGAGAGTCAGCGCGAGGGACGCTACCCTGTTCCTGTGGATGTTGTCGACTATCATTGGGTAGAGGTCGGCCGCCACCTTCTTGAAGACCTCCTCGTTGTTGCCGAGGATGATGCCTCCCTGGGGGCCGGGGAAGGTCTTGTGCGTCGAGCCCATGAGGAGCGAGCACCCCTCCCTGAGAGGGTCCTGGAACTCCCCGCCGG
>JBEKFK010000285.1:0-2555 GCA_050013375.1 Nitrososphaerales archaeon | reverse complement strand
GGACGCCCAAGGAGCTGCGCGCGAGGGCCAGGGCCATGCAGGAGGGCAACAGCCAGAAGGCGCCGGCCTTCCCCAACCTGGACGAGCACGCCAGGCCAAGTCGGCCCGAAGTTCCCGCCGCCTCTAGTGGACGCGTCCGCAGGAGGAGGTCAGCAGTCAGCCCAGGCCGGCCGCTGGAGGGAAGGACTAGACCAGACAAGCAACAGCAGTGACGACGACGCGACGACAACAACAACGCGAACGTTCGTGAGAGAGACATTTTCCCCGAGATCAACTTCGTCACGGAGGAGTTCAAGGACCTGGTGGAGGCGACCGTGACCGCGAGGCAGGCCGCCCAGGAGCACCAGAGGTCAACAGCCCTTCGTGACCTCACCGACCTCGCGGCGTCCCTCCTACAGCAGGAGATCGCGAAGACCAGGGACCTCTACTGGGAGGACTTGGCGAGGGACACCGCCGACAACGACCTGCCGGCCTTCGACCAGCTGCACACGCCCGACGCCAACGCCATGGAGGACGACGGCGTCAAGTTCTTCAACGAGGTCAAGGCCCTGGACAAGCAGATCAGGGACCTCAAGATGCAGATCCGCGACGAGTACGTCACCAAGGACAAGAAGGCCCTCCAGGACACGCTGAACGCCGTCCTGGACAGGAGGAGGGAGCTCATGATCAGGACGCCCAAGGAGCTGCGCGCGAGGGCCAGGGCCATGCAGGAGGGCAACAGCCAGAAGGCGCCGGCCTTCCCCAACCTGGACGAGCACGCCAGCCCCAAGTCCGACGACGCCAAGGACCGCGGGAACCCCAAGCCCGTGGACGTCAGCGCCAATGCCCAGAACGACAAGGTGCTCCAGAACCTGGGCACGCCCAACAGCGTGGGGGTTGGCTCCAGCAGCGGCAGCACCACATCGCGGTGGAGTCTGTCCCCCAGGAGGCTCAGCAAGGTCAAGTACGTGCCGCCCAGCCAGAGGACCAACCGCACCGGCCCCTGGAGGTTCAGAGGAGACAGCGCCCAGGGCAACGGCGAGCAGGACAAGAGCATCAACCTGAGCAAGGGGCTCGACGGAAACCCCTCCAAGGTGCGTTATCGACAGTTAGACAATGACGTTCCCAGCGGTTCCAGGAACAACTCCGTGGGCAACGTGGAGGGCTTGCACAGCACCGGCAACGACCACGCCGTCATCCTCTGCCCCCCAGACTCCCAGTCACGGAGGAGGGCGGCGGGGGACCTCCCGCACACGGACTGGAACGACATCGTGGACCAGGATCACCTGCAGGGGCTGGAGGCCGTCGCTTCCAGCGGCGGCATAGGCTCGGCTCCAGGCCCCTTGCTGACGACAGGAGACAATCCGGGAGTGGTCATGAACAGTTCCTACAGCAGTGTTCCTTCCGGGGGTGCCAGACGCAAGGCCTACGGGCCCAGTGCCGTCGTCGACAGCGGTGGTGGAGTCAAGAACCAGGCCCGCGGCACCAGTGCCGTCGTCAGCGGCAGCAGTGGAGCCAGGAACCAGGCCCACAACAGCACGGCCCGCGCTGAGGAGCCCGCCCCAGACTTGAAGGAGTGGGCCATGGCCCTGGAAGCCGCCGCCAGAGCGGATGACATGGACGCCTTCTGGGAAGCCATGCGCATGCCGGCCGCGTCAAAGTACCTCCACCTAGCGCTGCCCAACCTGACGGAGCAGCACGCCATGTTCCAGCTGGCCAAGAACAACGGTGCCAGGATGTATCGGTACATGGTGGAGGACGACCGCAGAAGGAGGAGCCAACAGCTCCTGCCGACCAACGCGAGCCTAGAGACCCAGGCCTCGCTGAGCCAGGGCATCGTCCCCGGGTGGGGCGGTGGTATCCATACCTCGGACGCAAGCGCTGGTGGTATGGGTACGACTGCCCGCTTGGTGACGAGTCACCACGCTGGTGACCAGAGCGCCCCCACAGAAGTGGCAGGGGGAGCTCGCCTGAGCCTTGAGATCTCCCCGGTGGACTTGGAGGAGACGCCGGCGGGACACCTCTTGCGCCAGAAGATACCCCGTTTCCCCACGGGAAGGTTGGACGACCTGGCGGCGGATGCGGACGCGACGTCGCTGGGGAAGCCAGCAAGAAGTGGTAAGGTCGGCAGGAGGGACTCCTACACCGGCGAGATGCGAGAGCCCAACTTCGACCTCGACTGGTACGGGCTGGAGGACGCCCTGGTGGAGTTTGTCTCCCCCACGGACTCCCTGAGCATCGCCGTTGAGGACATGATGCCCTACGTCGTGGAGGTGCACAAGGTCAAGAAGTTGGCCAAGAGGATGAGTCAGACCGAGAACCTGTCTCCGCGGGAAGCCGGACGTCTCCGGTACCTCCCAGAACGAGTTCGGGCCGCTACCAAGGCTTTGGAGAGAGCCCTACTGGAACATCGGGAGGGTTTCACCCAGGAGGAGGACGACTGGGCTCAGTACGTCTTCGTCAAGGCCAGGGAGGACTTCAACGACCTGTTCCAGTACGTGGTCGAGCTCAAGGCCCAGTTCCTCGGGTCCACACCCTCGCTGCTGGACAAGACCTCTGTGGCTTCGACGCAGCTG
>JBEKFK010000284.1:0-2558 GCA_050013375.1 Nitrososphaerales archaeon | reverse complement strand
CCTGGCCGTACCGCGAAAGCCATTATAGCGAATCCTAGGCGGCTGGTGCGACAGCGCGGGGGTCGCCCAGCCTGGCCAACGGCGCGGGGCTTAGGACCCCGTCCCTTAGGGGTTCGTGGGTTCGAATCCCACCCCCCGCATCCTCCCACCAAGGCCCGGTTCACTTGCTTGGAGCCTTGGGGACGACCCGACTCCGAGGCTGAGGACGGTTACCCGGGTTTTCGCGGAAGGTCACGGCAAGATGTCGATGGCGGAATTGGCCCGCTTGCGCCTCACAAACAGCTCAACTGCTGCAAAGAGCGCAACCGTGACGACGGTGATCACGATGAAACCCACGGTCAGGCCGAGGTCGAACCCGACCGCATTGATGACCACAAAATACAATCCCCACGAGACGGCCAGGACAAAGCCCATCGTTATTGCGCCGAGCCAGAACCTTGGGCCAGCCAACAGTCCCTCGGAGGGTCCCCGCTTCTTAAGCGTTGTACCGGGCCGTTGACACGACCCAGTATCGCGACCTCTTCGGGGGCCAGTCAGCCCGACCATAAGACTCATATTTCCAGCCGGTCCCGAATGGGTCTGATGCACTACTTCACGGTGCACTACAAGTTTAGCCAGACTTTCCCGTTCTCCGTCCGAGCGGCCTACGACTGGTCGACCGACTACGACGAGGAGGACCTCAGCCTGATGGGTCTCCAGGGAAAGCGCGAGATAGAGAGAGTCGACGCCGACACCCTCGTCCTCCACGACACTTTCTTCTCAGACGGACGGACGACCAAGAAGAAGAGACTGGTGAGGATGTTCCCCGAGCTGCTGATGCTGACGAACACGCGGCTGGCGGGTCCGATGAAGCACTCCCAGTTCATCTACCAATTCGTCGCCGAGGGCACGAACGGGTCGCGCCTCGATTTCACCGGGGCCCAGGTGGAGAGGTCGTCCAAGAGACCATCCCCGGCGAAGATAGCCGCGCTCTCGAGCCAGTATGCGAAGGAGGACTCTGCGCTCTGGGTCAACCTTGCGAAGGCGATGGAGAAGGATCTCGGCGCCCGGCACTGACGTTGTACATGACAAACCCCAGGGCGGACGAATAACCCTCTATCCTGTTACTGAGCTTGACTAGGCCGTGCCCCTCGTCGTCGAAGGCGATGAGGTGGGACTCCCTCCCGAGCTTCTGCAGGGTCTGCATGATCTGGCCCGCCTCACCTATCGGGACGCGCGGGTCATTCCTGCCGTGGATCATGAAGAGGGGCGCACGTATCAGGTGTGCGTTGTTGTTGGGTGAGATCGACTCGAGGAACTCCCCGTCCTTCTCGGGGTCGCCGTACTCGGCTATCCTGAGCTTGCGGCGCCAGGGGCCGGTATTCTTCAGGAACGTCACGAAGTTTGAGATCCCCACGATGTCGACCCCGGCGGCCCAGATGTCAGGGTAGGCATAGAGACATGCGAGGACCATGAAACCTCCGTAGGAGCCGCCCCACGCGACCACCCTCTCAGGGTCGACGTCGACCAGCCTCTCCGCTTCGGCGACGGCGCCGATCGAATCCTTCACTGTGTCCATCCTCTTCCGCACGTCGTCGAGGTGGGTGAAGGTCCTGCCGTATCCCGTGCTCCCCCTGAAGTTCGGGGCGATCACGGCAAAGCCGAGCTTCACGAAGTACTGGATGAGGGGGCTGAACCCCGGTCGGAACTGGCTCTCGGGGCCGCCGTGCAGGTACAGCAGGAGTGGCCTCGGACCCTCCTCGCTCGGGTTGTAGAGGAAAGCAGGGACCGAGAGACCGTCGAACGACTTGTAGCGGATGAGCTGCGCCTCGGCGAAGCTCGACTGGGGGATGCCGCTGGTCGAGCTCTTGGTCAGACGCCGGATCGAGCCAGCCGCGGCGTCGAGAATCCAGACGTCTGGGTTCATCTGGGACGCGGAGAGTGTGAAGGCCAACTTGTCTCCCCGGTTCGACCAGGAGAGCCCTCCGACCACCGCCCTCGGAAGTCCGACCCTCTGGGGGGACGGATCCCCCGGCTTCCAGACCATGAGTCGGGAGTACCCGTCTTCGTTCACCGTGAACGCGAGCGCGCCGTCCTTCTGCGACACCGAGAGGCCCTCGACCTCCCAGCCCTCCTCGTACAGGTAGGTCATGGATTCGTCCCTCGTGTCGATCCGCGCGAGCCCCTGGAACTCCCTGCCCCTGTCGGTGACGCAGAGTACGTACCGGCCGGAGGGGTCGAAGGCGGCAGAGGTGTAGCTGGCGTCGCCCTCGTGCGGGGTCAGGAGGCGAACCGTTCGGTCTTTCAGGCTGAGGAGATAGAGTTCATGGTCGAACGGGCCGATCATCCTCGAGAACAGGATCGAGGAGGAGTCAGGGGACCACGCCACAGGATAGTTGTTTCCGTCGTGCGCGTAGACGAGCTCTGGGAGGTCGGCGGCAAGTTCCTGGGTATAGATGTCAAAGAAGGACCTGTCCCTCAGGTTGGAGGAGAAGCAGACCGATTTCTCGTCCGGGGACCAGTCGCCCCAGTTGTGGACGACGCCGGCGTTCTTGGTAAGCTCGGTGGAGGTCTCACCA
>JBEKFK010000283.1:0-2573 GCA_050013375.1 Nitrososphaerales archaeon | reverse complement strand
ACTCCGGTCTCGGCGCAGGCAACTACATCGAGTCCTCCCCACACGACGCGCTCGACATCTACGGTAAGACCAAGTCCCTCGGCGAGATCCGATCCCCCGCCGTGCGCTACCTGCGCTGCTCGATTATTGGGCCGGAGGGAGAGGGCAGGCCAAAGGATTCGCTGCTGGAATGGTTTCTGGGGCAACCGCAGGGAGCGACGGTCAAGGGTTACACCAACCACTACTGGAACGGCGTGACCACTCTTACCTTTGCTAAGCTGTGTCACGGGATCATGTCACAAAGATTGGAGTTACAGCAGGTGCAGCACATTATTCCGTTAAACGCGGTGAATAAAGCATCTCTCCTCAATCAGTTCGCTTATTTTTACAAGCGTACCGACATTCAGATCAGCATAGGTGACGCACCGATGGCAGTAGATCGCGCTCTTGCAACCAATGATGGTGGTAAGAACCTGGAAATATGGAACGCGGCCGGATACGAACAACCGCCGATGATCTCTACAATGCTTCAGGAACTGGCGGCCTACCAATGAAAATACTCACCATCCTCGGCACTCGGCCTGAGATCATACGCCTTTCGCGCGTGATCCCACTCATCGACGAAGCGGTTGGGCGGGAGAATCACATTCTGGTTAACACCGGCCAGAATCCAGACCCAAATCTCTCGGTGCAGTTCTTCAAAGAACTGGACATTAGAGATCGCAATTATGTACTTAATGCTGCGGGATCATTCGGTCAGCAAATAGGGGTGTCCTTCCCTGCCGTTGAGCACATTCTCCTACGCGAACGCCCCGACCGTGTGCTAGTCCTCGGCGATACCAACTCGTCTCTCGCCGCGATCGTCGCCGCCCGGCTTGGCATCCCGGTCTATCACATGGAAGCCGGCAACCGCTCCTTCTCTCCTTCCTCGCCCGAGGAAGTGAACCGCCGGCTGATCGACCAAGCTTCTACCATTCTCCTTCCCTATACCGAGCGCTCACGAGCCAACCTGCTAGCCGAGGGCATCCCGAACGACCGAATCTTCGTGACCGGCAATCCGATCCGGGAGGTCATTCTGCACTACGGCAGGCAGATCGATCTTGCCGCCGCAGCGGTACGAGATCGGCTTGGACTGGAGCCAGGCAAGTTCTTCCTCGTCACGCTGCACCGCGCAGAGAACGTAGACAACTGGAAACGCCTCGGCCAGTTTCTTATTGCCTTGAACCGCCTCCAGTGTAAATACTCCATGCCGGTGATAGTTAGTACGCATCCTCATACTCGTAAACAACTGGCAACCGGCTATGCGCCTCCCGGCAATTCCGAAGTCCGCTTCCTCCCTCCGTTTGGCTTCTTCGACTTCATCACCCTACAGCGCTCGGCCTTCTGCACTCTGTCCGACTCTGGCACCGTGCAGGAAGAATCCTGCCTTCTGCAGACCCCCTCCGTGATCCTTCGCGATCACACCGAGCGGCCGGAGACGGTGGAGTGTGGCGCGAGCGTGCTATCCGGCGCCGATCCAGCTCGCATCCTCGACCTTGTTCGCCAGGTCACTCGACCAGACCGCGTCGGCTGGGCCCCTCCTTCTGAGTACCTCCGCACGAACGTCGCTCAGACCGTCGTGCGAATCCTTACCAGTCACATCCCAGAAAGGTAGGCACGATGAAAATTCTCATAGTTGGCGGCGCGGGGTATGTCGGAGGCGCAGTCACTGACTTGCTGCTCGGCAACAACAACTACGACTTTCGAGTGTACGACTCGCTCCTCTACGAGGAGAGCTACCGCAAGCCGGTCCCGTTTGTCCGGGGCGACATCCGCGATCACTCCCGCCTGCTCCCTCACCTGCGTTGGGCCGACGCCGTGGTCTGGCTGGCTGCGGTCGTGGGCGACGGGGCCTGTGCGCTCGACCCAGCCAACGCGGTGGCAGTCAACCAAGACTCGGTGCAGTGGCTGGCCGACAACTTCGACGGCAGAATAATCTTCCTCTCGACCTGCTCGGTCTACGGCGCAGCCGACTCGGAACTCGACGAGTCCTCCCCGACCAATCCTCTCTCGGTATACGCCTCGACTAAGCTGGCCGCCGAGCAGTACCTCGCCGGGAAGGATGCGCTCGTGTTCCGCCTCGGCACCCTCTTCGGACTCTCCGACCACTTCTCGCGCGTGCGTTTCGACTTGGTCCTGAACACCCTGACCCAGCGCGCGCACCGGGACCACCGGATCACCGTGTTCGGCGGGGAGCAGTACCGGCCTCTGCTGCACGTTCGGGATGCGGCGCGGGCGGTGGTGCGGGGGCTGGAGCAGGAGGCGCGCGGGGTCTACAACCTCTCCCGATCCAACTGGTCCATTGCCGACCTCGCCGCGCAGGTCGCCACCGAGTTCCCCAACCTCGTCGTCGAGCGCACTCCGCAGCACTTCGAGGACAACCGGAACTACCAGGTCAGCAGCGAGCGAGCCCGGCACGACTTCAGCTTCGACCCAGCCTACTCGCTCTCCGAAGGCATCCGCGAGATCAAGCGCCTGCTCGACGAGCAGCGGCTAACCCTGCCCGACCTCCCGCGGTACTGGAACGACCGCCACCTCGCCGCTGCGCAAGGAGG
>JBEKFK010000282.1:0-2579 GCA_050013375.1 Nitrososphaerales archaeon | reverse complement strand
GAACCTGATGTATGACATCCATCTCCCCACGCTGATTGGAAGCGACAATGTCGACGCCAACGGGAAGTCGATCCGACACAGCCACGAGTTCGACCAACTGAGGCGGTTGAACCGCATATCGATATCAAGAGACTCCGAGACAAACAATGGGATGAAGGCGATTGCTGAGATCAACCGGATTACGGAAGCGATGTCGCTGCCTATCTCGGTCAGCAACGAGGCTCAAGAAGTCTATCGCAAAGGCCTCAAGGAAGGCGTCATTAAGGGCAAGTCAATAGTCAACATGGCCGCCGCGACCGTCCTGATTGCCGCAGCGACCGTGGGCGTCTCCTGCTCCTTGGACGAGATGGAGCGCACGGTGACATCTGTGAGAGGAAGGATGGCTCGGAAGTACTATCGCCTTCTCATAAGGACGATGAACCTTGAGCCAGCCCAAGCCAACCCCGCGTTGCACGTTTCAAGGATAGCCGGACGGGCGGGACTCAGCGTCACGGTCCAGAGGCGCGCCCTGGAGATACTGGAGACGGTCCGGGAGAGCCAGACTTTGGGGGACAAGAGGTCGCTGTCCGTGGCCGGGGCCGCACTGTACCTGGCCTCGATCGAGACGGGTGAGCGGATAAACCAACTCCGCCTCGCCTACGCCGTCGGAACCACCCCAATCACGATTAGGAAACGGAGCTCCGACATAGCCGCTGTATTGGCCTCGGCGAGGAGCGCAAAGGAACTGCTGGACGAACTGAGACTGGACGAAACAAAGTCTGGATCGGAAGAGAAGATCCCGGCGTCCCCGAGCGCCGTAACCGTCGATGTGTTGGCGATAGATTAGTCCACTACCGCCAACCCGTTTGGCTGCCACACTTCCATCACGAGAGATTGGGCTCCAGTCGTCTGGAGAGCGACGAACCAGAAGATTGTTCCATTCCTTCTATTAATCTCCAAACGCTACCTTCTTCATGAACAAGCAGGAGATCAGGGGCAAGAACGAACAGCTCGAGGGGAAGCTTCGCGGAGAAGTGGGTAAGATCACGAGTAACAGGACGGAGCAGGTCAAGGGAAAGGCAGAGGAACTCAAGGGGTCGGTTAGGGAAACCATCGGAAGAACCGCCAGAAAGATAGACGAGGAGTGACAGCCATGGAGATAGATTCACCTGAGGGGCAGACCATCATTGACTGACTCTTCCCAGTCCAGTTGGCTCGAGGAGGAGATTCGAGACGCCTACAATCCGGAGCAGCCGGATGGTAGCGATGGCAGGGAAGAGCCCAAATCTCACGCGGCCGCTGTATTCTGTCAGTTCTGCAACACCCGCATTGACGAGAAAGGCTGGTGCGGCTGCGATACGATCGGCGGAGACTAGCTCCGACTGTCAGAAGTCGCCGTTCTCACCGAAGCGAACCGCCACGAATGGCGGACATCCTGGCCCATAGGCATGCTACTCGCATCCTCACCCGCGAGGTGACTTGCGGACCTGAGGTTCCAAAGCTGAGAAGAGTTTCCCTCGGAGGTCAATGGACGTCAACCCACCCGTCAAGGGGAGCCCTGAGGAGGTGTGCTTCAGAGAAATCTACCCCTATCACTATCTGCCAGGTTCCGTATCCACTTCGACAAAAATGCAAACCTCCCCAGAAGATATGAAGAAGATACTTGGACAGAACGAACAGGTCGCGCTCTACCTTCCACAGAAGATCTACCACCCCCGAATCAACGTAGACTCAGTGGTCCTGACGAATGAGCGCATCATCCTGAGGCATACGCACGCCCTCGGCCTTAAGAAGGATTACACCGACTTCAACTATGGGGACATCTCCAACGTGGTGCTAGAGAAGGGGATCACGCGCTCCACCATCAAGAGCACGCTCAGACTTGGAGGGGAGCCCCTCGCCTTGGGCGATTTGCCTAACTCTGACGCAGAGAAGGCATACGGCATAATCAGGGATAACGTAGCTAGGTCCCAGCAGAGTCGTCTGAGTCCTCCTGCCGCGGCCACTCCCGCTGCCCGTACGACGACCACCACAACTACCACCACCGCCTGACCTTCAGTCCACCCTCGTCCCCTGCGTCGCAGACTCCTCGGAGCTCGACGCAGACTCCATGGCGGTCATCCTCTGTGGAAGGTCTGGCAACTCGAACACCCGAAACTCGCGTCCCATTCGTATCCGGGTCTGCAACGAGTCCGTTCCTGTTTTAGGATAGGGGATCATCCAGGATAGAGTAGACCGGGCAAGTCTCCCACGACCGCTTCTGATGCGGGAAGGCTGTGACTTGGAACATTGACGACTCCCTGGAGGGAGCATCTTTCCGTTTCTCTCACGCTCAAGCCCAGTATTGGACCTACTACCGTCAAGAAGCTGAAGACGATTTCTTTGCACAGAGACTTCCCACGGCCGGGCAAATGCCGCCACCCTAGGAAAAATTCAGATGGCAGCTGTCCGTCGGACTCGTCACGCGGGCGAAGCAGCCGCGAAGGTTGTCCTACCTACCGAAGAACCAGGCGAGGACCACGAGCACCAGTATCACGATGACGACTGTGCCGAGCACTCCGTATCCTGTCCTCTTCTTTCCTATTCTGAATGTCATACCA
>JBEKFK010000281.1:0-2586 GCA_050013375.1 Nitrososphaerales archaeon | reverse complement strand
CCGTGTACGCGAGCGCCCTCGGGTCTGCAGGGTATAGTCCCGGCTACAGCCTGGCCTCCCTGGGCCTGATTATCCCGGTCATCTTCGTGAGCCTGGGCCCCTACCCGACCATGCAGATGGTCGGAGGCGAGATCAACAACCCCAAGAGGTCGCTACTGCTGGGCGCCGTGGGCGCCGAGTTCGCCTCCATAGCCGTCTTCCTCCTCATGACCTACCTCTTCGACCATTCCATAGGCATCTCCTTCCTTGAGGCCTGGACGCTCTCGGTCGGCGGGGGGTCCTCGACCGTCCCTTCGGCGCTCGCGATGGTCTTCTACCCGAACGCGATCCTGCTCTGGATAATCACCATCGGCCTCTTCGTCGGAAACATCGGGTGGTGGTGGCTGGCGCTGGTCTTCGCGAGCCGGATCCCGATGGCCTGGGCCTTCGACAGGGTGGTCCCGACCGGGCTCGCCCACGTGAGCGACAGGTTCCACACCCCCACGTTCTCCATACTGCTTACTGTCGCCCTCTCGACCATCCCGATGTATCTGATCTTCTTCACCTCCTTCATCAGCACCCAGCTGAACGGCGTCTTCCTCTTTACGGTCGCGTGGCTAATCTCCGCGGTGGCGGCGGTGGTCCTCCCGTTCCGCAGGAAGGCAATCTTCCAGATGTCCGACGCGCGGACGAAGTTCCTTGGCCTCCCGGTCCTCTCCTGGATCGGGCTTGTCTCGGTGGGGGTGCTGGGCTACTTCAGCTACAACGCCTTCACCAACCCGGCAATCGGGCCAAGCGCCGAGAGCGCCCGCCTCGTGCTCCTAGCGGTCATCCTGGTCCCGATGGTCATCTACGCCGTCTCCTACTACTACAACAAGCGGAGGGGCTTCGACCTCAGCCTTATCACTGGGGAGCTCCCGCCCGAGTAGCGGGTGGCTGGTGGTTCGCCGCGACTTTTGAGAGACCCCGGCTGAAGCCGGTGAAGCTCTACGAGGGAGTGAAGATCGACGCGCACGCCCACATCGGCGAGTTCGGGAGCTGGGCGAACGTCGCCTGCAACGCCGACGAGCTTCTCGCCCTGATGCGCCTCCACAGCGTTGAAAGGTCGTGCGTCTTCTACTGGGACAACTCCTTGGTGCGCAGGGCCGCGGCGGAGCACCCTCGCAAGATCACTGGCATCGTGTGGCCGGACCCTCGCCAGAAGGGGGCCCGAGGCCTGGTGCGCCGGGCGCTGACCGAGTGGCACTTCAAGGGAGTCAAGCTGCACCCTCTCATGCACGCCTTCCTCCCGAACGACGACATCGTCTATCCCATAATGGAGGAGGCCAGGAGGGCGAAGGTCCCCGTCCTCATCCACTCGGGGCACCCTCCGTTCTCGCTGCCCTGGAGCATCGGGGAGCTCGCCGAGAACTTCAGGGACGTGACGATCGTCATGCTCCACATGGGACACGGTCACGGGGTCTACATCCAGGCCGCCATCAACGTCGCCAGGCAGTACGACAACGTCTACCTGGAGACCAGCGGGATGCCGATGCACACGAAGATCAAGGAAGCCGTCGAGGTTGTCGGCGAGGAGAGGGTCATGTACGGATCTGACGTCCCGTTCCACGACCCCGGCGTTGAGATCGCCCGCGTGTGCGCCTCCGGGCTCACGACGGCTCAGCTCGAGAAAATCTTCTACTCGAACGCCAAGGAAGTCCTGAAGCTCTAGGATGACGGGCGCCCCCAAGGACGCGGCCGATTGGGCAGAACCTGGCGTCGGCAAAGATAAATAACTCGCGGCACGGTTTTTTTCGGAAGATGCCCAAGACCAGGGACCTCACCCGCTTCATGTACGATCTCGTCGAGAAGAGGGAGCCGTTCGTGCTGGCTACGGTGGTCAGGATCCACGGGTCGTCCATAGGCAAGCCGGGTTTCAAGGCCGTGGTGTCGAAGGAGGGGAGGATAGTCCACGGCACCGTCGGAGGGGTCTGTCCCGAGTCCGCCATAGCGACCGTGGCGCTGGAGGCGCTGCACACCGGGAAGGCGAAGGTCGTGAAGGTCTACCTCGAAGACGCCAGGGGCGCCCTCGACGGCACGCTGAAGAACAAGAATCCGGATGAGATTTATGTCGAGGTAAGCTGCGGAGGGATGATGGAGATCTACGTGGACCCATACCTGCCCAGCGACCGCCTCATCATCGTGGGGCAGGGGGGCAAGGACGACATCGAGGAAGGTCTGGTGAAGCTGGGGAAGATGCTGAGCTACGAGACCATAGTCATCGACCATCTCCCGGTCCTGACCGAGGAGCCGGATACGCTGATCACGGACCTGGACTACGACCTGGACCGCTTCGAGTTCACGTCTACGGACTCCGTCGTAGTTCTGACCAAGGGCGAGCGAGACATCAAGACCCTCGAGGTCCTGGCGAGGAAGGGGCTGAGGTTCGTCGGGCTCATGGCGAGCAGCCAGAGGGTCTCGGACAACATGGAAGAGCTCAAGAAGAGGGGGATCGCGCAGCAGTTCCTCGACTCGCTGCACAGCCCGATAGGCACCGACATCGGGGCCGTATCGCCCGAAGAGATAGCCCTGAGCATCATGGCCGACGTGACCGCTACCAAGCACGGG
>JBEKFK010000280.1:0-2594 GCA_050013375.1 Nitrososphaerales archaeon | reverse complement strand
CGAGATGCAAACGCTTTACTGAAGGTGGATCCGAAAAGAACTGATCGATCATGCTTGTCTCCTCCTTGTCGTAGTGGGATCAATAAAGAGAAGACACCGCGGATTATGCCGAGTAAATCAAGTACCACTCACGAGCGTCCGCCAATAGCAGCAAGGCTCTGACTATCAGCCAACCATGCTACTCGGCATAATCCGGAACTCGGAATAATGTATAGGCTCTTTTCCGATGCGAAGTTTCGGAAAAGAGTGCTTGAACTATGCCGCTCCGCGGTCCTATGGGTTTTCGATACGGTTCGTCTCTTTAAGATGTCAGGTTAACGAGTGAGGTGTCGGTAATTTTCCCGACAAGAGTGCCGGACGGTGAAACAAATCAGGGCTGTCGACCTGCGCCGGGCTTCCTCGTGGAGACCTCCAGGACGCATGAAAAGGCATTTCGACAACACTGCTCCATAACGATCCGGAACGAAGGCATCGCAGCGGGGAAGCAACGCGTTTACCATGGCACCTGCTTCTCTCATGGAGGCCCTCTGCCCAATTCCTTCCGCTTCATCTGTCCCTGGCACAGGGGACACCGGGTTACATCGACCCCGGTGATCCTCAGGAGGGACTCCTGCCAGGTTTCGGAAGAAACAGGTTCCGGCTCGGCCACCCCGAGCAGGGTGCGGCAGATCTCGAGACACGCTTTCCGGTTCCGATTGCTCAACAGGCCGAAGTGGCGTATCTTCACGAACCCGTCGGGGAGCACGTGGAGGAGGAACCTCCTGATGAACTCGGCGGCGTCGAGAGTCATGACCTTTTGTGTGTTGCCGTCGGCATAATCCTTCCAGGAAAAGGAGACCTTTCCGTCCTCCATGCCGAGAATGCGGTGGTTCGTAATGGCGATCCTGTGGGTATACCTGCCGAGATATTTAAGAACGGTTTCGGGACCGTTGAAGGGGGGTTTGGCATAGACCACCCACTCCTTTGCGTAGAGCTTGCCCAGAAAGGCCGGGAACTCTTCCCCCGTAAGCTGAAGCTCGCCCGCCTCAAAGGCCTTTTTCAGGAAGCAAAGAAACTTTCCCCTGAACAGCCGTGACATGACCCTGACGGGGAAGAGGAATCTCCTTCTCGAGGAGATCCACTTCCCCTGCAACAAGCCTCCCCCCGAGACGATGTAGTGGAGGTGGGGATGGTCCATAAGGTTCTGCCCCCACGTGTGGAGAATACCGGTAGAACCGATCTGGACGCCGAGACGCTTCCTCGCACAATCGGTAAGCGTCTCGGACGCTGCCTTGAACAGCATGTTGTAGATGACATTCCTGTTTCTCAAGGCAAGGAGATTGAGCTCATCCGGCAAGGTGAAGACGACATGGAAGTACTGGATGGGGAGGAGCTCTTTCCCCCGTGCCTCGATCCACTTCTCTTTCTTGAGGAACTGGCACTTCGGACAGTGCCTGTTTCTGCAGGAGTTATACGATATTTTGGTATGGCCGCACTCCTCGCATTCGTCCACGTGGCCGCCCAGCTCCGCGGTTCTGCAGATCTCTATCGCGTGCATGGTACGGAGCTGGTTGAGGGGGAGCTTATGGGTTTCTCTGTAGGAGGGGCCATGAGTGCGGAAGATGTCGGCCACCTCCGTCTGTGGCCGCACCGGGATTATTCGTCGAGAGGGCTGACGATGGTGCCGAGATCCTTCCGGCTTACATGAAGATAGATG
Source organism: Nitrososphaerales archaeon (assembly GCA_050013375.1). Taxonomy (GTDB): domain Archaea; phylum Thermoproteota; class Nitrososphaeria; order Nitrososphaerales; family Gagatemarchaeaceae; genus Gagatemarchaeum. The sequence continues at coordinate 898 of JBEKFK010000280.1, read as the reverse complement.
GCGGTGGTCTTCAACGACCGGTGACCGAGAAGGAGCTGGACACGGCGGAGATCCGTCCCCGCCTCGAGGAGGCAGGTGGCGAAGGCATGTCTTAATGAATGCATGGTCGCCCGCTTGGCGATCCCCGCCCGCTTTCTTGCCGCCTTGATCACGAGCCCGATAGAACTCGTTGTTATGGGCCTGCCGGGAATCACGCCCGGGAAGAGCCACGACGTCGGCCGGTACTGTCGCAGGTACCTCGTCAAAGTGTCGAGCGCCACTTTCGAGAGAATGGCGTAGCGGTCCTTCCTCCCCTTGCCCTCCCGCACCATGACCGTCATGCGGGCAGAGTCGATGTCGCTCACCTTGAGACGAGCCACCTCGCTGACCCGGAGGCCCGATCCGTAGGCCATCATGAGCATGGCCTTATGCTTCACATTGGTCGTGACGGAAAGGAGCTTCTGCACCTCCCCTCTGTCGAGTATCACGGGAAGCCTTTGCGGCTTTTTCGGGTGAGGCAGCTTCTTCATCTCCCACGGCCGCTTGAGGGTCACCTCAAAGACAAACTTCAGGGCGTAGTAGGTAATGTTGAAAACCCCATAGGAGACGTGTTTCACGTTCACGAGGTGAAGGAGATACGCCCTGATCTCCTCTTCTCCGAGCTTGTCGGGATTCTTCTTGAAGTGCCGGGCGAATAGCGTCACCCGCATGAGGTACGCCTCCTGCGTGTGAGGGCTCAACCCCCTTAGCTGCATGTCCTCGATCATCCTTCTCTTGAGTGTCTTTTCCATGGTGCATTCTCCTTCTATGAATGGATTCACCGTCGTTAAACGACGGTGTTGAAGGAGATTGTACGCCTATTGAGGCTTCTCGATGTAGAGATAAGAGTGCCATCTCAGACGAAGGCTGAGGGATTTAG
>JBEKFK010000279.1:0-2596 GCA_050013375.1 Nitrososphaerales archaeon | reverse complement strand
CTCGCGACCTCGATAGCTGCCATTTCGGGCGTCTACGCCGTCTCCCCTCAGTTGAGCACAACGGGGTACATAGGCGGGGAGTCCGTACTCCTCTATGGAATCGACCCGAGCACGTATTCGGACGCCACGAGCGGGCTGAACATCGTCAGCGGGACGACGCTCTCGACGGCCTCCGCCGGAAGTCCGATCGTCCTGTCCAGCACGCTCGCCAGCGAGCTGAACGTGAGCGTGGATTCGTCGATTACCGTCGGTGCGAACTCGACGGGGGGCGCGAGCTACATCGTGGTCGGGATCTACGATTCCGGGAGCACCTTCGGGCCGACGGGGAGGTCTGCCTACATCCTGCTCCCCGACGCCCAGGCCATCGCCGGCGAGACGGGGAAGGTGACCGAGATCTTCGTGAAGGCCGACAGCGCAGACCTGGTGAGCTCCGTCGCGTCTCTGATCGCCTCGACGATCAAGGGGGTGGCCGCGAACACCGCCTCGACGGTGACGAACACCGCCTCGACCCTCACGAACACGCTCTCCACCTTCTTCACAGTGATAGGGCTGGTCGCCCTGATGGCGGGGGGCTTCGGAGTCATCAACACCATGCTGATGTCCATAAGCGAGCGCACTCGCGAGATAGGAACCCTCAGAGCGATGGGCGCGAGGAAGGGCGACATAATGAGGATCTTCATGAGCGAGGCGTTCCTGATCGGCCTGATAGGCGCGGGGGCCGGTGTCCTCATCGGGGTCCTGGTGACGGTCGCGCTCCCCTCGCTGACCGGCTCCACGGCCGCCGCGACCGGCTTCCCCGGCGCCGGAGGAGGGGCAGGCGGCCTAGTCAGAGGAGGTCTGGAGACGGCGCTGACGCCGAGGAACCTGTTGCTCAGCCTCGGACTGGGCGCCCTGGTCGGGACGCTGGCCGGGGTCTACCCGGCCTGGCGGGCGTCTCGGATGGATCCCGTGGAGGCCTTGAGGCATGTCTGAGCTGGCCATCCAGACGGTGGGGGTCTCCAAGTCGTACGCGCGGGGGAAGCTGTCCGTCTCGGCGCTGAGCGGCGTCGACCTGGAGATCCGGAAAGGGGAGACGATCGCGATAGTGGGTCCGTCCGGGTCCGGCAAGACGTCCCTGCTCAACCTGATCGGAGGGCTGGACACGCCGACGGGAGGCAAGGTCATCGTCGACGGGACGGACCTCGGCGGGCTCGACGACGACCAGCTCGCGCAATACAGGTTGCAGAAGGTGGGCTTCATCTTCCAGTTCTACAACCTGATGAGCACGCTCACCGCCATCGAGAACGTCGAGGTGCCCATGACCCTGGCGAAGGTGCCCAAGAAGGAGCGGCACGACCGTGCCGTGGAGCTGCTGAGGGCCGTGGGGCTGCAACTGAGGGAGAACCACACGCCAGACGAGATGAGCGGAGGCGAGCAGCAGAGGGTCGCCGTTGCCAGGGCGCTCTCGAACAACCCTTCGATCCTGCTGGGCGACGAGCCCACCGGAGATCTGGACTCCAAGTCAGCCAAGTCCCTGATGGACCTGTTGAGGTCGCTCCGGAAGGACAAGCAGATGACGCTCGTCTTCGTGACCCACGATCCCGTGGTGGTGGCCAGGTGCGACAGGGCCTACGCCGTGAGGGACGGCAAGATCACCCAGCAGCTGTCGAGGAGGGACATCGAGGACGCGAAGCTCTCAGAGAAGTACGACAGCAACATGCTCGAGGGAGTGTACTAGGAGGCTACGGGCGCGGTTCCTGCGCCCCATCCGCCGAGGCGCGATCCGACGGAGGCCCCTCAGGGCCTGAGCGGTGACGCTTCCCGGCATCGCCCTGCCGGGATGGCTTCTTCGCGTACCGCATCGCCTTCAACTGGATCGCCCTCGTCACCCTGGCCTCGAGCTCCTTCTGCCCTTCGCTGGCGAGACCGAGCCTCCCGATCAGCCTGAGGGCGTTCTCGACGGCGTTAGCCCGGAAACGATTGCCGAAGTATCCGTAGACCTCCTTCGCTCGACCCTCTATCTCCTTCAACCTGGGGACCCACTCGTCGATCTCGGCGTCGCTGTAGCGGTAGTCGGTCCAGGGGTTCCTCCCCCTCCCGTGCCACATGACCACGGCGAAGTCGGCGGTGACCACGGGGTCGGGCGGGAGCTGGGGGCTGTCGGATATCACGTTGGCGATCTTGCACTGCCTCAGCAGGTCCCAGGTCTCGGGCCGGCGCCAGCTCCTGTCTCGGAACTCGACCGCCAGCTTCAGGTCGGCGGGGAGCGCCCCGAAGAAGTCTATCAACCTCCCCAGGCCGTCTTCGTACTTGAACGACGACGGGACCTGGAAGATGAGGGGCCCCAGCTTGCCTGCGTCCTCGAGGTACCTCATGTCGTAGAGGAATCGCATCAGGTCCTCGCCGACCCCCTTCCCGACGTCCATGCCCTTGTCGTGGGTGATCAGCTTCGGTACCCTCGCGGAGAAGACGAAATCGTCGGGCGTGATCCTGGCGCACGCCTGTACCATCGCCTTCTTCGGATACGAATAGAAGGTGGAGTCGATCTCGACCGTCTTGAAGGCCTTCGAGTAGAAGGACAGCTTCTCCGTGTCGTCCCTGGGGTAGAACACACCCT
>JBEKFK010000278.1:0-2611 GCA_050013375.1 Nitrososphaerales archaeon | reverse complement strand
CCCCTTCTCGAGCGCCTTCCTGTAGACGTAGGCGCCCCTCTCCACTATGTCCTCGGAGAGCGAGAGCTTGTCGGCGAAGGTGCGGAGCTGGACGAAGGCCTTGCCCATGTTCCTATCCGCCGATTCGTGCATCTGGGACCTCCTGTCCCATGTCCTGAGCCTGTCGACCGTCGTCCTCATCGACCCTGAGAGGGCCCTTCCGGTCGAGTCCCTGTTGGACGACCCGATTATCGTGGACAGCCCCATGTCGTGCGACGCTATCGAGGTCGGGAGCCCCGCCCTGCTCTCGTCCTTCCCCCCGTCCTTCGAGGACGAGGTCCACTCGGGCCCTGTGTCCTCGATCTTCTCCTTCATCACGTAGCCACAGTTGCTGCAGATAAGCTCGCCACTCTGTGAGTCAAGTACCATCTTCCCCTGTCCGCATCGTGGACACCTGTTGAGCGCCCTTTGGATTCTAAGTTGCGTCGAGATGTCCCTTGTTGTTGTTTGCAATTGAGATAACCATAGTTATAGTCCTGAAACTCGTATTTATACTTAGTAGTCGCATGAAACTTACTATGGTGACTTTACTTGCCTTGGTAAAGCCGGACTTACCGTCAACGGTATCGAGAAGCGTCCATTTTCTGTAAACATTATCATGAATTATAAATCAAATCTTATTTTACTAAATCAAATTAAATGTTTTGTAACTAACCTACGGCGGAGGACCTTCCTCACCTCACGCGTCCGGAAGACAGTCACTACACCATAGTTCTGCCTAGCTCACGACCATGCGAGCTATGCCGGCCGTGAGAACTCCAGGGTCACAGCCGCGAGGGAGACCGCCCCGTACTTCAGGACGTCCTCGTCCACCTTGAACCTCGAACTGTGGTTCGGGGCTGCGCAGCCCTTCGCCGGGTTGTTCGTCCCCAGGTAGTAGAAGACCCCCGGGGCCTTCCGCAGGAACCGGGAGACGTCCTCGGCCCCGAGCCTCTGGTCCATCACCCTTGTCCTGGTGCCTCTGATCCCCTTCAGGACCTTCATCACCCTCTCCGCCGCCCTCTCGTCGTTGTAGGTCACGGGGTAGGGGTCCTTCTTGAACTCGACCTCGCACCTGGCTCCGTATGCGCTGCAGGTCGACGCGACGGCCTGGCGGATGTCCCTGATCGCCTTGTCGCGGGTTCCGCTGTCGAGCGTGCGCATCGTCCCCTCCAGGACGACCTCGTCAGGGATGATGTTGTCCTTGGTCCCGCCGTGTATGCTGCAGATCGATATCACGAACGGCCTGATGGGGTTGACCATCCTCGAGGACACACCCTGGAGGGCTATGGTCACCTGGGCCGCGACGTAGACCGGGTCCACCGTCTTGTGCGGGGCCGCCCCGTGCCCGCCCCTCCCGATCACCCGGATCAGGAGCGAGTCGGGCCTAGCCATGAAGGGCCCGCCACGGACCCCGAAGCTGCCCGAGGGGAAGTCGGCGGAGATGTGGAGCCCGAAGACGTTGTCGACGTGCGGGTCCTCCAAGGCCCCAGCCTCGATCATGGGCCTGGCCCCGCCCCTCCCGCCCTCCTCCTCCGCCGGCTGGAAGAGGAACTTCACGTCACCCGAGAGGTCGCGCCTGTGCTTCACCAGGAGCATGGCGGCCCCCAGGAGCATCGCGACGTGGGTGTCGTGGCCGCACGCGTGCATCACGCCCTTCCGCCTCGACCTGAACTCGACGTCCACGTTCTCCTGGAGCGGCAGCGCGTCCATGTCCGCCCTCAGGGCGACGACCCTCCCCTTCTTCCCTGTCCTTAGGACTCCGACGACCCCGGTCCCCCCGACCCGCGTCTTCACCTCGATGCCAAGCGCCCTGAGCTCGCGGGCGACCAGGGCGGCCGTCGCGGTCTCATGGTAGGCGAGCTCGGGCTTCTGGTGTATCGTCCTTCTGATCTCTATGATCCTCGGTTCAAGCCGCTTGACCTCTTCCAGGAGGCTGGGCACGGGTCGGAGCCGCGTCGCGCTTCGATAAATCCGTTCCGAAGAGCCGGGACAGACCAATCGCGCGGAGCGCCGGGGGCGTGACCCGAGGCTCAGACTGAGGACTCGTCAGAGGTCACAGCGACCTGGCGAGGTCCGGAGTCCAGGACCGACCGCGGTTCAGAGGACCTCGGAGCGACAGCCGCCGACAGCTGCCAGTCAGGGGCCGATGCAGCGGAGCCCACTTCTCTCCCCGTTATCCTTCCGCTGTACCGGGCCATCAGGACGGCGCAGAAGATCAGGTAGGTGCACCAGAGGACGTCAGGAACGACGACAAGATTCGCGTAGAGGTTCAGGTGGCTGGACGGCAGGAACTTCGTGACCAGCTTGAAGCCTGCGACGAGTGACACGATGGCGGCCAGGGCCCAGGAGGTCTTGCTCGGGATGATCATGATACAGGCGAGTGCGATGCCCACGAGAGCGATCACCGTGTCGCCGTCGAATGCGCTCTGGCGGAAGAGGAACGGCGACCAGACCCCAGTGTAGTGGTTGTAGACCTCCCAGACCGATGTGAGCAGCAGTACCACCCCGAAGATCCTGGCGTAGTTCCTGGCCCTCATACCGGGCTACGCCTCTGCTCCTGGGGCTTCTGTGACATGCTCTCTTGATTCTT
>JBEKFK010000277.1:0-2612 GCA_050013375.1 Nitrososphaerales archaeon | reverse complement strand
TGCCCTGAACCTGGCCGGATTCGAATCCGTAGCGGTGCCAAATGGTCGCGAAGCCTTAAAGGCCGTAGAACTCGACCCACCCCCAGACCTCATCGTCTTAGACGTGATGCTTCCGGACCTTGACGGGTTTGAAGTCTGCAGGCGACTGCAGATGATCCAGCCGAGGCTGCCAGTGGTGTTTCTCACTGCGCGGGACGGCGTCGGGGACCGGATACGCGGCCTTACTCTTGGAGGTGACGACTACCTTCCGAAGCCCTTTAGCGTCGAGGAGCTTGTTGCGCGGGTTCGAGGCATTCTGCGACGGTCGGGTAAGCTCGTGGAGACAAGCGTCATGCAATGTGGGGACTTGCACCTCGACGACGACGCACACATCGTCACACGCGGCGGCAGGGTGATCGACCTGTCTCCAACAGAGTACAAGCTGCTGCGGTTTCTCCTCATGAGCATCGGCCGAGTGGTAACCCGGGCCCAAATCCTCGACCACGTCTGGTCCTATGATTTCGAGGGCGAGTCCACCGTGGTGGAGACATTCGTGTCGTCATTGCGGAAGAAGACTGATGCTCTCGGCCCCCGACTCGTCCACACGGTGCGTGGGGTGGGCTACAGGCTGAACGAGCCCTGAACCCGACATGACGTTGCGCAACCGACTTGCCATTGCAGGCGGCACGCTGTTGGCAGTTATCGCAGTGGCCGGCGTTCTACTGGTGAGGACGGTAGAGACATCGGAGCTGCAGCAGCTTGATCAACGTCTGAGCGCGGCGTTCCCTGTCGCCTCCGGCTTTGGTCGACCCCCGACATCACCGATTGATCGACCCCCTCAGAGCATACGACAGGACAGAGCGGTCACTGACGTCTATGTGGCGATGATATCCAACGGTCGTCGGACTGCGGTGCTGTCCCCGACACTCTTAGCCGGTCAGGAGCCTCGAGTTCCTTCGACTCTGAGTTCCCGTGTGCAGAGAAAGCTGGTGCCGGAGACCATTGCATCCGTCTCTGGGTCGACGGCCTGGCGCGCCGTGCTTGCTTCAGTTCCAGGGTCGTCTAGCCGCGTGCTCGTAGCGGTGTCTCTCGCTCAGGTGGACGCCACCACCGCTCGCTTGAGGCTGGCCGTGCTGGTGGCGGGGTGTCTTGTCGTGCTCGTTCTCGCCGCTGCCGCCTTCTGGGTCGAGCGCCTCGGCATTCGTCCGGTCGCAAAGGTGGCTGAGGCGGCCGACGCTATCGTGGCGGGTGACCGCGGTCGACGGGTGGCTGAGGTAGCGCCCCGCACAGAGGCCGCCCACCTCGTCAAGGCGTTCAATGTCATGCTCGACGAGCAGCGCATGATCGAGGGCCATCTGCGTCAATTTGTAGCCGACGCTTCGCACGAGCTGCGGTCCCCGGTGACCGCAATCCAGGGCGTGGCCGACCTCTGGAGGTCCGGGCACCTTCGCGAGGGAGACGAACTGGACGACGCAATGCGCCGTATCGGTCGAGAAGGAGCTCGAATGGCCGAGCTCGTGGAGAAACTCCTCTTGCTTGCTCGCCTCGATTCGCATTTGCCTCTTCGAGCCGAGCCGATCGACGTGGTGGCTTTGATTCACCAAGTAGTCTTGGACACCGGAGCGACGAACCCTTCCCGCCAGCTCGATGTCGAGTTGGGCGGACCATGCTCGGTCGAGGGAGACTTTGAAGGACTGAGGCAGGTGGTTCGAAACCTCGTCAACAACGCTCTTATTCACACGCCTCCGAGTTCTCCGATCACGGTGCGGGCACTCCAGGTCGGCGACAATGCGGAGCTGGAAGTGGCCGATCAAGGGCCAGGAATGGAACCGCTGGTCGCCGCCCACGCATTTGATCGGTTTTGGCGCGCTGATGCCAGTCGGGGTCGACCGGGTTCTGGACTTGGCCTGCCCATTGTGGCCGCAATCGTGACTGCCCACAATGGCAACGTGGAGATGATAACTGATCCCACGGCGGGCACTTCCGTTCGTGTGACACTTCCCCAAGTACAGCCGGACCTGTCCCCAAAAGAAGAGACACGGCCATTGTGTGGAGATGGCTATCTCACATAGCGCTCTTTTTCGCGCATGCAGGGGCCCCCTCGGTTCATCCGGAGTCGGCAAGTCAGCCTCTAGGAGGGGTCTGCCGCGGGTCTGGTTGACAACTCTTGGAAAGGATCTGCCACTCAAGAAGGACGAGCCATGCCCGAGCGGTTCCCGGCGGAGCTCAGGCGGGACGTCGTGGCCGTCGCCCGGCGACGCCAGGGACCCCTGCAGGACGACTTCGACATCGGGGTCTCGACGCTGCAGCGCTGGACGCACCAGGCCAGGGCGTAATGTGGGGATCGTCATTCCCGATCTTGAATGATCCGGGCTCGTCCAGAGCGCATTCGAGCTCTATGCCAACGGCAGTTACAGCCTCGAGACGCTGGTCGAGGAACTGACAGACCGAGGCCTGCGCACCCGGCCTGGGAGATGTAGCTCGGGCCCGATCTCCACCTCAAAAACTGGCCGAGCTGCTGCGAGGCGGCTACTACCTCGGGTACGTGCGCCACAAGGGCGACGAGTACCCAGGGCGCCACGAGCCGCTCGATAGCGTGAGCTCTTCGAAAATGTCCAAGACATCTTGGATGC
>JBEKFK010000276.1:0-2615 GCA_050013375.1 Nitrososphaerales archaeon | reverse complement strand
CTCGCCGGTCCTGGCCTTGCACCCGTCTCCCGCTGGTGCCGGCCTGAACTCGAACTTCAGGTCGAAGCGAGCACGGAGAGCCTCGAGGACCTTGAGCGATACCGAGGAGATCTCCGGTCCGATTCCGTCACCCTCGATCGTAGCGATAGTGTAGGTAGTCAAGCGAAGACCCCGGCAGCTACTGGACCGGGGCTTTCAGCTTTTGCCTCAGCCGTTCTCGGACGTATCCGAGGAAGCCGCCCCTCTTCATCTGCTCCACCGCCGCGTCGGTCGCCACTATGGCGAACTCCGTACCCTTAGTCAGGTCCCTGAGGCTTCTGGCGTCGAGGTCGATCAGGAGCTCGTCTCCCGAGTCGATCTTGGTCGTGTCGCTGACCTGGATGGGCAGCAGCCCGTTGTTTAGCGCGTTCCTGTAGAAGATGTCGGGGAATGACTGTGCCACGACGGCAACCACGTTGTTGTACTTCACCGCGTAGACGGCCTGTTCCCTCGAGCTCCCGCACCCGAAGTTGTTCCCCGCCACGACGATGCTCTCTTTGTTGGCCCTGCAGGCGGACTTGAACGACGGGTCATAGTACTCGAAGGCATGGTCTGCGAAGAACTGCTTGTCCCAGCTCTCCTGGAGCAGGTAAGCCGGGATGATGTAGTCGGTGTTGATGTCGTCCTGGTACTTCTTGGCGACCTTACCTCTGAGCTCCATGGTCAATCACCCAGGTACTTCCGCGGGTCCGCGATCCGTCCCTCGAGGGCAGTAGCAGCTGCTACGGCCGGCGAGCCGAGATAGATGAAAGCCTCCGGCGAGCCCATCCGCCCCTTGTAGTTCCGGTTGCTCGTGCTGAGGCACCGGTCGCCCGGGGCGAGGATGCCCATGTGCTTCCCGAAGCAAGGACCGCAGTTCGACGACTCGATGTTGGCGCCGCTCTGGGCGATCGTGTTGAGGATACCATTGTCCATGGCCCAGTTGTAGACCTTCCTGCTCGCAGGGATGACTATCAGGTTCGTGTCTGGGTGGACCTTCCTCCCCTTCAGAATCTTCGCGGCCACGGTCAGATCGCTCCTTCTGGCGTTCGCGCATGAGCCGAGGAAGACCACGTTGATGGGATCGCTCACCTCGCTCACAGGTCTTGCGTTTGCGGGGGAGTGGGGCAGCGAGACGGTCGGCTCTATCGCCGAGGCGTCGATGTTCACGGTCTGGGAGTAGCCCGCGTCGCCGTCGCTCCGCATGACTCTCGCGGTCTGCTCGGCGCTGATAGACCGGCCCTTCCCCGAGAGAGCGTTGTTGGCGTAGGCCATTGTCGTCTGGTCCGGGTTGACTATGGCGGTCCTGGCGCTCATCTCCACCGAGAGGTTACAGATCGTGAACCGGCCGTCCATCTCCATCGAAGAGATGGTGGGGCCCTCGTACTCGGCGACCCTCTTCGAGCATCCTCCCTCGCCCATGAGACCCAGGACGTGGAGCACGAGGTCCTTGGGATAGACGCCCAGCTGTAGGTTCCCCTCGACGTGGAACCGGACTGTCTCGGGGACAGTGAACGAGTAGAGCTCCCCCGTCGCGAGGAGGTTCTCTCCCTCCGTCGTCCCGATCCCAAAGGCGAGCGCCCCGAGGGCACCCTGGGTGCAGGTGTGCGAGTCCGTTGCCACCGCTATCTCCCCGGGCAGGACGAACCCCTCCTCCGAGGCGATGGTGTGCTCGATGCCGTCACCCTCCTTGTACATCGCTATCTGCTGCTGTTTGGCGAAGTCGGCCATCAGCTTGATCCCGGTGCTCACCATTATCGAGCACGACGGCACCGTATGGTCGGGCATGAACGCGACCCTCGCCGGGTCGAAGACCTCCATCCTCCGCCCTGCGTCCTGGTAGACGTCCCCGAAGTCCTTCTGGAAGTTCAGGATTGCGGGAGGCCCGATTACCTCGTTGAAGTACAGCTTGTCGACCGGCAGCGCCTCTATCAGCTCCCCGGCTCTGACCGTCCTCCCCACGGCCCGTGAGACTATCTTCTCGGTGATGGTGGAGCCCAACTACAAACCCTCAATGGGCCCCGCCGGCTTCTCCGGCTTGAGGACCGTGATCCTCTCCGTGTCCTGCTTCTTCGCCAGCAGCGCATTGGTGCCGGCGACGATGGCCTCCACGCTGGCCACGACGATGTCCCTCTTCATGCCCCTGCCTGAGGCGGTGTGCCCGGCGTCGTCCTCGACCTCCACCGTCACGTCGGCGACCGCGCCCGAGTCTCCGGTCAGGGCCTCCAGCCTGTAGTTCTTCAGCCGGACCGTCTCGATGTTGCTGAATATCTTCTGGATGGCGTTCACAGCCGCGTCGACGGCCCCCGACCCCACCTCGGTGGCCTCGTGGAGGTGGCCGCGCACCAGCAGCTTGACCGTCGCCGTCGGGAGCCGCTTGATACCCGTGACGACCTCCAGTCCCTCCAACTCGACGATCTCGTTCTTCTCGGCGCTGCCACCCCCCATGATCTGGACAGCTATCTGGTAGAGGTCGGAGTCGGTCACGCTGGATCCCCCGTCGCCCATCTCTTTGACCCTCCCTACGATGAGACGCAGGCTCTCCTCCTTGGGCTTGAGCCCCATGCCGCGCAGCTGGGCAGAAATGCCGTGGCGGC
>JBEKFK010000275.1:0-2633 GCA_050013375.1 Nitrososphaerales archaeon | reverse complement strand
CCCTGAAGATCGGAAAGGTGCCCGCCAGAAGTCCTTCCTCTGCTCGGATACGAACGAGCTGGAGAATGATCACAACGAATTCACCAACCACCAGCGTCACTCGCATGCTTGACAGGAGGACGGCTGACGACATGACGATCTCAGCTAAATAGACGGGATGGCGCACAAATCGATACGGACCGCGGACCACCAATTGGCGGGCCTCAGGCCAGTACGAGAAGTTCATTCCAAGACTCCACATCGCACATGTGGCAAACGCGACTGCCGCCACTGTGATAGCCAGCACCGCGATCTCCATCTTTTCGGATACCGACAAGAGAAGGGGGCCCGAAGGAGCGAAGAGTCCAAGCGCGACAAGGAGGAATGTGGCGACGATTCCTGCCGCACGAACGAAGGTCCGACGGTCCTGCTTCAAAGGCGGATCATGGAGCAGGAATGCTGCTACGGGAATCGACAAGAAGCAAGCGTAAAGGCATCCGCGAATGCACGCGAGAATCACGGCCCCGGTCGGGTGGTGAACTGCTACCACACCATCGTCAGCCAGAGCCACGATTTGCCAGACCACGAGCACAAACACCGAGGCTGCTGGCAATCCCCGTACAAGAATCCACTGACGTCTACGCCTCAAGTCCCGCTCACTTGAGATGCAGTTCGACGTGCCTGAACTCACCACCTGAGTAATCTCACCACGGATACTCACGTTGAGCAGGTTCCATTCTCGGGATTGCCCATGTACCCACCTTGACTATCAAGAAGAGGACCGTAACAAACAAGAGGATCCACCATCGTCCGCGGTGTCTTCTCCGTGGGAATTTCGACCCGCTTTGGGCCACTCCCGACGGTGGTTGAGACATGTCGTCATCACTCAAAGGGATCTTCATGGTGACAGAATCACAGATGAAACTGCGAAATCCTTTAACCGCACTTGTAGGTAACCTGACTTATTGGCACCGGATCCGTACTGGACTGGGCCTGGGCCCGCATCATCCGGGTCGGGTCCCGAGAGGTGGTCTTGGAAGCCAGTCCAGCACCCTTCAACTTCTAGATGCCTTTGGCCATCTTGGCCACGCCTCTGGCCATCAGACCCGAGTCCGTCGGGTAGGCGACGTTGGCGGGCGCCACCGTGGTCTGGGTGCGAATCGCGAGTAGCTATGCCTACTTTTTCAGGTCGAAGTTCCTAGACGAGGATGCGCTTCAGCTCGTCGAGGGTCGTCTCTCCCTCTTGCACCTTCACGAACGCGTCCATCTGCAGTGTCTGCATCCCGCCGGCGACCGCGGCCCGGGCCACGGCCTCGGCCGGGGCCCGCTGCAGCACGAGGGTGCGGAGCTCGTCGTTCATCACCATGACCTCATGGATGGCCAGCCTTCCCCGGTAGCCCGTCCGCCGGCACTGCTCGCAGCCGACGGCCCGGAACATGGGCGCCTGGGCGTCGCGGCTATCGATAAGTGACATGGCCTCCAGCTCCAACAACTCCTCGGAGGTTGCGGTGTCGGCCGACTTGCAGCGGCCACAGAGGCGTCGCACCAGGCGCTGGGCGACGACGCATCCCAGCGCGGAGGTCACCAGATACGGCCCGAGCCCCATGTCGATCAGACGTGTGGTGCTCGAAGCGGCATCGTTGGCGTGGAGAGTCGACAGGACCAGATGCCCGGTCAGCGCGGCTTCGGTGGCGATCCGGGCGGTTTCGAGATCCCGGATCTCCCCGACGAGGATGATGTCGGGATCGGTCCGCATCGCGGCACGCAACCCGGTGGCGAAGGTGTACCCCGACTTGGCGTTCACCTGGGTCTGTTTGATGCCGGCAACCCGGTACTCGATCGGGTCCTCGACGGTGATCGTGTTCCGGCTGGGTTCGTTCAACTCGTTGATCGCCGCATACAGGGTGGTCGACTTGCCTGAGCCGGTCGGTCCCGTGACCAGCACCATTCCCCACGCCTTCCGGAATGAATCCCTGAACAGGCGCAACGACTCGGGGAGGAAGCCGAGCGAATCTATATCGAGCAGGCCTGCGTCCCGGACGAGGATACGGAGCACGAGCGCCTCCCCGTTGATGGTGGGAATGCTCGCCGCTCTGATGTCGACAGCCAGGCCCCGGATGGTCATCGACGTCCGGCCGTCCTGGGGCCGCCGGTGTTCAGCGATGTCCATGTCCGTCATGACTTTGATCCTGCTCACGACCCCGAGCCGGAACGAGGGAGGCGCGCTCATTGCGTCGTGGAGCATGCCGTCGACACGGAACCTGATCCGCAAGCCGTCCCGTGTCGGCTCGATGTGCACGTCGGAGGCCCGTTCGCCCACGGCGCGTATCAGGACCTGGTTCACGAAGTCGATGACGGGCCCCTGGTTCGGATCGATGGTGCCCTGGCCGGACGAATCAGCGTCGGTAAGGGCGTCATCCTCGGGCATGTCGGACCCATGGTCCTCCGAAGGCTGGACGTCATCGAGCAGCCGGCTCGAATAGCCGGACTCGATGGCCTTGCGCAGCTCGCCGCGCGCGGCCACGACTGCGATGAACGGCACGTCCACGAGCGAGTGGAGATCGTCGAACGTCTGGATATCGCGCGGATCCGAGATGGCGACGACGAGGGAACCGTTGTTGAACTCGAGGGGGAGTACGCCACGGCGTCGGCAG
>JBEKFK010000274.1:0-2634 GCA_050013375.1 Nitrososphaerales archaeon | reverse complement strand
CGAGAAGGAGTTCGAGAAGAAGACCGAGGGGAGCGCGGTCAGGTACATCTCGTTCGTCGTGCTCGGACTGGCCGACGCGGTCGTGGAGATAGCCGGTATCCATGCGGGCTCCCTAGGGATCTACGACTCCACGCGCCTCGCAGGCCTCGCCGGGGTCGTGGCCGGGGCTGCGGCGTCGCTCGCCATGTCCTCGGCCGCCTACGCGCAGGCCAAGCAGGGCTTCGAGGGGTCCGCCAGCCGGTCGGCGGCCTACACCGGGGTCTCGTACTTCGCCACGGCCCTGATACTCGCGAGCCCGTACTTCCTGACCGACGTGATGGCCTGGGCCCTCGGGACCTCGCTGGTCTTCGCCGTCCTGCTGATAGCCTTCATCAGCTTCTACAGCTCGGTGCTCTCCAGGAAGCCCTTCACGCGGGACTTCGCGGAGCTGACGGGGATAATGCTCGGCGCGACCGTCGCGCTCTACGTGCTGGGGACCGTGATCCACATCCTCTTCCACATCTCCGTGGGGTGACCCGCGGATGCCGGGCGCTCAGCGGGCTAGGTCTGGCAGAGCTCGATCCAGATGCCGTTGGGGTCCTTGATGTAGACCCACCTGCTCTTCTCCGTCTTCATCTCGGCGACGACCGGGTGACCCATCTTCCTCGCCTTCTCTATCAGCCCGTCGAGATCGTCGACCCCGAACGCCAGGTGGTCCAGCCCCTCCCCGACGGTGTACCTCGAGTCGTACTTGCTGGCCTTGCTGTAGTGATTCAGCTCCAGGGAGAACTCGCCGCCCTCGGTGATCAGGTTCGCGACCTCGCCCTTCGCGATGGGGATCTTGCTCTTCCCGACGAGCTTCATGCCCAGGACCTTCGTGTAGAAGTCGATGGACTCCTTCATGTCCTTCACCCTGATTCCGGTGTAGATGAAACTGGTCTTCATCCTCACTTCCTGAGTCCCGGCTTTACTTATCGCTTCCGCGACCGACCGGACCGGTGCGGGAGGCTGATTTTATTACACGCGCCGGGGTAGCGGCGTCGCTTGACCGAGATACTCTATGGGGTGAGCCCCATCGGCCTGGGTCACGCGTCGAGGGCGGCCGCAGTCGGGCTGAAGCTCAGGCAGGCTGGCCTCGAGCCGGTCTTCGCGACCGGGGGGAACGCCGCCGGTTTCCTATCCTCCTACGGGTTCAGTGTCCGCCCCATCGTCGCAGCGCCGACGCCCTCGGAGAGGGACGGGGTGATGAGGTACCCCGCGATTTGGTATATGCGGTACTGGTCGGGCTACCGTTCCACAAAGTCGAGGATGGAGGCCCTGGTCGCCGAGATGAAGCCTGCGGTCATAGCCGGGGACGAGGAGTTCTCCTCCGTCTCGATCGCCATCGAGGAGGGGATACCGCACGCCATGATCTCGGACGAGCTCGAGCTCGGGTTCGCGACAGGCTGGTTCTCACGCTACGTGGAGAAGAAGGTCGCCGCGTGGTACACCGCCCTCCAGGGCCGGGCCTCGAGCATCCTCGTGCCGGACTTGGGGGAGAACCACGGGAACGTACACTTCGTCTCGCCCGTCGTCCGGGACACGACGAAGACGAGGGATGAGGTGAGGGCAGCCCTCGGGCTGGGCAGGGATGAGAGGATGGTCCTGCTGAGCGCGAGCGGGAGCGGGATAGGCGGGTTCCTCCTCGACCGGGTGGCAAGGGCCGTAGAGGGCCTCGATGACGTCGCGCTCGTGGTTACGGGCCTCTCCGCAGGGCCTCCAAGGGACCGGGTGCGATACCTGGGCCTCGAGCGGGATAACCAGGACTTCGTGGCGGCCGCCGACCTGGTCATATCGACGGCCGGAAAGAGCACGATCGACGAGGCGGTAAGCTTCGGTTCGCCGATCATTGCCATACCGATAAGGCACCACTCAGAACAGGAGAGGAACGCGTCCGCACTTGGGTTCGGATACGGTGACCTCGACCATCTTGACACCCTAATCCCCAGATACCTCGGCCGGAGGGCAGAGCCGCGGCTGTACCACGGTGCTGAGTCGATCGCCGAATTCCTGAAGGGCCTTCTTTAGGTTGAAAACGCACGGACCGCGAGGTTTCAACGGGTTTGCAGCCCGACCCATCGCGGTTTCTCTTGCCGGGCCGATGAATCGATAATAACTGGGTGCCGGAGGCACGGAGGAACACGGAGAACGTTCCGTTAGACCGATTGCATTGAACATCACACCCTTCCTCCTCGGCATCGTGATGGCCTTCTCGTTCGGCACCTCGGACTTCCTCTCCAAGGGGGTAACGACCAAGATAGGACCCTACAGGACAACGGTCTACATCCTGACTCTCAGCGGGCTGGGCGCGCTCATCCCGGCGTTCTTCCTAAAGTCGAGCTTCGCAATCTCGGCCCTCTATGCTGCCGTCCTCGTCCTGATAGCGGCCACGACGTTCCTCTCCTTCGCTTCGCTCTACCGGGCATACAACAGGGGTATGCTCTCGCTGACCGCCCCGATAGTGAACTCGTTCCCCGCCTTCTCAGTGGCACTGTCCGTGGTCTTCCTCGGAGTGACGTTCTCCTTCGGTGCGATCGTCGCACTCGCGGCGATCATCGTGGGGATAATCCTCGTCTCGACGAGCCTCTCGGACCTGCGGAGGAGGATCTTCACCCG
>JBEKFK010000273.1:0-2644 GCA_050013375.1 Nitrososphaerales archaeon | reverse complement strand
ACATGGTTCACGAAGGAGTAATCTCAAAACAGGAAGCTCTCCTTAGGATCTCCCCCGAGCAACTGGAGCTCCTCCTCCATCCCCGCGTCGACGCTAGCAACAGGATCTTGCCGTTCGCCGTGGGCGTCCCGGCGGCTCCGGGGGCCGCCTCGGGCAAGGTGGTCTTCGACGCCGATACCGCGGTCACCGCGACCAAGAACGGAGAGAAGGTGATCCTCGTGAGAGAGGAGACCAAGCCCGAGGACGTCCACGGGTTCTTCGTCGCGCAGGGGATACTGACGAGCAGAGGGGGAAAGACGTCACACGCCGCTGTAGTGGCGAGGGGTATCGGGAAGCCCTGCATCGTGGGCTGCGCGTCGCTGAGCATCTACCCCCAGAGCAGACTCCTTAGGGTCGACGGTACCACGATCACCCAGGGTGAGACGATCACCATCGACGGTTCGACCGGGAACGTGTACCTGGGCATCGTCCCTCTCCTCCAGCCAGAGCTGAAGGACGAGGTCTTCGAGCTGCTGACCTGGGCCGACGAGACCAAGAAACTGGGAATCTGGGCGAACGCAGACACGCCCGAGGCGGCTGCGAGGGCTCGGAAGATGGGCGCCGAGGGGATAGGCCTGGCGAGGACCGAGAGGATGTTCAACGCAGAGGAGAGGCTCCCTCTTGTCGTCTCGATGATAATGGCCGCGAGCGAGGACGAGAGGAGGTCGTACCTCGAGAAACTCAGGCCGCTGCAGAAGGAAGACGTGAAGAAGATCCTGAATGAGATGAGCGGCCTCCCGGTCATCATCAGACTCCTGGACCCCCCACTTCACGAGTTCCTCCCTCGCTTCGAGGACCTGCTCGAGCAGGTGAAGAAGTTGGAGCGGTACGGGGACGAGAAACAGCTGATGGAAGCAAAGAGGATGCTGGACAAGGCGCGACAGCTCTCGGAGGCGAACCCGATGCTCGGCCACAGGGGCGTGAGGCTCGGGCTCACCCATCCGGAGATCTATGAGATGCAGATGACCGCGGTGATGGAGGCGACGGCTGATCTGGTCAAGGCGGGGGTCGACGTGAAGCCCAAGGTCATGACACCCCAGGTCGCGGCCTATCAGGAGGTCAAGCTAGTCCGGGAGCAGTTCGAGAAGATCCGGGCCCGCGTCGAAGCTGAACAGGGTGTGAAGCTGGACATCAAGTTCGGTACGATGATCGAGACCGTGAGGGCCGCACTCGACGCCGACGAGATAGCCAAGTACGCTGAGTTCTTCTCGTTCGGCACCAACGACCTCAGCCAGGCCACGTTCAGCTTCAGCAGGGAGGACGCAGAGGCGAAGTTCCTGCCCTTCTATCTCGAGAGGGGGGTCCTCGCCGACAACCCCTTCGAGACTCTCGACGACAAGGGTGTCGGCAGTCTTGTTCGGATGGCCGTGGAGTCCGGCAGGAAGACCAGGCCCGACCTCGAGGTTGGGATATGCGGAGAGCACGGCGGGGATCCGCGCTCGATCTACCTGTGCCACAAGGCGGGACTCGACTACGTCTCGGCCTCGGCATTCAGGATTCCGGTGGCCAGGCTCGCGGCGGCTCGGATAGCCCTTCTCGAGAAGGCAAAAATCTAGACGCCGGACCGCTCTTCAGCCTTATAACGGCTCGAGGGGTCCTCATGTCGTTGAAGTTCAGGGTTGCGCTCGCCCAGGTCTCGGCGGCCGAGCGGAAGGAGGTAAACCTGAGGAGGGGAGTGGAGCTCATCCGGAGCGCCTCCGACGGGGGCGCCGATCTGATCGTCCTCCCTGAGCAGTTCATGGCTTACGTGCCAATCGAAGCCCCGGCTTCGAGGTACGTCGGACTCGCGGAGGAAGTCAACGGGGAGTTCATCTCGCGCCTGGCGTCGGAGGCGAGAAAGCGGAGGGTCCACGTGGTAGCGGGAATCCTTGAGAAGTCTGAGAGGAGGGACAGGGTATACAACACAGTGGTAATGATCGGGCCTGACGGGACTATCGTCTCCACCCACAGGAAGCTCCAGCTCTTTGATGCGTTCGGCTACAAGGAGTCGAGCAGGTTCGAGCCGGCCCCCGCGCTGGAGGGTGCGTTCAAGACCAGGCTGGGGAAGATGGGGATGATGACCTGCTACGAGCTCCGATTCCCGGAGATGGCACGGATCCTGGCCCTCCAGGGGGCGAAGGTCATAGTCGTCCCGACCGCCTGGCTGGCTGGTCGGATGAAGGAAGATCACCTGCAACTCCTCGCTAGGGCGAGGGCCCTCGAGAACACCGTCTTCGTGGTCGTTGCTTCCCAGACTGGGCGCATCTTCACCGGTCGGAGCCTCGTGGTCGACCCGTTCGGCGTCTCGATCTGCGACGCAGGCGAGCAGGAGGGCGTCGCGGTGACCGAGATAGATACGGACCGGGTCACGCGCGTGAGGAAGGTCCTCCCGAGCCTCCGCCACACGAGGTGGGACGTCTACTCGCGCTTCTCGCCGGCCGGCCGAGGGTCGACTGCCTGACTGGCCGATCCTCTGTCCCGGTAGATCATCCGGAAGTAGAGCACATTCAGTGCCACAAAGACCAGCGAGCTCAACTGCTCAACGGCAGGTCTGAACTCGCCCGTCATGGCGACGAGGGTGTTCTCGGTCGAGATCCAACCGGGGTTTACCGGGGCGGTGAATCTC
>JBEKFK010000272.1:0-2651 GCA_050013375.1 Nitrososphaerales archaeon | reverse complement strand
AGGGTCGTGAACTGTTCCGTAATCCATAGATAGGTATATCGAAATATTGATTTCCATTTCCCACGATTTGAAGCATAGGCACCCTGGAACGAAACCACCCCCTCTGGCATCCAATTCTTCTCAGGCCGCCCGGCCAGCCAACGGGGGGGGGCGCCTGTTCCAGGGGAGGCAACAAGTGGTTAATGGAGGCCAAGGAGAGACGATTCGCCAGCCAAGGGCCTCCTTCGAATCCTTTTCCTTGGATGCACGATCCACACAGTGGGTTCTGGTCCAAGCGCCGAAGCCGATCCTGAGATGATGCGGACCTACCAGACCCGCCTGGCTATTAAGGCTCATGCTATCTGAGAGTAATCCGCCCTATTTGAGTGAGAGTGAACCAACGTAGGGCGGTCTTGAAGCCCGCCCGGCGAGGGCAGAGAGGAAACGCCGTGGAGGCAACCACGGGCCCGTAGGGCCCTTGGTTGACTACATGGCAGGCAAGCGATAGCGCGGCAGGACTTGGCCGAACGTCAAGGATCGGGTAAAAAGGGAGCCTCCCCACGTTCAGACGGTACGGTTTCTGAGGCCCTAACCCGCATGGACGTGCCCTGGAGGCTCGTCCATGGATTGTGCCCCAAGCCGCGCCCAACGCAAGCAGGAACCTGCTCCTCCCTGTCCCTTTTGTCACCGTCCGGGATGTGGAGACGGCTGGCGCTTCATAAAGCGGCAGGCAAAAGTGGCGTTGGACGGAAGCCTGGAATGGACGGAAGGCCTCTGGAGGCCGCGGGCCCGGTGTCGCAACCCCGACTGCCCCATGCGCAGTTGGACCAGCTATGAGGGCCAGGGGTACCCCCACCGTACGTTCCCTCCGTCCGTGGCTGCCTCTGCCACGGCCGAATTCCTGGTTCGCGGCGAGGTCTCCCTGGCCCTCGTGGCAGAGCGATGGGGTTGCTCCGTGCGGACGCTGGCCCGATGGGTTGTGTGGATCGGCGGGCTCACGACGGTGGAGAATCTGGTTGGGGCCTGCTGGCTCCAGGACCCGTCTGGCATGCCACCTCCGGTTGGCAGGGCTGAACAGGTGCCTGATCCTCCCGTCGCTGGGGCGGCCCTCTGGATGTCCCAGCTGCCCCGGGTCAAGAGCCTGCTCACCCTGTTCGAGTGGCTCGCACGGCTGTGCCGGGACCAGGGCGTCCCGCTGGAGCAGGGGCCAGGGCTGGGCGCCCTTCTGCGCCACCAGTTCGACCGCTTCCGCCGCGTGTGCCTATTGATTGGTTCATACCCGCCGTTGCATTTCTATGGCCTCCACCCTGACGGGTAAGTTGGACCCATGAGCCACCCAGACGATCGAGCCCTCGCCATTGCCGCCTTCCGCTATCACCTCCTCGCCACCGCCCTCGAAGCGGAGGGCGAAGGCGTGTCCGCTGAACTCCAGGAGGTCGCCTCCGCGCCCCATAGAGATCCCGATGGGCGCGAGGTGCGGGTCTCCCTGGCCACCCTATGGAGGTGGCTCTCCCTCCATCGTGGTGGGGGTTTCCAGGCCCTCCAGCCCCGGCCTCGCCGGGACAAAGGTGCCCTGCGGGCCTTTCCCCAAGCGGTCCTGAATCGCGCTGTGGCGCTGCGCAAGGCGGGACCCTGCCGCTCGACCCGGACCCTGCTCAAAACCATGGTCCTCGAGCAGCTGATCCAGCCAGGTGAGGTCGCCCGCGCCACCTTGGACCGCCATCTCGACCAGCTCAACATGTCTCGCAAGCGCCAGGGCACCCTGGCGAAAAAGGTCCATCGCCTCATCCGCACCGACGCGCCCATGGAATTGGTCATCACCGACTTCCACCATGGCCCGTACGTCCTGGACGGCGGGCAGGTCAAACGGGCCAAATTCAGCGGCTTCATTGACCACCACAGCCGCGCCATCCTCGAGGGCCGCTACTTCCTCACGGAGGACTTCGCCGCCCTGCGGTTCGGGCTCCGCCGGCTCCTTTGCCTCCACGGCCTTTGCGTGAAGCTCTATCTCGACAACGGGGCGGCCTACCGCAGTCTCCGCCTGGAGACGGGGTGCGCGGCCATGGGCATCCACCTGGTCCACTCCAAGCCCTACGTGGCCGAGAGCCGTGGTGCCATAGAAAGGTTCAACAGGACGCTTGCCGAGCAGTTCGAGTACGAGGTGGGCCTCCGGGCAACGACGCCCACCCTCGAGGAACTGAACGCCTGGTTCCTGGCCTGGCTCGGCGAGTCCTACCACCGGGATGTCCACTCGGAGACGGGGCAGAGCCCCGCGGAGCGGCTCACCGGCACTCCGGCCGCCGGCCGGCCCGCGCCGCCCCTGGAGACCATCGAGGAATACCTGCGCATTCAGGTGGTCCGGACGGTCCACCGGTCATGGTCCACGGTGGAGGTTGCAGGCATCCGCTACCTCGTCTCCTCGGAACTGCGCGGGCGCAAGGTCAAGGTCCTCTACGATCCCTCTGATCTGGCCTACGTTCTCATCATCACGCCCAAGGGTGGCGTCCTGCAGAAGGCCACGCCCCAGGTTCCCGGGGAGATTCCTCCCACGCCGCAGCCCGCCCCGGAGGGCCAAGCCAAGGGCCCGGGCAGCACCTACCTCGACATGCTCCTGGCCGAGCACGAGCGGCATCGGCGCGTCGAGATGGCTGCTCTGCGGATGCAGCCCATGG
>JBEKFK010000271.1:0-2654 GCA_050013375.1 Nitrososphaerales archaeon | reverse complement strand
TCGTTCCCGTCGGGGTCCGCTATCACGGCTCGGTAGAACTTGGCGCCTAGGACCTCCACCAGGTTCGGCTCGACCGTAACCGTACCGCCCCTTCGCTTGAACTCCTCACACGCCGCGACCGGGTCGGGATGGGCGAATATTATGCCCGAGACCGTGCCGGGGTCTCTGCCTTCTTCCCCGGGTGCCTGGATGTGCATCGTAAGCATGGTCGACGAACCCGGCAGCGCGAAGGCTGCGCGGCTAGCCTTCTCGTTGAAGCTAAGTTCGCGCAGGCCTAGGACGTCACGGTAAAACGTCCTGGCCTTCTGTATGTCCCGTACGTGGAGCGTCACAGCATGCAGACCCGTGATGACTTCGGTCATGGAGTACATGCGGCCCCCGGGTGTTGTTAAAGGCACCGCATTCTGCCTCCCCGCCGACGGCCTGTGCTCTCGGATCGCCATCGAGGATGGAGACCGTCCCCACAACTCGGCTGCATTGTCGAACTTCCGACAGCTTGACGGACGCTTGCCGATGCCTACCGATGCCTGCCGAGGGAACACTTAGAAGCGAGGGGGGTCAGCGCTTAAAAATGGGAATCCGCTGCGAGCTCTGTCACCGCCCGGTCTCCGACGTGGAGCAGGGGTGGGCGGACAGGCTCTCGGCGCTTGAGGGAAAGAAGTCGGGGAGAAGGGCGTTCGAGTGCAAGGTCTGCGAGGCGCTGATCTTCGAGGACGAGCTGGACGACGGCCGGTTCGCGCCGAAGCAGCCGCGAAGGTTCTGGTCCTGAGCCCCGGGTCGACCATCTCGCCTGCCTCCGGGTTCTTCGTCCGGCTGGGGCACCAAGGCCTGGTAGGTCAGACGTACCGGCGCTTCAGTCGGTCTCTGACACTATCTTCAGGATCTTGTTGCAGACGTACTCCGCGATGACTGACCTGGACATCCTCAGCGCGAGGGTCAGCTTCTTCTCGGGGAGGTCTATGAACACGATCTTCTGCTTCTTGAAGGCCCCTATCAGGAACTCCATGTCCCCGAACAGGCCGGCTTCGTTGTCCGCGGCTCCGATGATCACCTTGGCCAGGACCCCGAGCTTCGGGACGAGTCCGTCGTCGAGGTAGTCGTCCTTGGCTAGTCGCTTCGACCTCCCGACTGCGAGGACTTCTCCCGCCTGATTGACGACGAGTAGGCTGAGAATCGATGAATCGCAGTCGATGATGGCGCTCGCTATTCTTGCTGCACTGACCTTCAGCTTGGAGTCCGTCTTCTCTTTCCGGGGTCGGGGGTCCACGATGACGGGATGCCATCCACGGCCGCTTATTATGGCTCCCCCCCAACGTCCGCGGGTCTGGGGGCCGGCAGAGGTCTAGGGAGCATTATGGAACTCATCATCCCGTCCCGCTGCCATCTTTCAACGGCTCGGAGGAGCTCCGTCTGGATTCGAAATGGATTAGTAACCCAGCAGAAGGGCGCAGTCCATGAGGGGGAAGTGCCCGAAGTGCGGGGCCGTCTTCGACATCAAGATGGGTCTGAGCGTGCTGCATGTCGGTCCCTACAGGCTGACCAAGTGTCCGGCGTGCGGCAAGAGGAGCATGATGAACAACTTCGTGACCGACCCGATAACCTGGCCACCGGAGGAGAAGGAAGGTGGAGCGCCCACGGAGCCTCTGAGTGACGAGGAGCTGAAGCAGAAGCGGGTGGACGACTCGAAGTACGAGGACACGAGCGACACCTCGGCCTAGGCTTACTCGCGATTTTGGCAGCGATGATCGAGGCGGAGGGCCTCACCAAGAAGTTCGGCGGTGTTACCGCTGTCCAAGGGCTGACCATGCAGGTCGAGGAGGGCGAGGTCTTCGGCTTCCTCGGGCCCAACGGGGCGGGGAAGACGACCACGGTCAGGATGCTCTGCTGCCTCATATCGAAGACCGGCGGCGACGCGACGATCGGGGGCCTCAGTATCGGACGCAGCGAGGACCAGCTGAAGATCCGCCAGATGGTCGGCATCCTCCCGGAGAACGTCGGTCTCTACGAGGACCTCACGGCCTACAGGAACCTCGACTTTTACGGGCAGCTCTACCGGTGTACGAAGCAGCAGATCCGGGAGCGGGCGGAGCGCCTGCTCAGGATGCTCGGGCTGTGGGAGAGGAGGGACGACCTGGTTGGGACATTCTCGAAGGGGATGAAGCAGAAGGTTGCGATAGCCCGCTCGCTGATCCACGACCCGCAGGTGCTCTTCCTCGACGAGCCGACGGCCAACCTCGACCCTGAGTCCGCGAAGACCGTCAGGGACTTCATCTTCGAGCTCAAGAAGGAGAAGCGGACGATATTCCTCAACACGCACAACCTGGATGAAGCACAGAGGGTCTGTGACCGCATCGGGATACTGAAGACCTCGCTCATCGCGGTCGGGTCACCCGAGCAGCTCCGCGCCTCGCTCTGGGGCCGGAAGACCGTCCTCCACCTCGGCGCGGTCAACGAAGCGATACTCTCGGCGGTCAGGGGCATCGGAGTGCGGAACATCGAGACTGTTGGCGAGACGAAGATCGTGGTCGACGTCGCTGACCCAGAGAAGGAGAACCCTTCGATCGTCCGCGCCGTGGTCGGGGCAGGGGGGGACGTGAGGTTCGTCACAGAGCTCAGGCCCACGCTCGAGGACATCTATCTGCGTCTGCTGAAGA
>JBEKFK010000270.1:0-2654 GCA_050013375.1 Nitrososphaerales archaeon | reverse complement strand
CTCAACGGCACCGCGCGCCACATAGACCTCGACATTCTCTCGTCCGCGGAGCTCTAGGAAGATTCTTTGCCCTAAGTCCCTGAGGTCGCTGCCTAGGGGCATCGCCTCGTGCCATCGCGGCGGGTTGCTTTTTTTCGCCCATCGCATGTCCAGACGGCGTTGGTCCCTGCGAATCACTATCCCGTCCACCTCCGACTGCCCGAATATCAGTTGTTGCCCGATTCTGTGGCGCGGAGGGGCTGCCAGATAAGGACCTTGGGGCATCTGGAATGCCCCCGCGCCGAGTCCTCCCGACAATTTAGAGATCGCGGTGGCGGTAGGGACCTCGCGGATTAGCTTCTCCGCCGATTCAAAGAATGCACTATCGACGGTCCAAAAGAACGCCCGCTTCGAAAGCTGGTGCGCCGATAAGCCAGACCTCAGCCCGTCCTCTTCTAGGGCGACAAAGGGAACGTCCGCGAAGGCCTTGAGCAGGGCATCAACGTCGACCGGCCTCGTATTGCGGCCCCCAGTGTGATCCGCGAACAGGGGCGCCATCAGCCACGGCGCTTCCCCGAGGGCCCAGGTCAGCGAGAAGCAGCGCTCCTTCTGGAGCGCCTCGATCTCGCCAGCTATGTACTGGCAGTAGATGCCATAGATGTTTGACATCAGAAGCTTGCGCTCGGCCGTCGCCTCTATACCCAGCCTCGCAACATTCGTTTTGGGCGCCGCTTGTCCAACTGAATTGGCCATCGCGAGCACGGGGTATCCCTGTTCGAAACCTGGGGACGCGAAGTCGACCCGCACGCCCTCAATGCAGGTGCCAGCGAATTTTGTCGTGCCGTTCTGCTGAAGATATAGGTGGGTTGGTAGGAACTCCCACTCCCGAAAATAGGACGACCAGCGCAAAGCGTAGGCGACCGTCACCCCCCCTTTGCTCTTCTGTTCTATCCTCACGTCGCCTTGTTTAGGGACGGTCTCGAGGTTCTTATCCACTGCGACGGCGGACTCGGGCAGCGCGTCGCGAAGGGCGGCCTGCGGGTCCGCGAAACCGACGCGGACTGGTGACGCCCCGTCAACCGAAACGGTAACCCTGCATCTGGGGAAGAGTATCCAGCGGCGAACGACGTCCAGGACGTCCTCCAGGTCAGCGCTTGATCGCACCTTCAGTTTGACTTGTGTTCCATGCGGGAGGATTTGCGGGGGAAGGCCCGCGGACTCTTTGTCTAGAAGGCGGATGAGGTACTTGCCATGCAGATTTCTCAGGCTGAGTCTCCTGCTTTGATCGTCGTCGGGGTGGCACGTTGTGACCTCGACGTCGTCGGAGACCATGAACGTGGAAAGTACTCCGATGCCAAATTTGCTGATCGCGCTGAATTCTGGATGTTGTTTCTTGAAGTTGTCATCTTGGTAAAGAGATGACCCTACTTTCAGGAAGTGCTTGTCAATGGTGTCCTGCGTCATCCCCGTTCCGTTGTCCTCGACAGTAAGTGATCGTTCCCGTGTATCCCAGATTATCCTCACTTCGCCGTCCTCTATTAGCCCCGTCACGCCCTCCCACTGCAGGCGGATCGCATCGAGGGAGTTCTGGACGAGCTCGCGCAGCACTACAGTTGTGTCGTTATACAGCCGGTGGCCGGTGAGGAGGTCGAGAACCTTGGCTTGGTCTAGCGTGAACTCAAACTGCTTATTAATGAAGCCTTCTGCCTCGCAGTTGGAGTCGTCAATATCTCGCCATGGGAACTCATAGGCGGAGCCCTTCTTCTTTCTCGCGGTCTGGGCCCACTCGTTGCTTCTCTGTAGCTCTTTTCTCGCGTAGCTGAGGTACGCTGTGAGCGAGAAGAAACCCTCGGGCTCGGTGAAGTATCCGTGCACCTCGACTGTGTCTGTCGGCGCCGTCGGGTCGACGTTACCCTCTTTATCCAGTCCCGGTTTCGGCCTGACGGTCGTCACAGCCATCTGCTTGTGCCACTCTTCTATGCTTTTAGGATCCGAGGGGTTAATGACCCTGAAGCTGACTGAGGGTGCCCGGTCCTTTGTGACGTGCAGCAGATCCGCTGTCCTTAAGAGGAGGGCGGAGTATTGCAGGTTCACCGTCTCTTCGGGGCTCGAGCCATATGGTTGCGAGGGTTTGTATTTCTCGAGGTTGCCAAGATCGTCGAGATGGTGGCTCTCGCAGACGATGCCGAGATCCCGCCTGAACTTCTCTCCGAGGCCGTCGAGAAGCTTTTCTAGCTCTTGCGCAACTTTGTCCGCCGCGCCGAGCCGCTTGGGGGCTTTGCCGACTACCCACGCCCTAATGCGTTCGGCGTGGTGCTCACGGACGAATTCTTGGTACAGAAATCTCTCGGCTTGGTCAGTCGTCATCCTGCTTGCTTTTTCCCGATAGTCCGCGCCCTCGCTGCCGCCGAACAGCACCTTCTCCCTGAATTCCGGGAAGGCCGACTCATTCCGTCGATCGAATTCGTCCCGGGTGACCGCCATTCCGAGGTCGTGGAAGTAGATTGCTAGCGTAACCATCAGGCAGTCCCCTGTCGTCATCTTGTGCAGCGTTGCGGGCGGGACCAGCCAGTCCAGCATTTCGAGAAGCTTGTTGATGTGGGAAATGTCGTGCCGCGTGTACTCGGCAAAAATTCCGTCCCTTCCTATGATCTCCAGAATCCTCGCGACCGTGT
>JBEKFK010000269.1:0-2657 GCA_050013375.1 Nitrososphaerales archaeon | reverse complement strand
CTACGAAGAAGCTTGAAAGATAGAGCGACCACTTCTTCCCGAACGAGTGTGTAAGTGTGATCGTCTTGGGCGAGGAGGGCGATTCACTGTAGTCGTAGAGCCCGGTGATCGATGCGTTCTCCCGGATGAAGCTGAGCACGTTCTGGACCGACTCCACGCCCCACTTGCTCAGGGCGTAAGCCTTGGGTACGCTGTGCCCCGAGAGCCCCCCAGCCTTAGTGATGTCGTCGTCGGACGCGGTGGCAAGGATGTGCTCGAACGCGCTCACGCTCAGGCTTACGGTTCCTAGCCGCTTGCGGTGCCGGCCGACGTCGATGTAGTCGGCGAGAAGCTGGTTTACCAGAGTATTGACGCTGACCTTCTTCCTCGATGCCTCTTCCTCGAGCCCCGTTAGTGTGCCTGAGTCGATACGGAACGATCGGTTCTCAGTCTTTCTCTTCGCGGGGGCGAAACTATCCTCCATGAGACCAGCCGAGTCCACCCCTTCTTTATATAAGCATGTTTGGCACAAAAACACGTTTTACGACAATTCTGGGCCTGTGGGGAGCAGTCCGGCCCCGGATAGTAATGGGAATCACTTACCGGGGCGCGAACGGGCGCGCGGGGACGTTCAGGTTATCTTCTTGGCCTCGAAGATCTCGCAGTTGTCGAAAGCGAGCTCTTTCTTTGAGATGGTGTGGAAGAGGAACCCCTTGTAGCTGGTGAGGTACTGCCAGGTCTTGCTCAGCCCGAAGGTCCCGGGGTTGTTTATCACTACCACCGGCCTGTCCATCTGGGACACTATCCTTACAAAGTCCTCAGGCCTGACCGTGATCTTCGGCCCCAGGACCGCCTTTGCCTGCGCTTCCGCGCCACCGCTCTCCAAACCAGGTTCCTCGACCCGTCTTTCGTTATTTATGCGTCGCGTGCGGGATGCGCCGTCTCAGCGCTTCATGCCTTGACGATGTCGTTCCAGCCCTTGGCGAGCTGCCAGGTCTGCTTCACGAACCCGCTCTGGGGCCCCCTCTCGGGGATGGACTGCAGCTTCAGCTGGTAGACCGCCTGGGTCTTCTTCCGCTTGTCGTTCCACACGAGGACGTCCCTCTCGACGAAGCCCATGTCTAGCAGCTTCCTAAGGAGCTTGACGTAGAAGTTGTGGTAACTGTACTTTACCCCGAGCTTCCCCGCCTCGAGGTCCTTGGCGAAGAACCTCATCTCGCGCTTGGTCATGGAGAGGTTTGCACCCGATTTCATCCTGGCGATGAGCGTCTTCGCGGCGTCGATGGTCTCCTTCCTCTCGCCGAAGAGTACCGTGAGCACGTCCCCGTTGTTGATCAGCTTCTCGTTCCAGTAAAGCTTGATGCTCTTCGCGGGCATGGGGAGGCCGCAGCGTGTGCTCACCGACGGAGGAAAAGGATTGTGTCTGCGTCCGCCGCGGGTGCAATGGCAAATCTCTGTCGTGTAAGAACCAAAAGTCGCGAAGCTTTATCTACGACAAGGCATAACGTATGTTGTTTCTGGTGAATCGGAAGAGCCTCGTTCTAACTGCGTTGACGCTAGCACTTCTCTCGTTCGGCCTTGTCGTCTTGCCTCTCGCCTCGAGGGCGAGCGCGGAGACCCTGGGTGCGTGGACCTCCACGACGCCCTGGAACAACTCGGTCTCGGGCGGAATTACGGGTGAGTCTTGCGCCACCTACTCCGGCTATATCTACTGCGTCGGCGGCTTTCTCGGTGAAGCCGTCCCCCAGAGCGAGGTATTGTACGCCCCCGTTTCTTCCTCAGGAGTGGGTGCTTGGTCCTCAACGACCAGCTATCCGACCCGCGTGAACGAGGGGTCATGTGCCATCTCCGCCGGTTACATCTACTGCGTCGGCGGCGACGTCGATAATGCTGGCGATTACACGAACGCCACCTACTATGCGCCGGTCTCTTCGTCCGGTGTCGGAACGTGGACGTCCACCACTGCCTATCCGGTCACGATCGAGCAGGAATCATGCGCGACCTCGGCCGGCTACATAGTCTGCGTCGGCGGTACACACGATCAAAGCTATCCATATACTCCCAGCAACGGCGTAGAATTCGCGCCGATCTCGTCCTCCGGGATAGGCGCATGGCAGACGTCGACCCTCACCTTCGTAATCGCCGGCGAGTCTTGCAACATCTCGTCGGGCTACGTCTACTGCGTCGGCGGCGATACAGCTATCATCCCTAGTCAGTACACAGACCTTGTCTTCTACGCCCCGGTCTCAGTGTCCGGAGTGGGGACCTGGACCGTGTCGCCGAACCACTATCCCACCGACATCACCGACTCTTCCTGCAGCACCTACTCCGGCTACGTCTACTGCGTCGGCGGGTTCATCGACGGCTCCAGCTTCGCGAGCGCCGTCTATTACGCACCGATCTCAGCCTCAGGGGTAGGCTCGTGGACCTCGACTACCAGCTATCCGACCGAGATCTACCTGCAGTCTTGTCCGGCCTACCTCGGCGACATCTTCTGCGTCGGGGGCCAGAATTACCTGGGTTACATTCAGAGCGGCGTGTACTACACGTCCATAAGCGCGGCCTCTACCTCCACCAGCTCCAGCTCGTCGTCCACGACTTCCAGCACCTCCACTTCCACCAGTGCCTCAACCAGCACCTCCACAAGCACTTCGACGAGCGCCACTAAAGGAGGAGGC
>JBEKFK010000268.1:0-2669 GCA_050013375.1 Nitrososphaerales archaeon | reverse complement strand
ATCAATTACGGGTGCGGCACGACCATCGGCGGTCTACAACTTCTTGGTACGCCCGACCGAAGTGCACCACTCTGGAAGTTTGAAGGCGTCTCGGACAACGGTGACGGAGGTTATGGCTCTCCTCAAACGGTCTATGTCAGCATTGCCTTTTTCGCCCGACCTTAGAGAGTCCGCTCACTATCAGATTTTTCCCTTACGGTGCATCTTTACTTCATGTTCGGCCTGGTGCTTTGTCGGGTAAGGGCCACGCAGGCTCCGTACCTTCTCTGTCTGCAACTCAATTGGGCCGTCAGTGTCGCCGCACTCCTCGCAGACGACCTCCCATTGACTGTCGTCCTCGGTCGTGGACTGCCAATGCCCTGCGGGATTCTTCTTCCACCCGCCATGGAGCGGACGGGCATAGGGGTAATGGCCGCCAACGAGTTGTGTATCGTCTCCGGAGTTATTCGGTGGCGTCAACCACCACTTTGGATCTATACCAGTCGAATCCACCAAACGAGGTAACACCTCCACTCGCCCGAGGCACCATTCTACGGCACCAAGTGCCGCCATCCTCTCAATTCGGTGTCGGTTGCCCTCTGTGCACTTTGGGTGCGGACGATGGGGTCAGCGGGAAAGCTGACCACGATCGTCAGGCCCCCTTCGGGGAGAGGAAAGACCGGGGAACACCGGGCGGTCCGGAGCCAAATGAGTCGCTACTCGTGTTGTCCGACTGATAATGAACTGTCGACCCAGAGCACTCTCGCTAACGGGCCGTCCGATGCACTTTGACGGACGAGCCTGTATGCGCCCGTTGGCAGCTCGGGAAGAGTAACGATGACCTCTCCTGTGTAGCGCTGTTGTGGCTGAGAGACGTCTACAGCAAGCATCGTCGTGAAGGCCCAGCCATCTCCGTTCCAGTGATGCAGGCTTACAGATGGGGCGAGTTCCCGATTGAACGCCAGCACGTCCTCTCTGGTGATCACGCCACCACTCGGAGGAAGCGCGGCGATTCGGAGTTCCTGGCTGTGTTGCATGACGGCGGGCTCCGCCAACAGGGTTGGGGGGTGCGGATTGTCAATCGGCACGAGCTTCGGCGCATTGCTACTCACAACTTCAATGACCGCGTACGGCGCGGGCGACTCGGTGGAATGGCTGACGCGGTACCAGCCCTCGGCGAGCGGAGGCAAGGAGAAGTACTCCACGGGCCCCAGTCCATGGCCGGGAGCACCAAGGCCGATCGCGGGCACGACCACTGGGCGACCGTCTGGGGCGATCTCGGGGAAGTTGCCCCAATGGTCCAGCGAGGTCACCCACGATCCGGCACGGGTCCACTTCCCGCGACGCCAATGTTCGAAGGTTCCCAGAACTCCATACGTGATGGGGGATTCAGTAGGATTTGCCACTACTGCGGCGAGCTGCGCTCCGTCAGTTGAGACTGTTGTCGCGCTCAACCAAATCCATGGCCCACTCGCTATCGGCTCCGGAGGCCTCCCGTCCATACCAGGAAGGCTACCGAGCTGCGCATCAAGTCAGATCGCCGGGCGTGCGGCAGGGTCCGCCTTGCCATGCGAGACTTTGTCGATGCCGTTGGTGTGGGTGACTGGGACTTCGGGGGCCGGCAAGTCGACTGTCTGCGAGCTACTGAAGAATCGAGGAGCGCTGGCGGTCGACGCCGATTGGGAGGGGTACAGCCACTGGGTCGATCGGACGAGCGGACAGATCGTTCCCGACCCGCCGTACCCGACGCCGGGTGGCTGGTTAGACCGCTTCGCTTGGAGGATCGATCGCGCGGAGGTCGAGGCTCTCTCGACGAGGATGCAAGGGGAGACAGCGTTCCTCTGCGGATCGGCCGAGAACGAGGCGCTCGTGTGGAGCCTGTTCGACCACATGATCTGTCTGGTGGTCGACAATGAGACGCTCCGGGATCGTCTCGAGACCCGCACCACGAACGCGTTCGGCAAGCATCCGGAAGAGCTGGAGGCGGCGCTCGGTTGGAATCACGAGGTCGAGTCCACATATCGACGCCTCGGCGCGACGATCATCGACGGTAGACGACCTCCCCAGGACGTTGCCGACGCAATCCTGGCGGTTTCTGCGAGGATCGTCACACAACGGGCGTGGCTTTAATCGTTCGATCTGCGGAGACCGGTTTCCAGTTTCTTCAGCACGTTCCGACGGTCTGCCCCACTATCGTCGAGCCCGGAGCGGGAAGAATGGCGTCATGTAACACGGCCAACGCGCAAGAACCTCATTCACAGTCCACTCGCCAAGAGGAAGAACAATGCTTGACCACATTTACATCTCGGTAAACGACGTGCCGCGCTCCCTGGCTTTCTATGCAGCGACCCTGGAGCCCTTGGGGTGGAGAGAACTGGGGAGATACGACTCCACCACCGGACCAGCGGAAGTTCCTGATCTCTACGGATTGGGCGACGGGGCCTACGGCTCTGGCGCCACAGTCGGTTCCAGTATTTGGCTACGCCAGCGCCAGTCCGGTGAAACCGGACTGTACGTGGGGTTTGTCGCCGATGACGAGGCCGAGGTCAACGCCGCGTACGCTGCTGCGATTGGCGCGGGCGGAACGAGCGAGGGCGAGCCCGCGATACGCGCGTATTTCGGCCCGAGCTACTACGCAGCGAACATCGCTGACTTCGACGACAACCACCTGGAAATAGTTCACAAGAGCT
>JBEKFK010000267.1:0-2677 GCA_050013375.1 Nitrososphaerales archaeon | reverse complement strand
GCCCGCACGGCGGCGATGACCTCGGGAGAGATGGTCTTGTTAGAGCCGGAGCCCGCCTCAAGGTAGAGCGAGCGCATGCCGAGGTAGTGGGCGGCCATGGCGTACATGACCGCGATGGAGGGCTTGTCGAGCGGGATCCCCCTCACCTGGCCGATGAAGCCGGTGGTGGACTCCTCCCCGAAGACGAGGTACCCCATGGGGATCGCCTCGAGCTTGGCCTTCATGACCTGGATTGAGCCGATGGCCTGGGCCCCGATGATGAAGTAGGTATTGGTGGAATTGAGGAGGGAACTGAAAAGAATTGCATCGGCGTGTTGCGAGATGCCCGTCACGTTGCCGGGGAAGAGCACGATTGGTAGCGTGATGTCGTGATGTATGCGTGTCACAACCTCGTCCAGATGCGCCTGGTCGGCGATCGTGGAGCCGCCGATGAGGATTAGCGACGCCCCGAGCTCCTGGACCTTCTTTGCGACCTTGGAAGCGGCGTCGGCGGTGAAGTCCTCGGGGTCTATCAGCGCGGCTACCAGGGTACCCTTCTTCTTCCGGGACCCTAGGAGTCCACGCTCAACTGGGCCTGCGGAACTCGTAGGTTACCCCCCGGCCTTGGCGAAGTCGTCCACAAAGGTGTTGTAGACGTCGATGTCCTGCTTCTTGGTAGGGAACCTGAACTCTCGGCGGAGCGGCTTGCCGTCCTCGCCCTTGCAGTTCGCGTTACCGCACGCTACAACCGTGATGTAGTCCTGTGATATTTCGTCTTGCTGTGATGTGATTCTGACCGCTACAACCCCGCAGCGAGGGCAGGCGAACACCTTGGGCAGTGATCTCCGGTTTACACGCAGTACTTTTCTTCTCCTTCTCCCCATTCTACTCGTCCAACGCCTATGTTTGCCATGGATAAAATGATTTTACGAGGCGACCACGCTCAGTTTTCCGGCCCGGGAACCTCATAAATCGCAAAGAATACCACAGAATACCAATATATTATAATAATATGGCCTAAACATGCTGAGAACTGCGGAATCACCCCTGCGAAACACTAATACAACATTGTAAACGCGGTTCGCGCCGCATGACCACGCAGCTCGACGACTTCCTGGGGGCGCGCTCCTCCCTGACCAAGAAGCAGATCGACCGCCTGATACTCCAGATCTCGCTCCAGAGAGGGGGTACCGAGAGCGTGGAAGGGGAGTCGGGGCCGACCATAAGCGGCGTCTCGCAGGGGTCGTACTACCGCGTGCTCAGCCAGGCCCGCTCGAACATAGACCAGGCCCTCTACACGGTGCTCCTGTGCTCGAGAATAGGAGTCATCCAGATGGAGGACCTGCGGCGGCTGCTCGACCTGATGTCCAAAGCCCCCTCCGAGGTCGCAGAGGGCGATGTCGACCAGCTTTCGGCGCTTGTAGCGGCCCTCGTGAAGCGAATCGTGATGTTATGATGTGTTGATGTATGCTTAAATCACGTCTCATCACACGCTAGGCCGCCTTGGTCCTGATCGATGACGTCGTAGTCGGGCTGGCCGCGGCGGTCACCACCGCGAGCCTCGTCGTCCTGGCCACCCTCCTTGCGAAGTACAGGGGCCTCGTGAAAGAGGCCACAAAGTCGTCCGATCTGGCCAAAAACGTCTGGGATTCGATGAATTCCCGCCTAGCCGTCCAGGACACGCGCATCATAGACCTGATGGCGAGGGTCGAGGTGTATTCCGTGAGAAAGGGGCCCGCCCTGCCGTCCGCGCAGGCCGCCATTCCCCCGGCTCGTGATGTGACCCGCCAGATGTCACGCCCTGAGACGCAGATGTCACAGTCCATATCACAGCCTTCTGCGCCCGCGACCCGGTCAGAAGTTGCTACTACGGACACGGATGCTCACATCCTCATGGCGCTCGCCGAGGGGCCCAAGACCTCCAACCAGATCCGTGGGATAATCGGGCTCTCGAGGGAGCACACCGGGAGGCTGATGAAGCAGCTCTTCACCCGTGGCCTCGTGTTGCGCAACGACGAGAACAAGCCCTACCTCTATGAGATAACGGAGCCGGGGCGGCGGTACCTGGCCAACTCCGCCTGACCTGCGCTCTCCGCTTCGCAAGCGATAAACGGGGGGACCGCTCCTGACCAGCTTATGCGGATCACGCTACTCTTCCTCGTCGGGCTCTGCGTCACGTTCCTCAGCGTGCTCTACACGGTCCTTGCTGTCTTCGACGGTTTTCTGGCCGGCGGGGGCGGGATCTTCGGGGCGGTACTCGCGCCGGTCATCCTCGTGGTCTTCGGAATCGTGCTGATGACGCTCGGAATGAGGCGGAAGCGGTACAGCAAGCGAAGATGAGTCACCCTTGTGCCGGCTTAGACACCTAAAACGACCCGATTAGGCATCTAACCTTCTGTGTCTGCGGCTCTATGGGACGTCAGCCTCACCTCCTGCAAAGTGTATCCTCAGGGTGTGAAGGCGCAGGTCGTGACGGTCCAGCCGTTCGAGGGGATGTCGTTGAGGTCCTGGGAGGTGGTGGTTACCACGTATCCCACGTTGCCGATGGCGGCATAGGTGGAGGTTGAGTACGTCGTCGTACCGAGAGTGGTCTCGCTTGCGTGGCTGATCGTGACCGTGCTCACAGAGTACGTCGTGTTGGTCCCGGTGACCGACGTGACCGTCGTGAGCGAGACCTCTTCGGTGTCGGGGATGATGT
>JBEKFK010000266.1:0-2678 GCA_050013375.1 Nitrososphaerales archaeon | reverse complement strand
ACCCCGACGGGAACGAGTTCGTCGTATCGAACCGCAAAGACTGACCCCTAGGGCGTCGGCCGATCCATACGCGCCGGAGGGGGGGTTGTCCTCGGTGGATTCCTTGGCTTCTTCCAAAACCTGCCGGACGAAGACCTCGAACCCCGGGTCGAAGGTGCCGCGAGTCCTGTTGTGCATGGTCTCGAACAGAGGGTGCCCGGCGATGACCCTGAGGAAGGCGGCCCACTGCTGCCAGTTCTCCTCGTCGATCCACTTCTTCTTTCGCAGTGAGAAGGCCTCCTCGATGATGCCGTAGGCGAGCAGGAGGTGCGCGAAGACCGCGGCGTCTTCATCCGAGACGAGGGGTGCCTTCTCTCCCGGGACACCGCCCATCATCAGCCGCGTGAGCTCGGGCTTGTCTGCGATGGTGCCGATGAGGTCGTTGTAGCGGCCCATCAGCCCTTGGTAGGACGCTTCCCGGATGGCCCTCTCCTGGCTCCGGAACGAGAGCGTGAAGATCACGAGCGTGAGGCTGATGACTATCGTCTGGACGATGGTGCTTAGGACTATCAGGGTAGTCTGGTCGACCAAGGCTTGCTCCTTCACCCCTGGGCAGGCTGGCCCATATCTCCCTAGCGCCGTACGTCTCGCCGATCATCATGCTCGCCCTGACCAGATTCCGCATCTGCGGAGCGCGGCCAGCTCCCATTGGCGGCTAAATACGGAGAGGAGCTCGTCCATCATGAGCGAGACTCAACGCGTGAAGACGTGCAACATCACGATCTTCCTCTTCGGAAAGCCAGCCTGGGAGATGAACCTCGAGGGCGCGGACGCGGACTATGAGATGGTCGAGGAGATCGACAAGCTTTCGGCGGAGTTGGGCGTACGCCTGAGAGAAAGCTCCAGGCTCCTCAAGAAGCTCCTCGACAACGGCTGGACAGGGCAGGGCTGCTTATACGACATCTCGCTGTACAAGGACCAGACGCTCGTGGAGTCGGAGAGCGAGCTCGTAAGGTTGGGCATCAACCCGAGCGAGCTGAACATCGAGGAAGAGGAGTGGGAGGAAGAGGCGGAGTGCTGAGAGAGAACGGCCAAGAAGTGCTGGGAGTGTGAAGGCTGAGCGCTCTAGAGCCTCGCAAAGTCTCAGGGGAGGTTAAATGCAGGCTGAACCTCTTTCCTCATGTCGGGCAGGATACGCCACTTCCGCGGATACTGGAACATGGAGAACACCAAGCCATGGGTGGAGATGTTCATCGAGAAGCGCATGTCTGCGGTGGCAATCGCGAAGGAGGTTGGCGCGGATCCTAGCACAGTCAGCATCTGGCTGAAGCGGCACGGCCTCGAGCTTTATGGAGGCCTGCACAGGGTACTGCGAGAGCCACCAAAGATCTCGGCCGAGCTCACCTAACTTTGCGCAAACAGTCTCGGCATTAGCATGGAACGCATCAAGGACGGTGAGCCATCGGGGGCAACCAAACCAGCGAAAGATCCAAGCGGTTCCTATCGATGGAACTCACAGAGATCTCCGCTGTTAGCATGGATGTTCTATGTCGGAATGGGCATGGAACCAGGACAGACAACTCGCGACGACCCGGTTCACATGGATTGGATCTTCACCACCCCCTTCGAATTTCGCAAGAGGTTCGTGCAAGGCCTCTCGGACTCCGATGGGTGTGCCAGAGTTCATGTCGTGGAAATCTGCAGCGTTCCGAATGCCGTCTTCACAACGAGGCTCCTCCTCAGCCTGGGAGTGTCCAGCGCGTATACAAGAAAGGAATACGGCAACGATCTACGCAGCGTCGTCAAGAACGAAGAGGCATCACGACTGCCAATCTTCAACGAGTTCACGGGAAGTTACAGATACCGACAGTTAATGCACACCGGATGAGGCTAGACACCTTCCCTCTTCCTTTGCCCTTATTGAAAGCTGAGTTTGGTCCTTGCTGGTTTGCCCGTTAGGCGCGCAGAACCTCAGGTCTCCTCGTTCCACTAGGCGGAAGAAAGTACGAAGGAATGAGAAAGAGAAGGTAGTCTATGCCTTCGCGACTGCCTTCTCGACTTGTCCCTTGACGGTAACTTCCCGAACTATGCCGGCTGCCACTGTGCTTCCCATATCCCGGAGGGCAAACCTGCCCAATTCTGGGAACTCCTTGAACGTCTCGAGGACGACCGGGCGCAGCGGTGTGATCTTCACGATGGCCGAGTCACCTGTCTTGATCGTCTTGGGCTTCTCCTCTGTGGGCTGACCCGTCCTGGGGTCGATCTTCGCGACTATCTCGGTGATCGTCGCCGCGACCTGGGCGGTGTGCGCGTGGAGGACAGGGGTGTACCCTGCCGCGATGGCGGTGGGGTGGAAGACCACGATGATCTGGGCCAGGAACTCCTTGGCGATCGTCGGGGGGTTGGCGGCCTCGCCGAGGACTGACCCCCTGTGGAAGTCCGTCTTGGCTACGCCTCTTAGGTTGAACCCGATGTTGTCGCCCGCCATCGCCTCCTGCATGGGGGTGTGGTGGGTCTCGATGGTCTTGACCTCGGCTGGGAGGCCCTCCGGCATGATGACCACGGACTGCCCTACCCTGATCTTGCCCGTCTCCACCCTGCCGACCGGCACGGTGCCGACTCCGGTGATGGTGTAGACGTCCTGGATCGGGAGCCTGAGCGGCTTATCGATGGGCTTCGGGGGCTCGGTGAACTCGTCG
>JBEKFK010000265.1:0-2684 GCA_050013375.1 Nitrososphaerales archaeon | reverse complement strand
CGACGATGCCACCGGGTCCGACCCGACGGACCCCATCTGCCTCTTCTCGGGGTCGAACCAGTATGGGAATTCCCCCGGTACGCCCCCCATCTTCTCGCAGTCCGAGTGCACGAGAGCAGAGACCTTCTCGAGCATCGCGCTCCCGACGGCTGGCAGGCCCGAGGCGTATGCGAGGATCGCGACCGCGAGCGTGCCCCTGGTCCAGCACCCGCCCAGCTGACCTTCGCCGTAGGTCGGGCTGTAGTAGAGCGCGTTCGCCTGCGAGACGGTCCGGGGCCCGTAGCCGGTCTCGAAGTCCTTCTCCTGGAGCCTGTGAACGGTCGAGAATCCAAGCTTCGTCCCGACCATGGAGTAGGAGAGGGCGACGGCCTGGTCGACGGTCGCCTCGAGGTGGAGTCTCCCCTTCGGGTCGAGGTTGACCGCGACGCTCCCGGTCTCGATATCCCTCAGACGCTCGTCTGCGGTTTCGAGGATCTTCGCGCCCGCGTCGCGGAATCCGGCGGACTCGGCGCCCTTGTTGAGCGAGCCCGCGAGCGACGCCAGATCGGAGAGGGCCCTGGCGGCGATCAGGTTCACCTCGGTCACGTGCCCGGTCGGATACCCCGAGCCGAGGCGCCGTCTCCATCCGTCTGGCGAGCCCGCCGGAGTCGCGATGAGCCCGTCGGTCGCGGCCTTGCGAAGTGCGTTTCCCGCCTTCCTGAGGGTCGGGTACCACTTTCTCGCGAGCCTTCTGTCTCCCTTGAGGCCGAGATAGCCGCATGAGTTGATCACGAAAAGGGATGTCTCCATGGGGCCGCCCCGCTCCGAGGTCGAATGGGGGAGCATCCCGTCCCTCCGCTGTGATGCCTTCGAAGCAGCGAAGTCGCTCTCGAAGATGTCCGATCGGAGGAGGCCCAGCCCGAAACCCGCGCTGATGCGTTCTAGTGAAATGGGTTCGCGCTCGATCGAGCCGAGGGAGGCCCGCGCCCAGGCATAGGCGAAGTTCACCGAGGGGCTGGAGCTCCTGAACGTCGGGGAGCGGCCCGGTCCGTTGGCCTCGCCCGAGGCCAGGCCGGATCTGAGCTCCGAGAGGGCCGACTCGAGGGAGGAGCGGTGATAGAGCGACGCCACGGTCACCCCGTAGGATCCTCCCGGCGGGACCTCAACGTCGTGCTGGCTGAGGATGAGGATCGCCCCCGACATTCCGGCGGTGTTCTCGGGGACCTCGCCCGAGGCGACGAAGTCGATAGCCTTCTGCTTGCTTCTCGTGAGGTAGATCGCGGTGGGGCGGGGTGTGAAACCGATGACCCGGACGCCCGTGGTGTCGCCGACGTCGTCCATTACGACGTGGTCCCCGCGGTTGAAGGCGTTCACCCCGATGTCCGAAGGTGGGTCGGTATCTAGCCTGAAGTTCAGCGCAGTCGGATCGTGGAGAGTGAGAACCCTCAGCCTGAGCACGGACTCTGACCTGTTGGTGTACGTGGCGGACCGCAGGTACCCTTTCGAGTCCGTCCCGCACGGCTGGAGCGTCTGGGATGTTTGAACCGGTTCCTGCGGACCTGATGAGAACCCGATCGCACCCGGCGAGAGCCTGACCCGCCGCTCTCTCTGGCGAAGCTGGATGACCACTCCGGCCTGGATCTTGAATGCCTCGGCCGACCCCTTCCCGAACAGGACCTTGCCGAACTCCGTCGAGTGGAGGTAGGAGACGCTGCCGTCTGGCTCGACCCTCAGCCTCTCGTCCCCCGAGTCGAGGTAGAGGCTCCGCCTGAGCGTGGAGCTCGAGACTTCTCGCCCGTAGGCGAGCGGGGCCTCCTGTTGCATGGGTCCATTCTCGACTGTCGCGAACTAATGGGGGTGGATTTGCCGAAGTTGAGCGATTGTGCGCGACTTGTTTACTACGGCCTAGTGCGGGAGGTTCACTCCGACTTCCAGGAGACGCCGCCCCCCGGTCGGTCCTCGAGGGCTATCCCTTCCTTCTTGAGCTGATCTCGTATCTCGTCCGCCCGCCTGTAGTCCCGTCTGCGTCTGGCTTCGTCTCGCTCGCGTATCAGCCCCTCCACCCGGGCCGAGACGGTCGACACCTCGTCGGGCTGCATCACCCCCAGGACTGTGTCGACCCTCCCTAGGGCTTCGGTGACGGCGTCGCGCCCGGACCTCGAGAGCCCCCCTGAGTCGATCAGGGTGTTGATCGTACGCATGAACCCATAGAGTGCCGCCAGCGCCTCGGCGATGTTGAGGTCGTCGTCCATGGCGCTCTCGAACTCCGCGAGGAACGAGCTGCTGAACCCGACCCCTCCTTGGCCGTCCTCCTGGACCTCGGCTTCGCGCAGGCGCGCGGAGAAGGCGTCGATCCTCGCAATGTTCGACTTGGCCTGCTGGAGCGACTCGTCGGTGAGGTCGAGTTTGTCGCGGTAGTGGGCTCCTATCAGGAAGAGCCTTATCGCCCTCGGCTTCCAGCCCTCCTCGGTGAGCTGCCTCAGCGTCACAACGTTGCCCACCGACTTGTGCATCTCCTCTCCGCTGACGTTCAGGAAGTCGGAGTGGAGCCAGTAGCGCACGAACTCCTTACCCGTGGCGGCTTCGGACTGCGCAATCTCGTTCTCGTGGTGGGGGAACCTGTTGTCGATCCCGCCCGTGTGTATGTCGAAGGTCTCGCCCAGGTACTCCATCGACATCGCCGAGCACTCGATGTGCCATCCGGG
>JBEKFK010000264.1:0-2690 GCA_050013375.1 Nitrososphaerales archaeon | reverse complement strand
TAAGTCAAGCTCACCCCACCTGGTTTTTCTCAAACTGACTGTGGGGTTACGCTCGTCCTTACTCGTGCGTTGCACGCGCGATTGCCACTCGAATTCTTCACGATTTCTGATGGCCCTCAGGTTAAGGACTACAGGAAGCTATACGTACTAAAACCTGCTTTCTCTTGTGATGTTGGTGGGTTATACTGCGGTTTCCTCAGCCACTCTTTTCTTGGTTCCATAGTGCCTTTTCTCGTGTCTCGACAGCGTTGAGGTACCCTTAGATTGAACGACCCCAAGCGGTCTGTCAAGACATTTTTAGTCCTCCTTCCAGGTGCCCTCCGTCGCGTCAGCATCACCTTGGGCCTCTCGTCATAGGCACCTGCCTTTTCTCTGTCTGGGCCATGGTGGGCCTCGTCGCCGCCGTAATGTGGCAATGTGGGAAAGAGCTTTTCCTTTTCCACATTGCCACATTCAGTCCTTTGTACCATAAGGAGGTTCTATACATGAGGCGGGTGGACCTCCCCCACGGGCACACCGTCCGGCGGGATCGGGTGGGCTTCGTCGTGAGGCGACGCGCCTGCCGTCTCCAGAAGGCCTCTTCTCTCTTCTAAAGTGAGAGCCTCATCTTCGCCTTTCTTCCTCGTGCGCACCAGGCCCCTGATCCTCCCCTCATAAGATGGTTCGTGGTCCTCGACGGGCTCGCGATGCTCTCCTCTCTGCGTTCGCTGCATGACGAGTTCGATGGCGTTGTAGTAGTCGCGCTGCACCTTGAGATTCGACACCCTGCAGTAGCGCTGGGTCGTGGTGATGTGGGTATGCCCGAGAAGATCCTGGATCGAGGAGAGGTCGGCGTCGGCATTCAAGAGCTGGGTGGCCATTGTATGGCGTAGCGAATGGCACGACACATCGACCCCGCTTTTCCGGGCGTAGTATTCGATCCTCTTCTGGATGCCC
The DNA here is from genome assembly GCA_050013375.1 of Nitrososphaerales archaeon. Lineage (GTDB taxonomy): Archaea > Thermoproteota > Nitrososphaeria > Nitrososphaerales > Gagatemarchaeaceae > Gagatemarchaeum. The sequence continues at coordinate 1,754 of JBEKFK010000264.1, read as the reverse complement.
CTGACCGACAGGGGCGCGCCCGTCAGGGGTCCCTTCTGTCCGAGAAAGATTCGTTTCGCCTTCGATGAGCGTACCTTCAGATACGCCTCCAAAGAGGAACGGGCATCCTTGCTCAGATAGACGACCCGATCCTTGCCCCCCTTGCCGTTGGCGACGAAGAGCCGGTTCCGGGCAAACTCCACCGCATCGACGGTGAGCCTTGAGACCTCCTCCACCCGGAGCCCACATCTGAGCATGACCATGAACATGGCCCTGTCTCTTACGCCTTTGATGACGGCGAGGAACGTATCCACCTGGTCGTCCTTGAGGTGCCGGGGCAGCGGCTTCGGCAGACGGATCGATATCTTCGTGACGGGATTGGCCATCTTCATCCCCTCGTCGTCGATAAGGTAATCGTAGAAAAGACGGAGCGTCTGGAGGTGACAGGTGATCGTTTTCGGGGAGAGGCGTCTGCCCATGAGGTGATCCACATACCCGTCTACCTCTTGACGGGTCGTATCCTGAAGGGGTACGGTCAGCCATGCGGTGAAGCGAGCGAGAATGTTCATGTAGCCCTTCACGGTGTGGGACGAGAAGTTCCTTCTTTTGAGGTACCTCCGGTATCTCTCAATAGTCTCCATCGGTCTCTCCTTTCTCGATGATCGCCATGGCACGGAAGTATTCTTCTTCTCTCGTTCTGTCGGTGAGCCGCGCATAGCGCCGGGTCATCTCGATGTCCTGATGACCGAGGAGATGCTGGAGGACCTCGAGCCGCATGCCGGCATTGAGGAGCCCGGATGCGTAAGTGTGCCTCAGGGTGTGAACCGTGTAGCCCCTGTGGGCGAGCCCCGCCTCTTCGACATACTTCATGAAGCGGGTCCTCGCCGTGCTGTAACAGATGGGGGTATCGCCTTTGCCGTAGAAGATGAACGTCTTCTCCGGGTCTCTGAACCTGAACCAGCGCTTCAGGCAGAAGGCCGCGTCGTTGCTGAAGTAGACCACCCTCCCCATATCGTTCTTCTCTCCCTGGACCAGGCTGACCTTCTTTTCTTCGAGGTCGACGTCGTTCATCGTCAGTCCCAATGCCTCGCCGATCCGCATGCCTGTCCGCAAAAGAAGCAGGATGAGTGCCCGGTCCCTCGTGTGGTCGATGATGGAGAGAAGCTTCTTCTCATCCCCGGGGTTCATGGCACGGGGGAGGGTTTGGGGCAGCTTGAGCCTGATCCTTTTTTTGAAGACGGCAGCGGGAACGAGATCCTGCTCGAGGAGAAAGTGGAGAAAGGCGATGATGGAGGCCATCCTCGTCCTCACCGTCGAGATGTTCATGCCCCGGTCCTGCTCGTGCTCGATGAAGGCTTCGAGGTCGGCCCGTTCGATCTGACCGAGGTCGGTCTTGCCCGACTTTCCAAAAAAGTCGAGAAAGAACCTGATCGAAGTGAAGGCGCTATCGATGGTCTTCGAGCTGTGGTTCGCGCGCCACTTGAATCGCAGATAATCCTCGAAGTGTTCCTTGGCGGGAAGTTCGAGGGGTGAGAGCCTCTGGAGAATACGGGTGATCGGGGTACGTATCCGCCCGACGCGGTCTCCTGCTTCGGGCATGGTGCTGTGTGGTCCGTTCTCAATTACGTGCGTCGTAGCCATCTCTTCCTCCTTTTCTTTCCAAGAAAAAGCAGGTAGATGATGGCCTTGAGAGGTTCTGAAGGTCAATCAATTTTAGTACGTATAGCAGGAAGAAAGACTTAGGCGACACGAAGCACAAGCTGTCTTGAGCCCGG
>JBEKFK010000263.1:0-2693 GCA_050013375.1 Nitrososphaerales archaeon | reverse complement strand
AGACGCCCTAACCCGCTCCAGTGGGAGAAGGGAGAGCTTAGTTTCCTGTAAGGCAATAAGGTTCACGCCTGTCGCCTCAATTGCAGGTAAATGCGACCCCGTCCACCACGATACGTTCCAAGTTCCAATACGAACACCACGACAATCTCCAACACCACCAACACTATCATGATCACCGCTAACGCCACCACTTCGAGTGTTATCGCCCGTTACAACACCAGCACTTTCACTACAACAACGTCCACTTCCACCACTCCCTCCAATTCCACCACCACAGCCTCCGCAACCACAACCACATCCACTATCACGTCCACAGCCGCCACCATTATGATGTGAGTGGCAGTGGGATGGCCCTGAGGCCAGAGCGAGGTTAGTAGTCGTCATAGGTAGCCGCTGCCTCCAAACGGCGAGCTGGGCCGCCGCGACGTTCCTCGGGGGAGGCCGTCATGTCCACCTCGGCGAGGGCCGAACGATCGGGTGTGATCGGTCCGCGGCCATCAGCGCTCCGGGAGCGCTTGGGTCCTTTGTTCTCCACAGTGCGCAATTGTCGACGAAGTTCGTCACACTGCTCTTGTAGAGCAGTGTTGTCTGCCTTCTGCTGAACCAAGTCGGTATTCAGCTTCTCTACCACCTCGGTGAGGTGGGAAACCTGCGCCACTAACTGGCTCAGTAACGAATCCGCCGGGGAAAGGATAGGTGGTGCCGGAGGGTGTGAGGTAGAAGAAGATGAAGGGACTGAGTGGAGCTGAATGGAGGGAGTGGGAAGTTGCGGTGAGGTTGGCAACGTAGTTGAGGATTGGGAGGGCTTAGTGAGGTAGGCCGTGATGCCTGTGAGAGACTTCTTCGGGGCAGTGGCAGCAGCTGGGCGCTTGGAGACGTGCGAAGCTGTTGCTACTGGTGGTGCGACTGAGGTATTGGAGGTAAAGACTGCTGTAGCTGGTTTGGTAGGTCTGCTCCGTCTGCGTAGCAAGATTTCTGCATCAGCGGGAACTGCCAGAGTAGGAGTCACTGATGGAACAGAGGTACATGGGGGTAACACCATCGTCGTCGAGGCAGCCGTGTCCATGGGGACGAGGGTCGAATCCACTGGAAGACCCCGGCGAGTTACGGATGCGTAGCTGAGCTGCTGCTCCGTTGTAAGCGGTCGCTGGGGCGCAGGGACTCGAGAAGTGGGAAGCAGGTGCCGCACTGGTGCTGCTGGGCGACGCCGCTGTAGCCGCCGAACCAGGATGGGCTGTGTGCTTAACGACGTAATGCTCCACTCGGTACCCGCAGGGAGGGTGCCTTCAACAAACACCTCGGCCACAAACGAGGTATAGGAGGCACGCACCACGCGAGGAGCAATAGGCTTGAAACCGGGGTTGAGTGCTCGGACTACCTCCTCTAAGGACGTCAGGAAGGACAACGGAACTCCAGAAATGCGCAGCAAGTGGCGTACCCCCGCAACTCGAGCCTTCGCTGGTTCCCCAAGCTCCGCTTCCAGAGAACGAAGGAACGCAACCATGTCAGTGGCAGCGGGAACTCTCACTCCAATTTCTCCCCGAGATCGAGGGCAGACGAGGCCATCAAAGGGAAGTGCCAAGCGCTTAAGCCACTGGAAGAAAACGTCGCTGAAGCTGGCCACCTTAGCCCAAACTACGCGGTGGCTGGACAGTGTGAACCCCGAGGGCCAGGAGAATGCCTCATCTGAGGTCACCCATGGTCGGGCGAATATTCCCCGAACACTGCCAGATGCTCTCACTACATCAGGCGCCACCGCATTAGGGAGGTCGACGAAACCCTGTAGCATATTGCCCTTCAGCACTGTGCCTTGCAGAGGGAGGGTAGGAATCCCACCACTGGGGAGGGCCACCGCCAGAAGGTCCGAGAGAGCACGACGGCCAAAGGCACGAATGTCTCCACGACGGGCAGTGCCATCGCGCTGCGAGAGATCCACCTCCACAACGACCCTCACCACACCACAGCGGTCCCTGGCCTGAAGCTCTTGCCATGTAGGAAAGCTGCCCACTTTCCGAAATAACAATGCGGGGGAATCCTCAGGAAGCCGAGCAATTTGCAAGGCCACCGCCATGAACTTCAACGGAAGCTCACCCACATCCCAGTGTGTGGGAGGAATCGCTAACTCCGCCGCCGGGTAACGCAGCAGCTTGAGTGGAGTTGCAAACGCAGTCGCCGAGGAGACTCCACAGCCAGCTCCCCACCCAGAGAGCAGCGAAGCATCCACCAGGCGTGAAAAGGATGCACCATCAGTTACTCTATCCAGAACCGTGCGAGGCATTGCCACCAGCACAAACACGCACTTCACCAACTGATTGTGCTCGAGCTCCCATGCGACACGTTGACGAAGTGCCGCGTAGTTGCCGACGTTGTCAGGGAAGGTCACCATCGGAGAATGCTGCGAGGCGTCTCCCCAGGAAAACTGGGGGGCTAATTTCCCCAGGTCCGCCAGGGAGGGAGGGCGGCCACCTGCCGACGGACACAGGTAGTCATCCCCCACGAAGTGAGTCGCCCCCGTCGCAGCAAGGATGCGGGAGCGCTCTTCTGAGGTCAGCCGGCGACGATGTAGCTGAAGGACGTCACAGGAAGGAGGAAAGGAGGGATTCACTAAAAATCCCGCCGAGGTCAGCTCGGCCAGGGTAGCGTCGCGGCCCGCCAGCCGTGATCTCTGAGCTGCCAGGGAAAGGACCATCCTC
>JBEKFK010000262.1:0-2701 GCA_050013375.1 Nitrososphaerales archaeon | reverse complement strand
CTCAGCTTCTGGGCTTCTTGGAGGATCCTCGCGTACCCTTTGCTGGCGGCCGATGCCGGCTTTCGCTTTGCCGCAGGAGCACGCCTCTTGGCTGCCGCCGGGGTCTTCTTCCTGGCGGCGGCGGGAGCAGACTTCCGACGCGACGAGCTGCTTCTCTTGCTTCCTCCGCTTTGCTTCTTCCTCTTCACGGACTTTCGCTTCTTCGGCATGCTCCCGCTCTGGCTGCCGGACTCATCAGAGTCGGACGACGACGATGACGATGCCGACGATGTCGAGCTCGAGCTCGACGAAGAGGACGACGACGACCGAGAGGAAGACGAGGTCGACCTCTTCTTCTTCTTGCTCCCTGGTGCCGCCGCCCGCGCACCCGGAGCTGACTTTTTTGCAGCCGCGGCCGGTGTCTTGCCCGCAGCCGCAGTCGCAGCCGCTGGCTTCTTCTTCTTCTTCTTCCGCGCCTTCTTATTCTTCCCAGCGGCGGCAGAAGATGACCCGCTGCTTGGCGGAGGACTCGCTGTAGCACCTGGAGAAGGCGACAGCGGCCTCGTCAGCTCCGAGGTCTTCTTCTTGGCGGCTGAGGCGGTGGCGGCGGCAGCCGGGCCGCTGCTAGGCGCCCGCCTGGACGCGATGCGTTCGAGCTGGGCCTTCTCCTCGTCGTCCAAGTCCGATCCGGTGCTGGTCCCGATCTCTTCTGACTCGCTTCTGGAAACGGTAGAGGAGACAATAGAGTCGTCGTCCGTGGTCGGGAAATGAGCCATATCTTCCAGGCAGCAGCAGCAGCAGCAATGAACCAACCTAGAAAAAAACCAGATCAAGGCTTAGGGTAAAGACAGTCTTGTCGCGGACTCTGATTGGCTTCAGAGCCTTGTCGAGGAGCCGCAGGCGTAACTCCTGCACGTCGCCCGTCAGCACTACGCCCTCGCCCTTGAAGTTGCTGCGATCCAACATGAGCGCCAAGAGACACTTTGTCCCCAGGCCGTGTATCTCGCAGTTAGTGTCTGACGAGCTCGTCACCATGTGCAGCGGATAGTATCCTTCGAGAGGGTCCTCGCGGAAGTCGTCTCGCGCCTCCAGGAGAACAGACCGCTTGTCGTAGTAGAGCGGGAAGGTGATGCTTTTCTCTGACTGCAGGTAACGCGCGAGTGGCTGCGAGAATTCCAGCTCGAGATCGAACTTTGCCACTGTGGCATCGTGCTCATCGAACTCGCGACTCTCGATCAAGATCTCGCGCAGCCCAGTTGGCTTCACGTTCATCAGGGCTGGATCTACGTTGAGCAGACGCAGTGCCTGGTCGATGCTGAAGGCGAGGACGTCGTTGGCGGCGTTTCTGTTTAGCGGTCTCTTGTTGGCCAACGCGATCGGAAGCCAGTTCTTGGTCAGGAAGACGATGTCCATCCACACTGACTTGATGTCATCAGAAGCAGCGGCGGCCTCGACGTCGACATCGTTGGGATGTTTTAGCCCCAGGTAGCGGAGATCGATGGGCTCGTCTGCTTTCAGTCGCTCACCAGACACCTTCATCAGCCCGGCGCGGTCGTTGACAAGGCCGTACACACGCTCGACGCGGGGTGCTGTTTCCGTCGAAGTTGCATCCCCAGCAGAATCCTTGGGCGGCCGGCGGGGATCGGTGTCGTTGATCTCGCGCACCGCGTTCTTGCTAAAGCCCAGAGCCTCGAGAAAGAACTGCTCGCTAAAGTACATGGCCGAGTGCGAGGGGAGGAGGATCTCGAAGCGGACGGTCGGACCCTCCACGATGGTGGTGACTTTGGGAAAGTTGGCGAGGCGTGCGTAGAGGGCTTCGGCAGGGATCATGGCTTCGGCAAATTTCTTTGCGACGTCTGCCGGAACAACGCCTTCCTGCAACACGTTCTCGAGGTGGAAACCGAGCCTGTCGGTACCACCGTGGAAGCGCAGCGAGGCGTTCATGGCGTAGTCGCTCTTCTTCTCGTGGATGTAGCCAGACCACGCGATGGGTGTTGCTCGGAAGCGGGGGTTCTCGCCGTACGGGACAAAGTTAAGAGCAGTGCGCAAGTTGATGGGGAAGAAACACTCTTCGTCCCCGCCCTTCATCATAGCCTGCGTGGTGTAGATCATGGACGTGCGGCGGGTGCAAAACCGCTTTGGCGATGACTCCCTCGACGCCCCCGCCAACTTCTTCTTCTTGCGTGCCGCCGACGCCATCCTGAAATAGAGAGTGAGCGACTGACTCAGTCGTCGTCTTCGTCCTCCCCGCGAGGAAAATTCGCTGCTGTCAGATCTTGTTCGTAGAAAAGCGTCGATTTCCCATTCTCGTCCGTCACGCCCTGAAGAGAGTACACCTAGAAGTGGGAAGAAGTGTTGAGGTCAGTGACGCTGCTGCAATTGACGTCTCAAGACACCCCCGAACTCACCGGAACGATAAACAGCTTCCAGTTGATCTTGGTCAGGCTTGCTTCGATGATGTAGACCTTGGGGCCAAAGCTGCCCTCGACGGACGGCTTCTCGAAAATCTTCTTTTTGAGCTTGGCCTCCACGCGTCTAGCGAGGAGGACGCGATCTCCCGGAAAAAATTTCCAGATGTACTTGGCAAAGTGGCTCGGATACCGCAGTCCCTCCGCGATATTAAACAAAATCGCTGATTCTCGGGAATGATGTATCAAATTCATCACTTCAAGATAATTCTCTTTCGAGACATCTTTTCTGCGCACATTGGTTCCGGCGATGA
>JBEKFK010000261.1:0-2716 GCA_050013375.1 Nitrososphaerales archaeon | reverse complement strand
TGGTGCCCGCTCCTTCCACCGGTGCGGTTGTCGCTGAGCAGGTCGAGGCTGGGGAATCAGCTCCGACACGGCCGGATGGAGCCGAAGATACGCAGAAGGCCAACAAGCAAGATGACGGCCTTGAGACGACGCCGGTTCCGGCCGTGCGTCGCCCGCCTGACCGGGCCGCTACCGGTGCCCCAACCCGAGCCCGTGCCACTTCAAAGCGGTCCACGGGACGTGTCACCCCCAAGGGGTCAGTCAATAAGGCGTCAGGGGCTCAATCGGGAGCACGGGTGGCAATGGCCTTCTGGTCGTCAGTGCGTTCCGGCGAACTGCGACCTCGCGACGCTGTACCCAACTCACCCATGCGGGCACTGCTTCGGCTTTATGGGGCGCTCGGCCCCGCGTTCGTGATCGGAGTCGGGGATCCGGGACGCATGACGGGGATTACCGTCTCGCCCGTAGTGGAAAGTCCTGACGGGTTGTGCTCGACCGTAGGCGAACTGCAGCGCTCCGGCGAACCAGACACACCCTTTGCCCTGTTCTGGCGGCCCGGCTCCCGGTCAAGCCTCCTGGAGGTCGAGGGGTTTCCCTTGGAACACATCGGCCCGCTCCTTGCTCGCCGGGACGAGTACGGGACGGTCTGCCGCCGAGAGTACAGCGAGTTCCTCGCGCCTCCTCCTGCGCCGGTCGTCCCGCTCGATCCTACGGCTGAGGTACTTCTCGACCGCGCCGCACGGTTCGGCGGTCTTGGTTATGCGACCAGGTGTATGGCAGCGTGGTGGTCCGTGATCGAAGGAGAAAACGTGGGGGACCTCTCCATTGATCATTGCGATCCGGCCGCTGCGGCGGCGTGTGAATCCGTGGTCAGTAAGCGACTCGATATGAGGGTCACTGTCCCGTCGCTGGCCGAGCGTTACGAGTGTTCGGTCGAGAGCGTGCGGCGCCAGCTCAAATTGGTTCAGCCTGTCGTTCGCCAATTCACGAATCTACGATAGTAAGAGTCGCCGGCCTCGGTCGGAATGATAAGTCGAGGTTTGCGCCACGTTCGTGGCGCTCGCAGACCGAGGCGGTACGACAGAGAGCATCTTGATGCGAAGACGCTGTGAACGTCATTGGAGGCATAGAGGAGTGGGGAAGGAAGATCAAGCCTGGAAGGAAGCCGCTCGTCGATGCCGGCTGAGCCGAGAGGCCCTTGCGATGGCGAGGACGATGGGAATGAACCCGAAGAAGCTTGTGAAGAACGTGCCCGGCCCCAAACAGCAGTGGAAGGCACCGGTCGAGCAGTGGGTGCGGGACATGTACGTGAAGCGGCACAAGTCACGGGGTTGAGCGGAGAGTCCCTGATCACGCAGATCGAATCGCGGGTCGGACTGCGGACGGAAAAGTGGCGGTGTCATATTTCAGGATCGCCGGGACGGATCGATGGGGGAGCGTTGACAAAGAGTCACACGGAGTGGTCCCCATTACGGTTTCATAGAGCAGGCACGACGGGTAACTGGTACGACTGGCTAACGTCCGGCGGAACGGACCTCCTCAGGAATCCATCCCGGCCAAGCGGGAGAACCTAGTAGATACCCGTTGCGGTACCGAGCAACGATGCGAAACGAAGGCGTCGCACGGGAGTTGTCGTACACCTTGGCCTCATCGACCAACTCGATGGCCGTCCTCACGTAGCGCCAGAGTCTGCCGAAGCGAGCTCGCACCTTCTCTTCGGGCACACTATGGCCACCATGAAGTACTCGGTCCTCAACTCGAGCTACGGCCAGCGCTTCGGGTACGACGAGCACGTGCAACGTGATGACGTACCCGGATTGTTGCGCCGCTTCGACCAGTTCGAGCTTCGAGGGATGCGAAAAGACGGTCTCGGTGGCGAAAGAGCGCCGTTCGGCGATGAGTCGGATGCGCTCGTTGGCCGCCAACGCCGCCGCGTCATAGGCACGGACACTGGCCTCATCGGGCCAGCGCTCAGCCGCAATCACATCGGCGTTGACGAATGCCAAGTTGGTCACCGGGAAAATGACCTGCTCGTAGAACGTGCTCTTCCCCGATCCATTTGGCCCGACGATCAGGTGAAGGACTGGGTCAGCCATTCTCGGTGGTTAGTGTGTCGCGGGGTGGACTCAGGGAGTCCGCCGGATGACCTCGCCCGCGTCGTCCAGCTCGACGTAGGAGCGGCCGTGGGACGCGAACGTCCGAGCCAGGTCAAGTCGATCGATCCGAGCCTCGATGAGCTCGCTCCACTCGGCTCGAATCACCGCCTGTTCTTTGGCACTGAGCTGGTCGTAGGAGCTCTCGCCGGTCAGGACCTTGGCGATGTCCCGCGGTGACACGCTGGCTCCCGCCTCCAACTCCCGACCGATCCGAGCCCAGTGGGTGATTTGCTGAGAGGCGCTACGGCTCATCGTGGATCCGAAGTGTCTGGCGGACTCGAACACGTCGTCGTCGATTCGGGTCGGGGACGTAGTCGCCATGGGCTCCTCCAATGTCTGTAGCAGTCTGCAACACCACTGTATCATTCGCAACCACCGCTGAAACCCATCGGTTGAGGGCCAGGCACGTTTCGAGGGTCGAGGTGACAAAAATGTCGATCACGTCGCTGAGCTGGGACTACACATCAAATGGGGCGAATCCCGCCGGCTCCACCCTGCCTCGCCTAAGGTACGAAAGTCGGATAATCCGATAATCAGAACATCTGCTAGGCTGTGATTGTGTCGAGGACCACACTGCGGGC
>JBEKFK010000260.1:0-2726 GCA_050013375.1 Nitrososphaerales archaeon | reverse complement strand
TGCCCGTGTAGGTGATGGGCCCGACCCAGACATCGTTGGAGTTCGTGGTATCCATCACATAGGCATAACTGATGGAAGGAATTCCCACGGGTCCATCGGGGTTGATGGTCATGGCCAGGGCCTGGTAAGCCCCCGTCCCGCCATCCAGGTACAGGGGAACCAGCGACGTGGAGTTGAGGTAGTTGGAGGGGGCCTCCAAGCTGAAGGTCTCAGCCGTCTGTTGATCCAACAGGGTCACGCCGCTGGCGTCGTACAACTGCTCGTAGAACTGCTGGTTGACGGAGGTTTGGCCGGGCGTCAGGCCAAAGCTGGCTCCGTTTAAGGTGACCGAGTGGCCCTGGTTGCCGCCCGTTCCCACGAAGGGACCCAAGGTCAGGGTCACGGGCGAGGGCACGGCGTTGGTATCGATCAATTTCACCAGGGTGGTGACCGGGGTGGAGGCGCCGAAGGGCGCGTCCAGGTCGGTGTTGTAGGTGAAGTAGGTGCAGTTGCCGTCCTCGGCGGTCGTGAGACAGGTGAAGGTGTTGTAGGAGGGGCCGTAGATGAACTCGAGAGGAGCTTCCAGGGTGATGGGCGACCCCGTGGGCGTGATCGTATCGAGCCATTGGTTGAGAGGGTTGTAGAGTTTGAGGGTGAAGGAAGTGGAAACCGGCGCCGCGTTGGAGGTCAGGCCGAAATTGGACCCGTTCAGGGTGACCGCGAGGGTTCCCGTGCCCGTATAGGTCCAGGGTCCGATCTCGGTCGTGCTGGAATTCTGGTTGTCGGTCACGATGGCGTAGTTGGAAGAGGGCACGCCCGTCGGTCCGTTGGTCGTCACCGACAGGAGGAACCTTTGGACCGCGCCGTTGCCGGGGTCGGTGGAAAGCACCGACACCGAGGCGGAGGAGAAGTAATTGGCGGGAGCCTCGTAGCTGTAGGTTTCGGCCGGCTGCTGGTCCAACAGCGTCACGCCGGTGGCGTCGAACAATTGTTCCTGGAACTGCTGGTTGACCTCGCTCTGGCCCGCCGACAATCCGAAGCTGGCGGCGTTCAAGGTCACGGCGTGTCCCTGGTTGCCGCCCGTGCCCACGAAGGGCCCCAGGGTCAGGGTCACGCCGCTGGTCAGGTTCTCCAGTTTCACGAGGGTCGTGACCGGCGTGGTCGCGCCGAAGGGCGCGTCCAGATCGGTGTTGTAGGTGAAGTAGGTGCAGATCCCGTCCTCAGCGGCGGTGATACAGCTGAAGGAGTTGTAGTTCGGGCCGTAAATGAATTCGGAGGGCGCTTCCAGCGTGAGGGGGGCGCCCGTAGGCGTGATCGTATCCAGCCAATGGGACTCGGTGGTGTCGAAAAGCTTGATGGTGAAGCCGGTGGAAACCGGCGCCGCGTTGGTCGTGAGCCCGAATTCCGCGCCGTTCATCGTCACGGCGTAGGTGTAGCCCGCGCCCGTGTAGGTCCAGGGGCCCACGAAGGTGATGGCGCTGTTCTGGTTGTCGATGACCTCAGCGGTACTGCCGGTTTGCACCCCGCTGGGCCCGGCGGCATTGATCTTCAGGAGGAAGCGCTGGACGGCTCCGTTGCCGGGATCGGTCGCGAGCACCGAGACGGAAGCGGCCGCCAGGTAGGGCGAGGGATATTCGTAGCTGAAGGTCTCCGCCGGTTGTTGATCCAGGAAGGTGACCCCGGTGGCGTCATAGAGCTGCTCTTCAAAAACCTGGCTGACGGCCGTCTGGCCCGGCGTCAGGCCGAAGCTGGCCGCGTTGAGGGTGACGGAATGCTGCTGGTTGCCGCCCGTCCCCACGAAGGGACCCAGGGTGAGGGTCACGGGAGAGGGCACGGCATTGGTGTCGATCAACTTCACCAGGGTCGTGGCGGGCGTGGAGGCGCCATAGGGAGCGTCCAAATCGGTGTTGAAGGTGAAGTAAACGCAGTTTCCGTCCTGGGCGGTGGTCAAGCAGCTGAAGGTGTCGTAGTTCGAACCGTAAATAAATTCGTAAGGCGCCTCCAGGGGGATGGGTGAACCCGTCGGGGTGGAAGAGTCCAGGACGGAGTTTTGCGCCTCGTTGTACAGCTTGACGTTAAAACCGGACGTGACCGGGGCCGCGTTGGTCGTCAGGCCGAAATAGGAACTATTCAACGTCACCGAATAGGTGCTTCCCGTGCTGATGTAGGTAAAGGGACCTACCCAGGTGGTAGAGCTATTTTTGGTGTCGGTCACCAAGGCGTAGCTGGTGGACTCCACCCCCGGGGGCCCGTTGGCGTTGATGGTGAGAACGAAAGAGCGTACGCCGCCGGTGCCGCTGTCGGTCAGGAGGGGCGTGATCGAAGTGCCCGCCAGATAGTTGGCGGGATATTCGTAGCTGAAAGTCCCGGCGGCGTGGGTATCCAGCAAGGTCACCCCGCTGGAGTCGAACAACTGCTCCTCAAAGCTATCGCCCACGGCCGTTTGCCCGGCCGTGAGGCCGAATTCGGCCCCGTCGAGGGTGACCGCGTAGGCCTGGTTGCCCCCGCCATTGTTGATAAAGGGCCCCAGGAAGACCGAGACGCCCCGGGTCTGGTCGGTCAGGACCACCTGGGTCGTGACCGGCTGGGTGCCCGGGTTGTCCAGGTCGGTTTTGAAGGTGAAGAGGGTACAGAGGCCGTCTTCCGCCGTGGTCTGGCAGGCGAAACTGTCGTTGTAGATGTATTCCTTCGGGTATTCCAGGGTCAGCGGCGAACCGGCAGGCACGTCCGTATCCTGGAGAATACTT
>JBEKFK010000259.1:0-2730 GCA_050013375.1 Nitrososphaerales archaeon | reverse complement strand
AGCTCGGTGGAGGTCTCACCGCCCTCCTCCAGGAGATGGATCTGGAACCGCTCGTCGCCGCCCTCGTCGAGACCGAACGCAATCGTCTCGCTCCTCTTCGCGTATGATAGGAATCCGACTCTCTTCTCTCCGAGCGTGAGCTGTTGCGGCCACGCTCCATCGTCCATCGACACAGACCACAGCTGCGGGAGGCCCGTCACATCGGAGAGGAACGCGACCCTGCTGTCGTCGGGCGAGAACTGCGCGGACCCCGCAGACTTGATCGAGAGGTACCTCCGCAGACCGTAACGGAGTTTCTGGAGGGCAGGGGAGGGACTTTCCACGGGGCAGGGGCGGGCCGTCCGCCTCTTAAGATTGAGGCGCATGACCGATGTCCCAAGCTCGCCCCAGGGAAGGGCGCAGACAACGGAGGTGCAGCCCGAGAAGTCGGTGGGAGGCGCGCGGGGCAGGCAATCCGGTAGGGGTCCCGGGACGAGGACACGTTGAAATATCACCCTTCAGCTCGAATGCAACCTGGTATGTCAGCAGGCGCAGAGCTTCCCGGGGAGAGCCAGACAGTCCCCATCGTATTTTCGCAGGACGTCGTCCTGTTCCCGCACATGGAGGTGACGCTGCCGATTACAGAGAAGAGGAGCGCAGACGCCGTGCTGCGAGCGCTGCGGGAGAACCACCTCGTAGCCTTCGTCCCCTCGGACTTCGAAAGGACGAGCGAGGGAATCGGGACCCTATCCCTCCTGACGCACAGCGAGACAACCCAGGGTGGCGTACGGGTCAACCTGAAGGGCCTCTGGCGCGTCAGAGTAACAAACCCGCGCGGGCTCGACTCGGAGCAGGTAGTTCGGATCGAGAAGGTGGAGGAGACAGCGGAGGGAGCCGAAGGCCCCAACTTGCTGAGGAGGGTCCAGAGCCAGATCTCTGAGCTCGGCGAGATCCTTCCCGAGATTCCTCCCGAGATACTATCGCTCCTCAAGAACGCGAAGACGACTTCTGAGCTCTCTGACCTCTGCGCCATGTCTCCCGCGCTCAGTCACGAGGAGAGGGTCGGCCTCCTGAGGACCCTGGACCCTCAGGAGAGACTAAGGTCGGTCAACAAACACCTAGACACCCAGCTCGAGGTGCTCAGGGCGCTCGCCGAGAGCAAGCCCATCCCCGACTGCGAGACGTGCACTGATCTGGCAGACAGGGCCTTCGACGCTGACCCCGCCGCGAGGGGGGAGATGATAATGGAGTTCCTGAATCACGTTGTCACCAATCATACGGCGGAGCTTCTTGGCGTCCTCGCGGAGCGGTACGGACCTGTCTTCATGAAGAAGCGCTCGATGAGATAGCCAGGCCGCGGCAGTCAGATGGGCTCGGTCTCGCCGTCCAGCGCGACCAGCTCCCTCCCGAACCCCCAACGGCGCGCCAACCGGTCGGCCTCGCGTTCTCGCGCTTCGGATTCCTCCGGGGAGACATGCTCGTTGAGCCACGCGTGGGCCAGCTCATGGGCGATGACGCCTGTGGCCGCCGCCTCCGAGAGCTGGCTAAGAAGCGCTGCGTAGAAGGTGATGGACTGCCTCCCGTTGCCGGCCGTCGTGCCAGAGCTGCTCGGACCCGACCGGTAGGAGAGCACTCCCCACCTGGTCAGGCCGACGAGGCCGGGCATCCTCCCCCGGGGCTTCAGAGCCACGCTCCCTAGGCTCCGAAGAGGAGGCGTCCCCGGAGGTATCCTCGCGACCGTGGCCATGAAGAGATCGAGAAACCTGCCGTCGGGGACCTTCAGCTCGGGATTCCCGAGGAAGGCGGAGCTGACGCGCAGACGAGAAGCCCCCTCACGTCGTCGACTGAGTGGACGTCGTCGGGGGAAGCACCGAGATGTCGACCACGTGATAGCCCGTCGCGCCGTTGGGGAACGGTCCTGATACGGTTGCAGTCTGCACGGTCCCGGTGCCGTCGGTCGCCCTGACCATGATCTGGTAGTTCCCGGTCGCAGGCGGGTTCCACTGCGCAGACCAGAAGACCCAGGTGTAGTCGGAGAGAGGGTCGGTCAGCGACGCCGTCGTCCAGGTGTTGCCCCCGTCGGTGCTGATCTCCACCTTCGAGACGCCCCTGTTCCCGGCGTAGGCGACTCCCGCGACCGGGACAATCCCAAGACTCACGTTGCTCGAACCGTTGATCCCGAACCGCTGGGTGACCTGGGCATCGCCCGGTATCACTACCTCAGACCCGGTCTGATAGTGGGCGTCGTTCTCCCACCCCCTCACCTGCCAGTACCCCTGATAGACCCCGCTTACCGCCTCTATGCTCACGATCCACTTGCAGTTCATCATCCCGTAGAGACCGGGGACGATCGCCCTGAGCGGCGAGCCGTGGTCGGTGGGGAGCGGCGAGCCGTTCATCTCGTAGGCCAGCAGCGTCGCGTCCAGCTCCGCGGTGTCGAGGGGGATCCCGACGTCGTAGCCGTCGACCGCGCGGAAGACCACATAGTCGGCCGAGGACTGCACGCCGGCCATGTTCAGTATGTCCCTGAGCTTGACGCCCGTCCACTGGGCCGTGCTTATGAGGTCGCCGCCGACCGTGTTGCTGACGCACTCGAGGGTGTTGTACTGTTGCACGACGGCCATCTGCTGGAGCTGGGCGAGGTTGAGGTTGAGCTCCGTGTTGACCAATCCGAAGACCTTCAGGTTCCAGGTCGAGGAGTCGACCGAGGGGGGGAAGATGTTCACGTCGACCCGGTAGAAGTTCGCGTTG
>JBEKFK010000258.1:0-2768 GCA_050013375.1 Nitrososphaerales archaeon | reverse complement strand
TGTAGACGTTGAACAGAGAGACAGAGTCGGTACCCACCTCGCTGATGAAGGTGTTCGGGGTGAAGGCCACCCCGGACCTGAAGGCCCTTTCGTACAGATACGGCAGCTGCAGCGACCACTGCGTCTCGAGGCCGGGAGCAGGGTCCCTTGTGACCAGCTCGACCTTCGAGCCCCTCTTGGCCAGCATCTCGGCGAGGGAGAGTCCTACGACGAATCCGGACTCGTCCAGTATCAGGACGTCCTTTCCCACCGGGGCCCCATCGAGGACCTCGTCGACGGTGACCGCGAGCTCGTGACCCCTGACCATCGAGTAGTCGAACTGCTGCATCCCATCCGTAATCGGTCTGGAGCCGGTGGCTATCACCACCGAATCAGGCTTCTCCTCTTCCAGGACGAAATCGGCGGCCTCGCTAGTAGCTATCTCACGACGGTACTCCACCCCGACCCCGAGCTGTCGCAGCTGGCTTTCGTACCATCGCAGCACGATGCCAAAGTCATCCCGTCCCGGAAGCTTGCCCGCGAGGTTGACCTGCCCTCCCATCACCGAGCTTCCCTCGTAGACCACGACCTCATGGCCCCTCGAGGCGGCCGTGCGAGCGGCCTCCAGCCCTGCCACTCCCGCACCGACGACGAGCACCTTCTTCCTGACCTCAGCAGGGGGGAGCGGCTCAAGGTTCGCTTCCGACTCCCGTCCCACGAGCGGGTTGACGGTACACCGCATCGGCACGTTACGCAGCATGTTCCCTATGCACTTCTGGTTGTCGCCCAGGCAGAACCTGATCTGATCGAGGCGGCCCTCTCTCGCCTTGTTCGGCAGGTCGGGGTCGGCGATGAGCGACCGAGTCATGCCCACCAGATCGGCGATGCCTTCCTCGAGGAGCGATTCAGCCATGACAGGGTCCACTATCCTCCCCGCAGCTCCGATCACCGTCCCGGGCATAGCCCGCTTGAACTCACCCACGGCCTCGAGAAGGTACCCGGGGGCTTCATACATGGGCGCGATCGCGAGGTGCATCCTCTGGTGCTCGAATCCGGTGTCCACATTGAGGAAATCGAGTTTGCCCCCGAGTGCGACGGCCACGTCGACCTCGTCGGCGAGGGAGTTCCCCCCGGGGAACCCGTCTCCCGCATCGATCCTCATCCCGACCGCCAGCCGGCCACCGGTCTCATCCCGGATCGCCGAGATGACCTCCGAGATGAGCCTGACCCTGTTGGCGAGCGAGCCGCCGTAGCCATCCACCCTTTTGTTCGTCGCGCTCGAGTAGAATTCTTCGAGGAGCATCCCATGGGTCGCATGGAGGTCTATCCCGTCGAACCCGCCGCTCGCGATGTGCCTAGCCGCCCTCACGTGGTCTTCCACCAGGGCCTCTATCCCCGCGGCGTCGTATGCCCGAGGGGTCACCCTCTTGATCCCGCCTGGGATGGCGGAGGCGCTCCTCGTTGCGCTCCGGTTTCCGCCCGCGGCAGATAGCTCCATGAATGCCTTTGCTCCGTGGCGGTGAACGGCGTCGCACAGCTGAGAGTAGTACGGCACTATCCGCTCGTCGAACCCCTTGTAGGGCCATGCGTCGACGGGACCCTCGGGGAACTCGCCGAGGTCCTTGATCGCGGTCGCCATCGAGACCTCGATGAGACCGACGCCTCCCACCGCCCTGCGCTCAAGGTAGCCAGTGAGAGTCCGCACGTCGAAGAGCGTGTTGTGCGGCAGGAGCTGGAGCCTGTTCTTCAGCCAGACAGGCCCCACCTTCAGGGGCTCGAAGAGCTTCTCGAACATCTTCTTCTGGGTTCGGGCCCAAGTCTAATAACGGTTCCAGCGGGGTAGAGCAAGGCCGGGGCGAGCGCACTTCCTCACTTCGGGCCCGCCTTATGGGCTTGGAAGTAGTGGTCACGGAATCTGGACGTCCTCAGGCTCCGAGGTCCACTATCCGGAATCGCAGCGCCTGACTAGATGGAGGCCCCATGAATTGTGTCGAGCTCCAAAAAAGGGGTATATACTGTTAGGCCGACCCTTCCTAACAGATGGCGAACTTCATCTACAAACCGTACAAAGAGATCATTATCCACGAGATTCGTGAGCTAGACATCCAGGCTCTGATGGAGGGTTACGTCTCTCAGCTGCTCTCCCAGGGCCAGGCGGGGGTCACCCCAGTCGCCTCGTGGGTCGACGGCATTGCGTTCTACATTGGCAACTTCATGGAGACGCCCGAGCTTGTGAAGGAGAAGCTCGACGGAAGGATTCACTGGGCGGCGGTCTACTACGCGAAGACCAGCTACCAGCCCGAGAAGAAGGTCTCGGTGTCGGGAAGAGACTACATCGTCAAGTTTGTCAAGGCCGAGGCAAACCGCGACTTTGTGGGACTCGCGGAGTTCCTGAACAAGCGGACGCCGACCGAGGCCTAGCGTCACAGGTAGTCGCGGACGTCCTTCCCTTCCCTGTCGGCCTTCAGGACCAGCGTCAGCTGTTGCTTCTCGTTCAGCGCGTTCCAGTGCTCCGCCTGGCTTTCGCTGACTTGGTGGTCGACGTAGTCGAACTCGGTGCTGGTCTCATCTGACCCCGCGTCCCTCGCGGCCGGCCTCCCAATGTCGGGCACCCTGATGGTCGGCAAGGAGGTCTTCCCTATTCTCGTCCCGACCTTATCAACCCTTCCTGGGCCGTCCCGAGGGGGCGGACTAGGCTCTCCGGGACAGGAAGTCCGATATCGCCGAGAGGTACTGTTGCGGCTCCTCGAGCATGGCCATGTGGCTGCTGCGCTCGAAGATCCTGAGAC
>JBEKFK010000257.1:0-2770 GCA_050013375.1 Nitrososphaerales archaeon | reverse complement strand
GAGTTCTCGACGTCGATCGGTGGGGACATGGCGAGGCTGGGGGAGGAGAGGATAGTGATCACTCCCCCCGGAGTTCGCATTTGGAGAGGCTCCCTCTCCTAGTATAGCCTGATTGCTTCCTGCACGGCCGGTCTCAGGGTCGGGACCCTGTAGATCCGCTGGATGACGTACGCCAGGTTCTCCAGCTTCCTCTTCTCGCCGTGATTCACTATGACCTGCTGAAGCTTGGGCCTCATCTTCCCTATGAAACGGATGATCTGGTTGTAGTCGCTGTGGCCGCTGAACCCCTCGACCTTCTGGACCTGGCACTTCACGTCCACGATCTTGATCTTGCCGTTGTCGCCGAGCATGCTCGCCTGGTGCGCCCCGTCCAGCACCCTCCGGCCGAGAGTCCCCTGGACCTGGTACGAGACGAAGAGGATCTTGTTCCTCTCCGACGGCGCCACGTGCTCGAAGTACTGCAGCACCGGGCCGCCCTCGAGCATGCCCGACGTCGCCATGATGACGGCCGGGCCCTCCCGGAGCGCCTCCTCCCTCCCGGACGGGTGCTCGATCGACGTGAAGTACTCTGAGACGAAGGGGTTGATCCCCTGCTCGAGCATCTTGGTCCTGAGCTCCCTTGAGAGGTAGTCCGCATACGACACGTGGATAGCAGTGGCCTCAGAGATCATGCCCTCGAGGAAGACGGGCGCCTCGGTTAGGACCTTGTTCCTCATGTAGTGGTCGAGGACGAGGATTATCTCCTGCGCCCTCCCGACCGCTGGGATGGGGATGATGACCTTGCCTCCCTCGGAGAGGGTCCGGTTGATCGCGTTCACGAAGTTCATCTCCACCTCTTCGCGGGGTGGCATGATGTCCTCCTTGTTGCCGTAGGTGCCCTCCGTGATGAGCGTCTCGACCCTCGGGTAGTTCCAGCTCGCCGAATCGAAGAGCTGGGTGCGGCCGTACTTGTAGTCGCCCGTGTAGACTATGTTGTGCACGCCCTCCCCGATGTGGAGATGGACCGTCGCAGAGCCAAGGATGTGGCCAGCGTTGTTGAAGACGAGCTTGATGTCAGGGGAGACGTCGGTCACGGTGCCGTACTGGAGGGTGACCGTGTGCTGGATCATGTCCCGGATGTCCTTCTGGTCGTAGAGTATCCTCCCGCCCTCTATCTGTGCGATCTTGATGTAGTCGGTCTGGAGGAGCGTCATGAGCGGCAGCGTCGGCTCGGTGCAGTAGACCGGCCCGGCGTACCCGAACTTGAAGAGCGCGGGCAGGAAACCCATGTGGTCGAGGTGGGCGTGGCTGATTATCACGGCGTCGATCTCGTTGAGCTGGACGTCGGCCCAGTCGAGCCTCGGGTATGCGTCCCAGGCGTTCCTCGAGCCCGGATGGATGCCGGCGTCCATGATGACCTTCGACTCGGAGGTCTCCACGAGCCAGCAGGACCTTCCGACCTCCTGACCTCCGCCGAGGCACTTTATCGTGACCTGCTCCGCCGTGGTGAACCTCGGCCTGAAGATGGTCTCCCCGAGGTCCCTGTAGAACTTCTCTCTCTCGTCGGCACCCGTCTTCAGGGCGTAGTAGATGGTCTGGATTGCGCTCGAGGCGACGTGGGGCGACTTTCGGACCTTGACCTTCCACCCGGTCTGTTCCATCAGCCCGGCGACGTCGTACCCGTTCTCGGAGGCGAGCAGCCTCGGCACGTTCGCCTCGACAGTTATCTCACCGGTCGCGTCGTCGAAGAAGTAGTTAGTGGCGCCCGCCTCGACGGGGAGGGCCTTGTCGAGGATCGACCTGACGTCCTGCTCCGGCTTCCTTATCGACTTCTCGGTCCTGGTCACGACCCTCTTCTTCACCGAGTTGACGATCTCCGAGATGATGTAGTTGTTCTCGTGGAGGTACCTGGGGTTCTTGGTGTAGAGAGCGATCCGCGGACCCTCGTACTCGATCCTCGTGATCTGAGCTTCCGCTGGGATACTGTTGAGTATCGTACTCATGAGACTGACCTGACTTGCCTTCTGTGCCAAAGACTAACTGCGATCCGAGAATTGAGCCAGGAGCTTGTCCTTGTCCTGCTCCGAGACCTCTCTGAAGCCCGACTTGTCAATTATGGCAATGTCGAAGTGGTCTCCCGTGAAGACGTTCCTCCTCATGGCCGCGATGATCGCGTTCGCCGCCACAGGGAGCGCCTTTGCGACCGTCATTCCCTTCTGGTACCCTTCCTCGAGGACGCCGAGCGCCACCGGGGAACCACTCCCCGTGGACGTCACGTTCTCCTTGAGGATCGACCCGAAGAAGTCCAGGTTGTATATCGACCCCCCGACCTTGTCGTATCCGCCGACTATCACGGACGCGATGTAAGGGTAGTAGCGGGAGGAGAAGAGGATGTTCGAGACGATGCGGGCCGCCGACTTCACCGGGAGCGGCACTCCCTTCTCGATCTGGTAGCTGCGCGAATAGTACTTCAGGGTGTCGATTACGTTCTGCGCGTCTGCGACCCCTCCGGAGATCGTGACGGCGAGGTTGTCGGAGACCTGCAGTAGCTTCTTGCCCCTCTTGTGGGCGATGAACCCGCCAGCGGTGACCCGGGTGTCGGTTGCCAGTATGACTCCGTCTGAGCAGACGAGACCCACGGTCGTCGTCCCGTGGTACGTCGCATTGTTTGGCTGTTCCTGGCTCAGTTTATTCAACTTGTTTCACGATAACCCTACAGGTTTCCCCGGTGGGACGATGACCGTGAATCGAGGTCGCTTAATTAACTTTTGCATCCCCGGGCTTCGAAACG
>JBEKFK010000256.1:0-2784 GCA_050013375.1 Nitrososphaerales archaeon | reverse complement strand
GATTTGCAGGGAGACCGTGCTACCAGCGGCGGACGGCGTCCCGGCAATCGTTCCCGATATAGTACCCGTCACGCTTCCAACATAGCTATTGGAGTTGGTCGTCGCACTCACGGTGTACGCCGGGGGGGTTGTAACAGTGGTGGAAGTGGTTGTGCTTGATGTCGAGGTCGTAGTTGTCGAGGACGTGGTAGAGCTCGTACTTGACGTAGTTGTCTTGGACGTGCTCGTCGTCGTGCTTGATGTCGAGGTCGTCGTGGTCGAGGATGTGGTAGAGCTCGTGCTAGTCGTCGAACTGCTGCTTGATGTCGAAGTGGTGGAGGACGAGCTTGTGGATGAACCATATGTCTGCCCGCTGAAGGCGAGCACGTACGTGCTCATGTCAGTCGCCAGGTGGTCTCCAGGTGAGGAGAACTCCCCGACGGCGAACCCGATCTCAATCGTCGATCCGACCCCCAGCGCGCGGAAGTCGTACGGTGAGGCGTTGGTGAGCTTGAATGGGCGGTAGCACTCGACCGTGTACTGGCCGCTTGTGAGGGAGAGCCCGCAGACCGACTGGGTTGTGTAGCCCAGGGACTCGACGCTTTCGGGGGTTACGGTGCCCGTCGAGACGAACTCGTCAACGCCGTTCTTGAACGACGTGCTGGCGAGTATCATCACCGTGGGCGTCGTGGAGCCTCCCATCGGTTGGGTGTTGTTCAGGTAACCGAGCTCAATCCCGCCGAAGCAGTACTCGTCCGTGCAGTAGATCTTGGACTGCTGCCAGGTCATCAGGAAAAGCCAACCCGTCCCGTTCTGCTTGGCCGCAAGGGTCATCCCTGTGGCCGCGACGTTGATCGTGGAAGTGTCGGTCCACTGAGAGGGCTGATACGCGCTATTCACGTTGACCGCGTACTGCGACTTGTAGGCCGTGATCGTGGTGGGCTGGGCGCTCACGTTCTCCAGCGGGAGGATGAACGCGAGGACTCCCAGGAGCATGATTCCTGAGACGACAGCAGTCTGTCCGAGCGACTTTGACCGTTTCATTCTTGATCACCTTTTTGGATTTGCCAGGTCGAGAGAACGCACTCGTGGGTGAGTTGGTTCATTGGGACCTGCGGATCAGCCGGGGAGCTGCGTGTACTTTGGCAGGGAGGCTGCGTGTTTGCCGGCGTATTGTCCCATGACCGCACCCTCAGGGAAGTTTCCACCGCCGTAGTAGAGGTATCCGAAGAGGGAGCCAAGTTCGCCTATGCTGTACAGCCGGGGGATCGGGTTGCCGTACACGTCTATGGTTCGGCCGTACTGGTCGTGCACTGGACCGCCATTCGTGTTAAGGCGACCGATGCCCAGCTCCATCGCGTAGTACGGCGGCTTGTTGAGAGGCGCCATACCGGCCGCCGGTCTGCCGAAGTCCTTGTCTACCCCAGAAGCGGCGTAAGCGTTGAAGTTGGTCACCGTCGTGGCGAGGTTGGCGGCGTTCATGCCCACAACGCGTCCTTGGAAGTCGTGGGAAACGATCATGTTGCCGAGCGTCGTTGGGTCCGGTGCCGGTCCGATTATCCATCCTTTCGCCAGCTCCACGCTGTTGTTGGGACTCCACGTGTAGGTCGCCGTCGGATGCACCACGCTGATGGCGCTGGCATACGACCCGGAGGCCAGAGCGCCCGCACCGAGGAGCTGGCTGTCGAAGATCAGGTAGAACGGGATGTTGGGGTAGTCGACGTAGTCCGTGGACTTGAGAGTAATTCCGCTGGGCAGGATCGTAGGCAGGTAGTCATACTGGGGGAGGAAGGGAGCCACATTCGACCCCTCGCCATTGAGCTCGAGAAGTTGCTCTGTCGCAAGGAGTTGAGCCGTGTGACCACTGTACACCCATTCGTTCATGAATCTCAGGCCGTACCTGTTTGCCATGAAGCAATAGGTAGAACTTTGGCCTTTGCTGCACGTCATTCCCATTCCGAGTTCGTTAGAGGCGGCCCGTGCTGAGTAACCGCTCGATGTCCACTCCTTGTTGTTCATGTGCCATAGCTTGGCTCCCACGCTCTGAGCCATCATGATCCCGTCTCCTGTGTTGTACGGCGTCCCCCAGAACGAAACGGGGTACTCCGAATGCGCCCACGGTTCAAAGTTGTTGGTCATCTCCGGGTTGTTTTCGTAGCCACCGCAGGCAAGGATCACGCCCTGGTCGGCCTGAATGTAGAGCGTCGCACCCTTCCAGTCCGATGCCTGGACGCCGATTATCTCCCTTGTCATCGGATTCTGGATCAGCGCTTCCGCCGGGGTCGACTGCAGCACCGGGATGTTCCTAGACGCAATGCACCCTCCCAGGAAAGCCATGGTGGTTGCGCCGTTTCCCGTCGCTCCGGTCGACGTCTTGTAGTTAACACAGCTGTCCCAGTTCGCCGTCGTCTGGAAACTGGGGGAGACCAAGCCCGTCACAAGAGATCTCGGAATGGCGGTCGGTACGGTTGCTGCATAGACATAGGCGCCTCCGAGGGACACATACCAGGCGGGTAGATTGGCGATGCCCTGGCAGTACGCTGCGAGCAGCTCATCATCTGGCGTGGTGCCCCAGGTCATCGCCTTGAGAGTGGTAATGAAATCCTGAACAGACCCCCCGTTCGTCGACAGGCACGGATACCATGCTATGCCGCCGCATACGCCAGAATTGCCGTAGTCGGCGTACGGCGCCTTGTCCAGTATGATGACGCGCGCTCCTGCATCGTGCGCCGTTATTGCAGCTGAGCAACCCGCTATTCCCTGTCCCACGACCACCACGTCAGCGGAGTAGTCCCAGCTGGATGG
>JBEKFK010000255.1:0-3542 GCA_050013375.1 Nitrososphaerales archaeon | reverse complement strand
ATCGAAGAGCAGAATCGCAGCGCTTAAAGTGAGCAAATCCAAAGTCGCTCACTGGAAGAAAAAAAAAAAATTGCATTCCACCTGAGGGCACACTCACGGGGGCGTGCACCACGTCAGTGGAAGGCAAGAGCAAGGGGGCGGGGCAGACAGTGTCGGAAGTGAACCCCCCCCCAAAGACTCTGTGATCCGCGGGCCACTTCAGGTTGCGGCAGACTTCATCGGACGCGCGGCCGCCACGCAAGACAGCGCTACCTGCCCGGCCACAGAAGAGGCCACCGCAACGGCATCCCTCGGCAGGCTATCGGGGGCGTGAGAGGAGCTCCAGGAGCCGACACCAGCAGTAAGGTAGGCACCGACAGGCAGAGGGAGCGCGCCCGCTGCCGGCCGGTTGAGAGAGCTAGGTGGGGACGGGAAGACTGACTCCCCTCACCTTGGCAAGCCCGCAGCCACACTAATCTCCCAGTGGCCGGCCCGGCAACAACTCCAAAACGCCGGGCCGCAGGAGACGGGGTGTTCAACACAACTTTCAGCTGACCAACCTCACCTGGAGACACCTCGACAAGCAAGCTCAGCAAGAAGCCAGACGACTTCAGGACAACCAACGGCTCCGAGATGAGCACCATCGAAGAACTGAAGCTGCTGCTGCAGCAGCAGGAGAAGAAGCACCAACAGGACCTCGAACGCCTCGACAAGGAGGTGAGGGCGGAGTTCGACGTGCAGATCAAGAGGAAGGTGGAGGGCCTCGAACAGGACTTCTTACACAAGATAGAAGAGGCCAACCACGAACTCAACAAGGCTCATGTGGACATGGCGACCCTGCGCATGGAGAACCGCCATCTGAAGGAACGAACCTACGAGGACGTGGAGATGGACGACCTGGGGAGTCGCCGAGCCGACCACAGCCTGGCCGGTGATCGCCGAGCCGACCACAGCCTGGCCGGTGATCGACCTCCCCGCATGCCCACCATCTGGTACGAGGACAAGGATACAGATGACTGGCACATGTTTGCCGATGGTTTCAAGAACCTCGCTGAAGTCCAGCTCTGGAGCGACACCGTCGCCAAACACTGCCTCAAATACTGCATGAGGGGCCGGGCCGCCAAGGCGGTCCACAACATCGACCACAAGGAAGCTGGCCTAACTCTCGAGATCTTACTGAAGAAATATGAGGATAAATTCATGCCACCAAGCGCCTCGGCCGTCGCCCGCAACCGCTTCGAGCACAGCGTCCAGCTCCCCCAGGAAGGAGTCCTTCAGTTCCACGCAAGGGCCTGGCAGCTGTACTGCAGGGCCTACCCCGACGTCTGCCTCATCTCCGAGGCCCTATGCATCCGCCAATTCATTCGCGGACTGCACCTAGCCGAAGTGCGAAAGCAGGTCCAATTCAAGGAGCCCAAGACTTACGAGGCGGCCCTTCAAGCGGCCCAGATGGTGATCGCCGTCCTCAGCGAGGAAAACTTCGTCCCAGGGCTGCACAACGCCGCCAAAGAAACAAGAAAGATCCTACCCCCGGACGTCAACGCCGTGGGGACCTGGGATGTTGCGGCTCTCAACTCGCAACTCCGCTGCCACGGGTGCAACGGAGTGGGACACTTCGCTCGGGACTGTCCCAAGAACCTGAAGGAGGCCGCCAAGAGCTACGTCCCCAATGCAGACGGCATCCTCATCAAGAAGAAGACGACGCCTTTCTTCCGCCCGCGGAACCCCGCGGGGACGGTCACAAAGGAGGCATTACAGCAGGCCCTGCTCCGCACAAGGGACAAGACAACTGGGAGGTTCCGACCCAAGAAGCGGACCCTTGCCAGCCTCCTGGCAGAAGAGCTGGAGGAGGACGACGTCGACTGGGCCGCGCTGGCCCAGGAGGTCAACAACCTCAACTGCAACGATGACGACGATGAGGACGACGGGACCGAGGTTTCGCCCGATGACGACCAGGCCGAAGAAGGCCGGGGCCAGCCGGCTCCGGGTTTTTAGACCGCCCTCCGGAAGCACCCCGTTCCGGCGGGAAAAACTTGTACAGATACAGTATGAACGAGGTGGCCACCTCACCATCAAGTACTAAACGGCAAAATAGATTTCTGATCATAAACGAGTTGAGCGAGATCTATAACATCTCCGCGCAAGAGGTCCGCTCAGTAGACAACTTCCGCTCGCTCTGCCCGGTCAAGGTCAACGGCCAGGCAGCGTATGCGCTGATTGACTCCGGTAATGTAGTCACAAATGCCATCTCAGAAGAGTTCGCTAGGAAGCTGTTTAGAGACCAGTTTGATCAAGCCGTAGTCGCCTCGGCCAGGTTCCGGTATTTGGGAACTGCTGACAAAAAGGGGAATAAAATGAAAGTTCTAGGAGTAACTAAAAACCCAGTAGTGCTTAGATTCGGGGGGAGCAGCGCGGTCTACAAGACACACCCCCTCGTCCTGCAGGGGCTCAGCATGGCCATCAACATCTCAGGGCCATTCCTGCAAGAACACGGGATTGATCAGTTGCATTCAAAAGGCTCACTGCGCGTCAAGGGGAAGCTGGTGCCACTCATCACCTACCGGCATCTGACTAAGCTACCCGACACCCAAAGCGACGCCGCCGCCACGGCACTCCAAGCTATTCAAGTTGCCGAAGCCGCGCCAGATAAACGAGCCCCAGAGACTGAAGGAATCGATCCGGTTTCTGTCGGCGTCTACATCGCTGAAACCCGAACTATCCGTCCCAAGTCGGCCGCCTATAACTCCTTTGCCGAGGGGGATTCTATTCACCCCGCGTTAACCACAGCAGTGACTACTCGAGATCGAGGGGTGTGTCACACCTCCCTCCTGAACCTCTCCATGGAACCCGTGGAGATCAAGGCGGGACAGTTGTTTGGCCACTACAGCCCGGTACAGATTGGCCCCCCTCAAGGACAAGTAAACCACCTGAATGCCAGGCCAAGTCAAAGCCGACGAGAGAAGATCGCTTGGATTGAGGAGCAGTTCGGCCTCAGCCAAGCTCCCTGGCTTAAGGGCGATGCTCGGGCGTACACCCAGGCCCTGGAGCTATTCCTCGAGTATGACGACATCATGTCCCGGGAAGATGAGTACGGAAAGACCACGCTCATTGAACATGAAATTCACACCCATGATGTGCCCCCCATAAAGCAAAAGGGGCGCCCCATCAACCCGGTGATGCAGGAAAAGCTGAGAGAGCAGATGGAGGACTGGAAGCGGCAGGGCGTCATCGAACCCTCCGTGTCCCCCTGGTCCTCCTCTCTGATCCCTGTACTCAAGAAGAACGGGAAGATCCGATGGTGCGTGGATTATCGCGCCCTCAACGCTGTAACGCTCAAGGACAGCTATCCTCTCCCCAACATAGAGGACAACCTTGCGCGACTGTCTCAGAGCAAGGTCTTCTCGGCCCTGGACGGGGCTGGTGCGTACCATGCTGTCACCATCAAGAAAGAAGATCGGCCCAAGACCGCATTCCATACCCCATGGGGACTCTGGCAGTTTTGCCAGATGCCGTTCGGGCTGACCAATTCGCCCGCAACCTACTCCAGGCTCGTGCAGCGGGTC
>JBEKFK010000254.1:0-2807 GCA_050013375.1 Nitrososphaerales archaeon | reverse complement strand
TGCTTCGCGCTGCCAAGAAATGCCAGCTTCGCCCTACCGTCTCTGAACTCGAACGGGGTGGAGAAATAGGGCATAGATCCAAACGGGTCCAGCTCCGACGATCTTGGCGGAACCTCGGACTTGAATGTTATGAAGAAGACGGAGGTCGTTTCGTTCTCCTGCTGTAGAAGTTCAGTCTCAATCTTTGCGCCGGGGCGAGCGGGGAAGAGGTCTTCAATCCTTCCTGATCGGTCCTTCATCTCAACCCTGACGATCGCCGCCAGATCCCCCGGGACCATCTTGAGGATGTGGAGCATCTCAAACGACTTCACTTTCAAGAGTAGAGAAGATGACCCCTCCTCAGACTTCGCCAACTCTTCCAGCGAAAACTCTACGACTAGTCTGCGCATTGAGCCAACCACCAAGTCGGAGGTTATAGTGCTTTGAGGCGAACAGGTGCGCTACAACCCTAATCCAGCCCGAGCCGCGGCCACAATCGAGAAGAATCTTGACTGAAACATCCAGGGGTGGCGAGCAGACCTTCGACGGCGGCTACGCGAACAGGACACTCGTGCTCCTGTCGGTAGTCGCCGGCCTGATAATCTATGTCGACATCATGCTCACTCCCGCGCTCCCCAAGATAGTATCTGAGTACGGCGTCACCATCGACCAGGCGAGCCTGCTCATATCGCTCTACACGGTCCTCGGGGTTGCGGTAATCCCGATCTTCGGCAAGCTAGGAGACATCTACGGCAAGAAGCGCGTCATGATGTGCATCCTCGTGACCTACGTGGTCGCTGCAACGGCGACCTCGTTCGCGCCGAACTTCGACCTGATCCTCGTCTCGAGGTTCGTGCAGGGGGTTGGTCTCGGCGTCTTTGCGCTGTGCTTCAGCCTCGCGCGGGAGCAGTTCCCGCGCAAGCTGGTCCCGCGCGCCCAAGGAGTGATCAGCGCGGTGCAGCTCTCCAGCGGAGCACTCGGCCTTCTCGGAGGCGCCGTGGTCACCAACGCCCTCGGGTGGCAGGGCAACTACCACATCGCCATACCGGTCATCGCGGTGCTTACGGCGCTTATCTACTTCGTCGTCAGGGAGTCTCCGAACAAGAAGCCCGGAGTCAGTCTGGACTACTTGGGCGCCGCTTGGCTGGGCGCCTCGCTCATCGCCATAGTGCTGGGCCTGTCCGAGGGCACCAGCTGGGGCTGGACGTCTACGCCCATCCTCGGACTCCTGATACTCGGGTCGGTGGCTATGGTCCCGCTTGGGCTGTATGAGAGGAGAGTCACCGAGCCGGTCCTCGACCTCAAGCTTCTACGCCAAAGGAACGTGATGGTCGCCAACCTGCTCATAGTGTCGTTCGGACTCTCGAGCGGGATTGCCTTCCAGGCCTTGGTGTATGCCTTGGAGCTTCCTCCCCCAAGTGGCTTCGGCATAGGCATCACCGAGGTCGGGCTCTACCTCCTGCCGCTGGTCGTGGTCATACTACCCGTTGCTCTGGGAGTGGCCGCCTTGATTCCGAGGTACGGCGTGAAACCATTCCTCTATGCCGGCTCCCTGCTCGCCGCGGTGGGTTTCTTCCTGCTCTCGACCTACACCAGCCCGCTCCAAATGGGAGTCTATCTCGTGGTCTACGCCTTCGGGGGAGGGATGCTGACCGTTTCAATCCAGAACCTGTTAGTCCTTTCAATCGCCAAGGGCGAGATGAGCCTGGGGACCTCGCTGAACACGACCTTCAGATACGTCGGGCAGACGCTCGGAGCCCCCATAGCCGGAGCGCTTCTTTCGACGTTCGTTGCCAGCTACTCGGTCAGCGGGCATCTTCTCAGCCTCCCGACCAGAGCCGCGTTCCAGTACTGCTTCTACGCCCCCGTTGTCGCTTTCGTAGTGGTTGGGCTGCTCTCGATATTCGCCAGAGAAGTCATTGGGAAGAATCAAGACAAGGGTCTCGGCAGCTGATTCTCGCTCTGAGCTTTGCAGGACACCATGCTGTGACTTCGTTTGGGTCCGTGGTGAATAGCCTTCTCTCCGCGTCGTTGAGGCAGTTGTAGGTAAGTGTACGACTTACCTACGCCACCAGGATTCCCTAGCTCGGTGTCGACGACGGCCTTCATCGCCGTTACTGAGGCTTAACGGTTCCTCCAAGACTGTCGCGATCCGAACTCGAAGTTCAAGTTGCGACGACAACGCACTTCGGCCCGGTAGCGTGGTCACCCTCGCGAGCCAACGCACAAGATGATCCGTTGAATTCCCGCCCGGTTAGACGGGAACTGCGGACTTTTCACCGCGCCACTTCAGCGGGTCGGTTCTAGTGGGGTCCTGCGCGCAAGAGCTTTGGATGCGCCAAATGGTATTTATCCGCCTGAGGGTTTTCTTGCAGGATGGCCAAATCCAGCTACGAAGTAGGGGAGAAAGAGAAGCACACACTTACAGTAGATCATGACTGGGCAACGAAGAGGATCGTCATTGAGCTCGACGGAACGAAGCTGGCCGATGAGTACTACTACGGGCTCGGTGCGAAGAGATTCTCTTTCGACGTAGGAACTTCTGAGAAACACAAGGTCGAGGTCAGCCTAGGAATGACTTACCCGATAGTCGCAATTTTCAAGAAGAGGGAACTGAAGGTGCTCGTGGACGGGAAGCCAGCACAGGGTTCGAGCACCTGAAGCCAAGGACATGGCGCCATGCATTGGTGACGCCATCGAACTGATTGAAACTGGTAACCTCCTCGGGAAGTTCGAGGGCCAGGGGCAAGGAACCGAATCCCGGTCTATCTCTCAGCCGTCTTCTTCCTCTACGAGCTTGTTCGCTCGCTTCCGTACCGTCGCTCATC
>JBEKFK010000253.1:0-2833 GCA_050013375.1 Nitrososphaerales archaeon | reverse complement strand
ATGGAACGTCGACTCGCAGTACTGGACGAACAGAGAGCTGTGCTACCCCAAGTACGTGGAGAGCGCGGCGAGGATGGCATACAAGATGGCTAGGATAGAGAACCCGCGCAGGAGCCTGGACTTCGCCGAGGTCTACTGGCAGCTAAAGGGAGAGGCCGGGAAACGCCAGATCAAGAACAAGGCAGAGAGAGGGCTGGCGCAGGCATGGGGGGACCTCTTGCAAGCCGGTACTGTCATCACGATGAAGCGGTAGGCTGAGCGGAATGGCCAACGTCCTGTGGGTGCCTTCGGAGGAGGTGGTCGAGTCGGCCAACATCACCGCCTACGGTCGATGGCTCGAGACGGAGAAGGGAGTAAGTGCGAGAGGGTATCCGGATCTCTGGGCGTGGTCCGTCAGGGAGCTCGAGCGGTTCCAGGAGTCGATCTGGCAGTACTTCGGGATAGACTCTTCCGAGCCGTACTCCAAGGTCCTCGACAGCAGGACCATGCCGGGAGCGAAGTGGTTCCCCGGGTCCTCGCTAAACTACGCCGAACACATCCTCAGGGGGAGGGACCCCGGAAAGACCGCGCTCATCATCAAGACCGAACAAGAGGAGACAGCGAGCGTCTCGTGGGGCGAGCTGGAGCGGAGGACAGCCGCGTTCGCAGCCTCGCTCCGGACCATGGGCGTCGGGAGAGGAGACAGGGTGGCGGCGTACCTTCCGAACACCTCCGAGGCGGTCGTCGCCATGCTCGCGTGCTCGAGCGTCGGGGCGGTCTGGTCGAGCTGCGCGCCCGACTTCGGTGCCCAGAGCGCAGTGGACCGGTTCAGGCAGATAGAGCCCAAGGTCCTCATCGCGGCCTACGGATACAGCTACAGGGGAAGATGGAACTCGAAGACCGAGGCAGTGGGGCGGATCAGGGAGGCCATCCCGAGCATCAAGAGGACGGTCATGGTGGGACCTGAGACCTCGCGGGTGGAGCACGCTGAACACTGGGAGGACCTCTCCCGCTCGAGCGAGACGTCGGACTTCGAGCGGGTACCCTTCGACCACCCGCTTTGGATCCTCTACTCGTCGGGGACCACGGGGCTGCCGAAGCCCATCGTGCACGGGCACGGCGGGATTCTCATGGAGCACTTCAAGACCCTCGCCCTGCACAACGACCTGAAGCCCGGTGACAGGATGTTCTGGTACACCTCGACGGGCTGGATGATGTGGAACTACCTCGTCGGCGCGCTCCTCCTCGGTTCCACCATCGTGCTGTACGAGGGCGACCCGTTCTTCCCCGGCCCGAGCGCGCTCTGGGACCTCGCCGACGAGACGGGGATGACCTTTCTCGGCGCCAGCGCGGCCTTCGTGTCCGCCTCCATGAGGTCCGGCATCGACCCCATCCATTCCCATTCGCTGAGGGGGCTCAGAGGGCTCGGTTCGACAGGCTCTCCCTTGGCCAGCGAGGGGTTCGACTGGGTCTACTCGCACGTCAAGCTGGACATCTGGCTGGCCTCGATAAGCGGCGGATCGGACCTCTGCACGGCCTTCGTGGGAGGCTGCCCGGTCCTGCCCATCCGCTCTGGGGAGATCCAGTGCCGGAACCTCGGGGCTGATGTGGCCGCGTTCGACGAGCAGGGGCTCGAGCTCGTCGGGGAGACGGGGGAACTGGTGATCAGGAAGCCGATGCCCTCGATGCCGCTCTACCTCTGGGGAGACCTGACGGGGGAACGCTACAGGGAGAGCTACTTCAGCATGTTCCAGGGGGTCTGGCGGCATGGGGACTGGATCAGGATCAACCCGGACGGCAGCTGCGTGATCTACGGGAGGTCGGATGCGACCCTCAAGAGGATGGGCGTGAGGATGGGAACCAGCGAGGTCTACCGCGTGGTGGAGTCGGTCCCAGGCGTGGCCGACAGCCTCATCGTGGACATGGAGTTTCTCGGAGGGCGATCGTACATGCCGCTCTTCGTAGTGGTCCAGGAAGGTGCGGAGCTCGACGACTCGCTCGTGGCGGAGATACGTCGGAAGATAAGGGGGGATCTCTCCCCGAAGATGATACCCGACGAGATCATTGAGGTCCGGGAAGTCCCGAGGACGCTCAACGGCAAGAAGGTCGAGGTCCCGGTGAAGAGGATACTCCTTGGCACAGACCCCGCAAAGGCATACACCGCGGGCTCGCTGAGGAATCCTGAGTCGATGGCGTTCTTCGTCGAATTCGCCCGGAAGAAGAGGGGTTTCGAAACGCATATGGCCGACGGGAGCGATGGTGGGAACGCTTGAGCTCGAAGATCTCGAACTACTCGGGGGTCGAGATTACCCCGGAGGACGTGAGGGGCCAGAGGTACCTCCTTACCAAGTACGAGACGGACCTGAAGTACGCTTTCAGCTCTGGCGTCGCGACCTCGCGCTTCCTCAGGGGTCTGAAGAGGAAGGAACTCTGGGGCAGGGAGTGCGGCGGGTGCGGCAGAGTCCTTGTCCCGCCGAGGATGTACTGTGAGGCATGCTACAGGCCGACCGATCGCTGGGTCAGACTGAAGGACACGGGGAAGGTCGTCACGTTCTCGATCGCACACGTGAACTCGGACGCCAGCAGGCGGAAGAACCCGATTCTGGTCTCGGTGATCGAGATAGGAGGGGCGTCACCCCTGATGGGCATTCTGCACCTCCTCGGAGAGGTCCGGCCGGAGAAGGTCAGAATCGGCATGGGCGTCGAGGCTGTCTGGAGGCCGGACGACGAGCGGACGGGAGCGATAACGGACATTATGTACTTCAGGCCGATATCGAGGAGGGACTAGGGAGATGCCGATCGAGGAGAGACTCGAGTCGGTCGCCGACGTGATGCAGTGGACCGACCACATCCC
>JBEKFK010000252.1:0-2849 GCA_050013375.1 Nitrososphaerales archaeon | reverse complement strand
AGGGCCCTCTTCACCTCGGAGAGGTTGTACTGGTTGTAGTAGAAGACGATTAGGCGCTGGAAGAGCTGCATGGGCCCCTCGCTCAGCAGCAGCCCGAGGAAGACCCCCACTATCAGGGATGTTACTATCGTCAGGGGAAGGCCCCACACCA
Source organism: Nitrososphaerales archaeon (assembly GCA_050013375.1). Lineage (GTDB taxonomy): Archaea > Thermoproteota > Nitrososphaeria > Nitrososphaerales > Gagatemarchaeaceae > Gagatemarchaeum. The sequence goes on along the minus strand of JBEKFK010000252.1, from coordinate 2,698 downwards.
GCCAGAGCGACACCCCGAAGAAGTACAGGACGGCCAGGGACCCAATCCAGGGGAAGGTCAGGCTTAGCCCCTGCCCCAGCCTGTGCCCCACGCTGGGGATGGCGATGGCCATGGACCGCTCCTGGGTCAGCCTGGCCTTGTCCCGGTCCATGTAGTGGTCGAGGGAGCCGTATAGGTGGCCGGCGACCTGGTAGAGGTCCTTGAAGCCGTTCTCGGCCGCCGTCTTGTTGTTGTACCCGAGGACTTCGAGGAAGACTACTATCTCGGGGACGCTGTCCAGACTGGGCTGGATCTCGGCTATGGACCTGGCGGTCTTCTCCAGGAAGACGGTGGACCGCCTCGACAGCTTCCCAGGCCCGTAGTCGCTCAGCGGCTCCATTCGGATCACCGGGACGAGGCTGTGAGCGGTGTAATTCCCTTTACGGCTCCGAACTGGCTGATCACGTCGACGAGGCCATCCGTCAGGGAGACCGATGGTCGATAGCCGAGCAGCCGCTCAATCTTTGAGATCGAAGAGGCTCCGGACCTGACGTCGCCCACTCGTGGGGGTTCGAAGACGGGCTCGATGTCATCGGCCCTGATGATCTCCTTCAGAGCGTCGATCAGCTGCAGCAGCGTCGTGGTCCTCCCCGAGGCGACGTTGAGGACCTGGCCCGGGGCCGCATCGGACGTCATGGCGAGCATGTTGGCGCTCACGATGTCCCTCACGTGGACGAAGTCGCGCGTCTGCAGGCCGTCGCCGTAGACGGTGGGGCTGCTTCTCTGCAGGATCTTGTTCGCGAAGACCGTGATGACCCCGCTGTAGTCGCTCATCTTCTGCCTCGAGCCGAAGACGTTGAAGTACCTCAAACCCACCGTCTCCAGGCCGTAGGTACGGTAGAAGGCCGACAGATAGGCCTCGACCGCCAGCTTGGAGGCACCGTATGGAGACGAGGGCGCGCAGATCAAATCCTCCGACGCGGGGACGTCGTCGAGGACACCGTACACCGCGGCCGAAGAGGCGAACACCAACCTCCTTATCCTCCTGCTGACGCAGAACGCCATCACCTCGAGAGAGGCGTTCACGTTCACGTTGTGGACGAGGAGCGGCTCTGCGACCGACCGCGGGACGCTCGCTATCGCGGCTTCGTGAAAGACAACGTCCACGCCTTCGACGTCCGGCAGGAGTTGGCCAATACGGGCCGCGTCGCCCGTGAGCACGCGGAGCAGTCTGTTGTCCCTGTGCTGTCTGAGATTCCCCGCCGATCCGGTCGTGAAGTTATCGATTACCACGGTCTCGATGCCTCGTGCGATCAGCTCGTCGACGATGTGGCTCCCGATGAAGCCTGCCCCGCCGGTGACTATCGCCTTCGAGACGCTCTTCATGCGGTCACCATCATCTGCGGTATCGCTTCCGTTGGGGCCCCTCGGGTTCTCTTCGATTCCGGATTCGCCAGTTCATCATAAGTCTCCCTGTACCGTTGGATGCACCTCTCGAGGCTGAACTCCTTGCTTGCCCGGGCGAGGGAGGCCCTTTCCATCTCGTGCCTCAGTCCTCCTTCGTTAAGCAGACGGAGGATGCCTTCCGAGAGGTCGTGAGCGCTCCGGCTCTTCACGAGGAGTCCGCAGCCCTCCAGCGCCTCGCTCACCCCCCCTACGTCGGTGGCCACGATGGCCTTTCCACAGGCCATGGCCTCTATCACGGCGAACGGGAACCCTTCGGTGATGCTGCTGAAGGCGACCACGTCACCGGTCGCATAGGCCTTCTCGGGCTCCTTCGTCCCTCCCATGAAGTAGAACGTGCCTTCGAGGTGCAGGTTCTTGGCCGCCTCTGCGCACCGCTCATAGTACTCGGGCTCGGTGGAGTCCCCGTAGAGCAGGAACCTCACGTTCTTCACGCTCTGTCTCACGCGATCGGAGGCCTGTATGAGCGCGATGATGTCCTTGAAGACGCTTATCCTCGCGACCGAGACCACTGTGGGTCGCGGGTCTTTGGCAACCTCCATCGGCCTGAACCGGTCCGTGTCGACACCGTTGTAGATGACCCTGACCTTCGAAGGGTCGGCCCCGAGCTTGGTCTCCCAAGTCGTGTTCGCGCGGCAGACCGGTATTATCATGTCCGCGCTCTCGTAGATCGTTCGGACGACGTTGTGCGTGAAGACGGTCCAGAACAGTTTCGAGGCCTCGCTGTACAGGAAGGTGTTGTAGTACAGCAGCAGCTCCCTGAACGCCACGCCGTGCTCTGTCAGCAGGAAGGATGAACCGTTCTCCATCTTCGCCGAGACCCCGAGCAGGGACGGCAGCCAGGCCAGCGAGCTGTGGATGATGTCGACCTTGGGGAGCTTCACCGAGAGCACCTGCATGCTCCTCTGGAGGACGTGGTAGTTGGTCAGGGCCTCCCTCAGCTTCATCTCCTTGTAGAGCGGATCCTTCACCACTCGCTCGAGGAAGACATCCCAGGTTTGGGGATGCTCGAAGCACTTCTTCGAGTCGTAGACGGTCAGGAAGTTGTGGAGCTCGAGGACCAGCTGGGCAAGCTTGTCAGGGTCGCAGTTGTCGGCCAGCATGCTCTCCAAGAACGCCGCGTACAACGGCAGGAAGCGCTTGACGACGACGCTGTCGGTCGTGCGCCTTATCCTGGGAATCAGGGCGCTTCCGTCCGTGAAGAACTCTTCGAGCCGGGTAGTCCCGAAGACCGGCATCCCAATCACGGTCTTGA
>JBEKFK010000251.1:0-2860 GCA_050013375.1 Nitrososphaerales archaeon | reverse complement strand
GACGGCGCTCTCCGACCTCCGGAACTGGTTCTTGGCGAGGGAGGGGACGTTGTTGCTGCGTACCAAATTTTCCTCTGCGTCGGCGGTGTTTCCCTCACAGTAGCTTCCGGAAAAGGAAAGGAGACGGTGAAAACATTCAACAATGCGCCAAAGAACCGGCGCCAAATTCGAACTGGTCTTGCATCGCCCAAGCAGTGCGACCTCAACTGCTCGTCCATCTTGAACACCGGCATCTCAGACGATGATTCCTGAGGCCGGCTTGCCTAATAACACCCGGAGGAGGTCGGCAACGTCTCCCCCAGGCCTCCAGCCCTTAGTCTTGTCGCACGAGAAGCAGCAGTTGCCCTGCGTGCCTCCGGACGACCTCCCCTTGCTGGCGAAGGTCCACATGACGGACCACTCCTCCTTGGTCGGGGTACACGGCCACCACGCGAGCCAGCGGCCAGCGTCCTCGCGTCCTCTTGTCCGTAGTGGCGACCACATCCCCGACCTCCAGGTTCCTCTGCTTCTTCGTCCAGGTGTTCATCTGGTGGAATTGAGGGACGATCTCGGCCAGAAACCTCCTCCAGAAGTGGTTCTGCAGCTCTTCCAACTTGCTCAGCCTTGTGGCCAAACTCCAGTCTGACATCTCGTGCGGCGCAAAGTCCACCGAAGTCTTGCCGATGAGAAAACGGTCTGGCGTCAACGGCTCTGGGTCTTCACTGTTGCCGGAGACGTAGCCCAAAGGCCGCGTGTTGAGGAGTCCCTCGGCCACCACAACAAAGGTGACGAAGTCGTTCTCCGTCAGCAACCCCGGCTGCACCACGGCCGCCAGGGCCCTCTTGGCTGCCCCAACCATGCGCTCGCACACACCGTTGCAGTGGGGACTCCAAGGGGGCGAGAAAGTCCACTTGAGCTTGGGGTAGATGTTCTGCGTTGAGCCCTCCACCTGCTGCCACTGCATGTCCCAGTTGGTAGAGACCTCCGAGGCGCCTTTGACGAAGTTGCCCCCGTTGTCCGTGTGCACGTGCTGCGGGATTCCCCTGCGGGCGGCAAACCTCTTGAAAGCCGCCAAGAACGTGCCGGCGTCCATGCCGTCCACGACCTCGAGGTGCACCGCCTGGTAGTTGAGGCACACGAAGATCAACAGCCAGACCTTCTTGGACCCTCGGCCGAACTTGACGTCGAAAGGCCCTGCCGCGTCGATGGCTGTGTGGGTGAATGCATTCATCCTGACTCCTGCGCCCACTCTGAACCCCGGGATGTCGGCCTCCTCCATCGGCTTGGGCCGCCCCAGCCTCAACTTGCAGGGGACGCACGGCTCTAAAGTGTCTCTGGCCTTCCTGATCAACTTGGGCATCCAATAGTCCTGCAGGAATCTCGAGGCCGTGTGCTTCGGACCTCCTGCGTGCCCCAGCACGACCTCATGCAGGTGTAGCAGCAGAAGCTTGGTCACGGGGTGTTGCGGGTGCAGGATGATGGGCCTCCTGGTGGACTCCGGCAACTCCAGGTAGTTCCTCAGCCGGGAATCGGCCCTCAGCAGTCCGTCTGGGTCCAGCATCGGCCGGACGCGACGGAGGCTACTCCCGAACTTGACCTCGCCGGTCTTCTGCAAGTCCCTGATCTCATCGGGGTACGACTCACCCTGTGCGCGGCGGAAGACGTCAAACTCAGCGGCGACGAGGTCCTCCCGCGTCGGCCTGATCACGGCCTCCTTGCCCCAGCCAAGTCTTCTCGCGACCTCCCTGCAGGCCTTGCGCAACACATCGATCGTCCAGTCCGTCAGCCTGGGCCTGGACTTCCTCTGGTAGGTGGCTAACGCCGTCAGGTAGCCAGTCACCCACTCATCTGACGAATACTTGGGCTTGACCTTTCTCCTGGGCCTCGCGATTGTCTCTGCTGGGAACACGTCCACTCCCCCCGTGACTAACGGAGGGGATCTGCCACCCTGCAGCTGAGTGCGCTGCAGCCACAGGCGTCCGGCTGCTCTCACGGTCGCCATGGTTCTGATGAGCCGGGCCCAGGAGTTGAAGTTCTGGTAGTCCTCGGCCAACTTATCGAAGTGGGTCTTCGCTGCCTCGGTTGCTCGCGTGGCCAGGACGGCCAGGTCCCTCTCTCGTGACTGGGAGTCTGGGGAGCAAGAGGTGGACCTGGCCTGACGCACCTCCTTTGCACCCTCCTCCGTCATCTTGGGCTCCCGCTTGTCCTTGGGCCAGCTCTCCGGGTTCCCCATGAGGAAGTCCGGCCCCTTCCACCACTGGCCGAGGTCGAGCAACTTGTCCATGGTGCGGCCTCGAGACAGGTGGTCCGCAGGATTGTTCTCTGTCTCCACCCAGCGCCAGGAGGTCCTCTCTGTGCAGCCAAGGATAGTCTTGACCCGGTTGTGCACGAACATCATCAGCTCGATGTCCGGGTTCTTGATCCAGGCGAGGACGTTCTGGCTGTCTGTCCACATGGTGACCTGGTCATGTCGCAGCCCCAAAGTCTTCCGTATCTGACTGGCCAGCTGCGCTCCCATCACCGCTCCCAGCAGCTCTGCCTTGGGAATGGAGATCCCTTGCGGTGGGGTGATCTTGGCTGCAGCCATGTCCAACCGCACTGCTACTTGTCCATCCAACTCCGACCGGAGGTAGGCCACGGCGCCATAGGCGGCTGCGCTGGCGTCGGAGAAGACGTGCAACTGGACCTCGGCTTCCTTGCCCAAGGGGCAGAGACAACGTGGCACACTGACCTTCTCCAGTAGTGGAAGCCCCTCCAGCCACTCCTTCCAGGCCTGTAGCTCGTTCTCCTCCAGTGTCTCGTCCCAGTCCTTCTTTGCCTTGCAGAGGCCTTGGTAGAAAAGCCTTGCGAGGACGAGGAACGGCACCACCAGGCCCATGGG
>JBEKFK010000250.1:0-2868 GCA_050013375.1 Nitrososphaerales archaeon | reverse complement strand
CCGCGAGCGCTCTCTTGTAGGCAGCGCTCTCATGAGCCGCGTGCGCGGCCTCGACGTTCGCGAATTCGATCACGACGGTCCGCTCGAGCTTCCCGCTCTCGAAGGCGTAGGCGGCAACACCTCGCGCGAGGAAACGGCCGCCGGCTGCTTCGATTGCCGGACCGGCGAGCACCGCGTACGCAGCCAACTTGTCTGGGTCATGGACTTCGGAGTACTGGTCGATCCAGTAGGCCTTCGGCATGTCGACACCTCGCAGACCCTCGCTCGATGGATTGGGAACTCACCAGGGGTATGTTCGCTCGCGTGGCCTACAAGGGCAACCCCCCGTTGGAAGGTGAGGCTCATGAGATGACCAAGTACCTGATCTCATTCGATGATGGAGCGATGACTTTCCCCGAGGAGGAGGGGCCCGCCGTGGGCGAGGCCGCGCACGGGGTGGTGCGGGCGGCCCAGGAGGCAGGAGTGTGGGTCTTCGGCGGCGGGCTGGAGAGCCAGCGGGCGAGCATCGTGGCTACCGATGGGATCGTCACCGACGGCCCCTACCCGGAAACCAAGGCTGTTCTCGGCGGGTTCGCGATCGTCGACGTGCCCTCAAGCGAAGAGGCACTGGCGTGGGCTGCCAAGTTCGCCGTCGCCTGCCGCTGCGCGCAGGAGGTCCGAGAGATCATGTTCGACCCGCTCGTCTGATCCGAGGACGACGGCACTCGACCTGGGTCTCCCGCTCTGCTTCCGGGCCATAGGTGGCCACCCTCGGACCGCCACAACTTATGAAGCCGGGAGCTCGGTGACGGTCTGGCCCCCCTCGTTCGTCACCCAGACATGTGTCCCGTTCGAGGCGATGGCCGCTGGGTGACTGAAGCCATATCTCGAACCCGAAATCACCCTCACCAGCGACCCACTCGAGGCATTCAGTTCGGTAACGGAGTTGCCAAAGAGGTTCGCCACCCAAACGTGGGTCCCGTCCGAAGTGGTGGCGCCGCAGTAGTCGAACCCAAAGTGCGAGCCCGAGATCACCCTCACTAGCGACCCGCTCGATGCCTTGACTTCGGTGACGTAACTGTCGTTGATATAAAGGGAGCTCGTCACCCAGACGTGAGACCCGTCTGAGCTTATGTACTCCGGGCCCGCGAATTCATAGCTCGGACTCGAGAGCACCCGCACAAGCGCCCCGGTCGAGGCATTGAGCTCGGTGACCGAGTAGTCGGCTTGCATATTCGCCACCCAGACGTGCTTGCCGTCGGAGCTGATCCCCGCCGGCCCATTGAATCCGTAGCTCGCGCTGGTTAGAACCTTCACCACTGCCCCGGTCGACGCACTGAGCTCGGTGACCGAATTGTTGGAGTTCGTCACCCAGACGTGGCTCCCGTCAGAGCTAATGCCAAACGGGCTGCTGAACGGACCCGAGAGCACCCTCACAAGCGCCCCCGTCGAGGCCTTGATCTCGGTGACCGAGTTGGCGAGATCGTCCGCCACCCAGACGCGTGTCCCGTCCGAGGCGATTCCGTAAGAGTCGTTGAACTCGTAGGACGGGCCCGAGAGCACCTTCACCAATGAACCCGTGGAAGCGTCGAGCTCGGTTATCGAGTTCCCACTCACATTGTTCACCCAGATATGGCTCTTGTCCAAGGTCATCGGTCCTGGTGTGTCGAACCGGAAGATCTGGCCCGAGAGAACCTTCACCAATGAACCCGTCGACGCATTGAGCTCGGTGACCGAGTTACCGTCGTAGTTCGTCACCCAGACATGGGTCCCGTTCGAAGCAATCGCATAAGGGGTGGCAAAGTCAAGGTTCCGCGCCGAGAGCACCTTCACCAGTGACCCCGTCGAAGCATTCAGCTCGGTGACTGAGTTGCCGGCCGAGTTCGTCACCCAGACGTGAGTCCCGTCCGAGGTGATGCCATAAGGGTTGTTGAATCCAAATTTCGTGCTCTCGAGCACCTTCACCAACGACCCCGTCGAAGCATCGAGCTCGGTCACCGAGTTGCCGTCCGAGTTCGTCACCCAGACGTGGGTCCCGTCCGAGGCGATGCCTTCAGAGGACTTGAACCCAAAGGCCGGGCCCGAGATCACCTTCACGAGCGCCCCGGTTGAGACATTGATTTCGCTGACCGAATCGGCGGCACCGTCCGCCACCCAGACGTGGGTCCTGTCCGAGGTGATCGCATACGGGTCGCTGAAGCTGCGACCCGACAGCACCTTCACCAATGCTCCTGTGGAGGCATTGAGCTCGACGACTGATTGGCTGTTGAAGTTCGTGACCCAGAGATGGGTCCCGTCCGACCTAATAGCCCATGGCAGGTTGAAACCCCACCCGAGGACCCGGACCCCCGAGGTTGAACTCACAGGGGCCGATGACTTCGAGGCTCGGGAAGCATGGCCCGACGATGCGCCTGAGGCTGACGCTGGAGCATAGGCCGCAATCGCGAGACTCGACAGAAGGAGCGAGCCAACCGCGAAGAACGGGCCGAGCACATGACGGTTCGCCCTCATTTGACGATCCTCCTCGCGTGAAAAAGCGCGACCGTGGGGTCACGTTCATCGGTGCGGAGGGTAGCACCGTGGTCCGTACCGGGCCTGTCCCGCTTCCATGGTTCAGCCGGCCCTTCGTGTGGCGGGCGCGTCTCGGGTCGCCCCTCAGGCGCCCGGCGATACCACTCGGATCTGGGCGGACTTGGCGCCGGCGGTCATGCGGCCGTCGTAGGTGACGACGCCCTCCAAGTCGTCGCCGAGCTCGAGGGCCGCCGCCAGACGTAACGCGTCGAGCGAACGAAGCTCTGGAGGATCCAAGCGATCCGCGTTGAAGAATGTCGACACGGCCGGCAGGACGAGCGCTATCGCCGCCTCAGTTGTCGTCGAGCAACTCGTTGA
>JBEKFK010000249.1:0-2896 GCA_050013375.1 Nitrososphaerales archaeon | reverse complement strand
CGAGATCCAACCGGGGTTTACCGGGGCGGTGAATCTCACAAGGAAGACGTTGTTCATCAGCAGGAAGGCCATCACGGCCACGGTTATGGAGACGTAGAGCCACTTCCTTCCGGGGTTCCAGACCGCCACGTCGATGAGGGTCAGCGCGAGTAGGTAGACCGCGTACTGTTCGTTGACCTGGGCCTTGAAGATCATGAAGGTGATCGTACAGAGGAGCAGAGACTGCACTAGGCCCTTCGAAGTGGTGAATCCGTGCCATCGAGAGGCCAGCCAGAGTGTGACCATCTCTGCAGGAATCCAGAGGTAGCCTAGGACCGTAAGAAGGGCCGGTTGCCATGCGCTCACGACGTTGAACTGAATCAGGTAGAAGAAGATCCCGAGTAGCGAGAGCGATTGACCGCCCTTCGCGACCGTGCTGTTCAGCGTCGCGACCGCCGTCATGATGGGCCAGCCGGCGGCCACTATTATCCCCAGGCTTCCCAGTGCCGGTATGGCGAGGGAGATGGCCAGGCTCCTCAGCTTCCGTGGCCCAGAGAGGGCGAGCGGGACGGCGAAGATCAGCGGGATGGACTTTATCCAAATCGCAAGCCCCTCGAGCCCTGCTCGGAACCCCGGTCTGGAGGTCAGCAGGGCCGCGACCACAGGCACCATGGCCAGCGAGTCGAACATCCCCCAGACGCTGGAGATGATTATCGTGTACGGCGAGAGGAGCCAGAGGGCGAGGACCGTGTTCTTGGCTTCAGGCCGGTTCGCCCTGACGTACCTCAAGACAGTGTAGCCGAGCAGGACGTCTCCGACTATCATTGGCTGCTTGAGGAGGAAGTAGTAGACGTACTGGTTGTTCATCCCGACCAGCGAGTAGAGATCGTAGATTCCCCCGAGCAGGACGGGCCAGAACGGAAGGTAGCCTATGGTGGACTCGCTCGAGGGCGAGTAGATCGACGCGAACGACCATGGCCCCGGGGGCAGCACCCCGTATGGGCTGAGGCCGTGCGTGACCCAGAAGGCCGTCCTTACCCAGAGCTCAAAGTCGAAGGGATGGCCCGTCCAGAACGAGAAGGCCTCGCGGATGGCGATGCCGATCAGGAGGATCGAGCCGGTCTTCGTGTCCCGCTCAGCCCTCCGGACCCGCCAGGTCGACTATCCTGCCGTAGGAGCGGCCACAGGAGCTGCATACCTGCGGGCCCAGCCTGCCCCCACACCTACAGATTACGAACGGCGCTCTTCCCCAACCTTCCTTCCTCACTCGGAGCTTCATGAAGACCTGTGGCCTTATCGCCCAGATTGAGGAAGTGGCGACGTCCAGCCTGTACAGCGGCCCGAGCGAGGAGAGGGCCCTCCCCATCCGGTTGTCGAATAGGCCGAGGCCGCGCATCGCCATCCTCTCCAGGAGCGGGTTGGCGTAGGCCGACATCGGCGCTGCGTAGATCCTGTGTCCCTGCGGGCCCCGCGCGACCGCTCTGTTCTCCGCGGGTCCGCCGAGACGTCTGGTGTTCGGGACACCGAGGACTATACATGCACCGTCCCTCGACACCCTCACCATCTCCTGGATCGCCTCGGCGAGCCGGGGAATGTGGTGGAGGACCCTGACCGCGACGACGGAGTCGAAGGTGCAGTCCTCGAACGGAATCTTTGAGATGGATGTCCTGATCAGTCTCGTCTTCGTCAACCTCTCTGATGCCCGTGAGAGGTTCCTCCTGGAGAAGTCGATCATGAAGACCTTCTCGAACTTCGGCTCAAGGACCGAGGTCAATCTCCCGAAACCTCCTCCCAGCTCGAGGCAGCTCTCCCCGGGTTCCACCCATCCAGAGACGAGCGATCTCTCTGCGCGGTCCTGGATGCCCCGCCCTCGCCATTCCGACTCGTAGTCGTAGTTCTCGTAGTCTGGGATGTCCTCGATTCCCTCGGTCCGCTTTCTCAACCGCACGCTCACTTCTTCTGGAAGACGAAGAGCGTCTGGTCTCCGAAACGGTTGAACGGGAACGTCCCGGCGGTGGCGCGCTCTATCCTCTCCGCGAACGACAGGACCCCCCTCGCCCTGAAGTACGCGTCGCTGAGGTACGCGGGAGGCAGGATGGCGGGGAGCGCCATCGTCCTCCTGACCCTGAACAGCGGGGAGAAGAACCTCACGAACCTCGAGGGTGAGTAGTAGTAAGACGGGATGTCCTGCCCCCCGACCGAGACCATGATCGGCTGCCGCTTCCTCGGGGCCATCCGGTCGAACTGGAGGAAGAGCCCGTGGACCAACGCCTCGGAGAGGCAGAGGGTATTCCTGATGGAGCAGACGAAGTGGCCGCCAGGCTCGATCACCTTCGCGAGCTCTGAAGGGACGCGCTCGATTGAAGGCTCGCAGTTCAGGGCCCCGTTGAAGGAGTATGCGAGGCGGGTCTTGCCTCCTGGAAGACTCGTGGCCGCTTGGCTGATCTCCGCCGCGCCGAGTTTCAGCACCGAGACCTTCCCGCCCGCTCTCTTCGCATTCACCTTCCTGCTGAGGAGTGCTATCATACCTGCCGAAATGTCTGTGGCAACTACCCCCGCCACGTGATTCGATATCTCCATGGCCTCCGCGCCGGTGCCGCACCCCACCTCGAGGGCCACGTCGTCCTGTCTGGCGTAGTCGAGCAGCACCTGGATTGAGCGCTTCCTGATCCACATGTTGATGAAGTTGTTCCCGATCGTGTAATCGTACTCCTCCGAGGCTGAATCGAACGCCCCGGCGACCTCCCCGTAGTAGCCCCGGCCCGCCCTGTTCCAGTCCGCGAAGGAAGTCTTCGCGCCCCCTTCGCCCGTCGCTGCCCCTCTCCTGCTCGGGGAACCCGATGGCGAGAGCTTCAAGCAGACCTCCGAGGAGGCATACCACCCGTTCGTCATCCACGTGCCGTACTTCTTCGAGAAC
>JBEKFK010000248.1:0-5450 GCA_050013375.1 Nitrososphaerales archaeon | reverse complement strand
CACCGGATCGTCTCAGGGTTCATAATTCAAACTGGGGACCCGAACACGAGGGGAGATCCCAGTGACCAGAGCAACTGGGGGCAGGGAGGCTCGGGGACGACGATCCCATTTGAGAACAGCGGGCTTCCGGAAGGTCAATACTACGTGGCAATGGCCAACACGAGCCCGGGAGGCGACGGCGCCTCATCCCAGTTCTTCATCAACCTGGTCAACAACGTCTCATCGCTGGGCTCCGGGTACGCGGTCTTCGGCATGGTGGTGCAGGGCACGAACGTGGTGCAGGCGCTGGGGGCCCTCCCGGTCGCTTCCACTTGCGCGAGCAGCAGCGGGCTCACATGCCCGCCCCAGAACCCAAGCCAGGCCATCTTGATCAGCGTCACCATCCAGAGCACGCCCTAGATCGAGCAGGGCGTCCACAACCGGACGGGACCGAGAGTCCTAATACCGGCACTCCCGAGACCACGCCGAAAGGCTTGGATTCGACAACTTCCAGTGGACCCGGTCCGCGCGTGGCAATGGCGACCACCCAGGGGACCTTCGAGGTGGAACTGTTCCCGAAGGCCGCGCCGAAGACGGTGGCGAACTTCATCGGCCTCGCCGAGACGGGCTTCTACAACAACCTCGTCTGGCACAGGATCGTGAAGGGCTTCGCCATCCAGATTGGTGACCCGACGAGCCGAAACGGCGGAGGCAACCCTTCCATGTGGGGAAGCACGGGCTCTCCCCAGACGGTCCCGCTCGAGACCAGCAGGACCCTGGTCGCCGAAGGGTACGTAAACAGTGTCGGGACCCTGGGGATGGCCCGGACTTCCGACCCGAACAGCGGCAGCTCTCAGTTCTTCATCAACCTGGCCAACAACTCCTTCCTCGACGGGCAGTACACGGTCTTCGGCAGGGTCGTCTCGGGGATGGACGTGGTGGACAAGCTGGCAAACCTGCCGGTGAGCCCCGACTGCATGGCGAGCGGAGGGATGAACTGCCGTCCCCTCGTCCCCGAACAGGCAGAGATTCTCACGATCACGGTTGCGGGCAAGTCCTAGGGACACGGACCCCCTATCTGGGCCTCGGGACCTGCCTAGGCGCACCCCGAGCGGGAGGTCGCCATCCGAGCCACAAGTCTTAACTCCCGATATCTTCTCGGCCTTTTCATGGCCACGCAGGGCGATGGCCCCAGGCGCCGGGTGAATCCAAAGTACCTCGCAGTCCTGGCCATCGTGCTCTTCGGGAGTGCGGCGCTAGCCGGCATCTACTCCTTCGGGATGCAGTCCTCTGGGACGACGGGGAGCCCATCGTCTTCGAGCTCGAGCAGCACCGCTGCCTGCGCAGCAGCCGCGCCCGAGGTCGACCAGAAACTGGCCTCGACCACCTTCGGTGCGATAACGGAGTACACCCTCCCCGCCAACAGGACGCCGAGCGGGGTCGCCGCCGCTCCGGACGGCTCGGTCTGGTTCGGAGAGTGGGGGCTTCCGGGGGTAGCCCACCTCTTCCCCAACGGCACCGTCACCGAGTACAAGTGGCCGTACCCCGACTCCGCATCGATCAGCAACTGCCAGATGGCGACCCAGATCTGGGGGGTTGCTCTGTGGAACGGATCGGTCTGGGGTAGCGACTTCCTCTACTCGAGGCTGGTCGGCGTCAACCCCTCGACTGGTCAGGACCAGAAGATCGACCTCGCCAACGGGACCACGCCTTACACCCTGGCCGTGAGCCCCAACAACTACCTCTGGTTCACGGAGAGCAAGCTGGGGGCGGCGATAGGAAGGGTGAGCCCCACCAACGGCACCGTGGACTACTACAACCTACCCACGGCGAAATACTGGGAGTCGGTCTACGTCCTGTTCAGGAACGACACGGTCGGCTACGTGCTCGCCCTCGACGGGGTAGACCCTGAGATAGCCCAGATCTACTCCTTCAACCCGTCACTCTCCAGCCCGAGCTTCTCCCCGGTGGGAGAGAACCAGACTCTCTATGCGCCGACCGGACTGGCTCTCGGAGACGGAGGCATCTGGGCCACCGAGCACTCGGCCTCGGCGATGGCCTTCCTGAACTTCACCACCGACCGCTGGACGATCTTCCCCACCTCTACCGTGTCCTACACCCCCTGGGTCCTGACCTACTTCGACGGGTCGAATGGGTCGGCGGTCTGGTTCAACGAGCACTACGGAAACCGGATGGGGGTCATCTACGACAACTCGACCCAGCTGACGGAGTACAACGTCTCGAACCCCCCTCTCTACAACCTCACGACGATAACCGACCCGACGAACGGGGTGAACATGGTGACCATGGGCATTGCTCCGCATGGGGCATGGTTCGCTGCCGCGGGAGGGTTCGTCGGATATGTGAGCGGGTCCTACGTTCCGCCGTTCTCGATCTCGGTCGCGAGCCCTTCGATCCAGGTCTCTCCCGGTGGTTCCACCCAGACGTCCTTGAAGCTGACCGGGGCGGTCGAGCCGAAGAACGTCACCCTCCAGTTCTCGGACAACGAGTTCAACAACGGGACCGCCAAGGTCGCCGCGGCTACCATAACGAACGGCAGCATCTACAGGTCCGTCTACTTCACCGTGACCGTCACCTAGGGTAGGGTTCGCTCGGTGCGGCATTCCTTATCAGCCTGAACTAGTAACTGCGCGCTTATGCGGCGGGGGCGGAAGGTCTCCTGAGATGTCGAGGCGCAAGGTCACCAGAGTCGTCCCAAGAGCGGATTCGGCGGAGGAGGACAGGCTCTCCGAGAGGATGTTCCACGAGTACAGAGAGGAGAACGCGAAGGACCTCGAGAGGGAGGGCTGCGGCGAGTGGTAGCTCGACGAAGCTAGGGTGGTCCGTCGATTCAACGGCGACTATGCGCGCCAGACGCAGAGGCCACCCGAAACAGGGCAATGCGGAGTGGAAGAAGAGTGCCTGAATGGGTCCCTGTTTAAATTGCAGTAACCATATGGTAAATCGAAGCATGTGAACGAATATATATGGAGTTGGGGTGTAGAACGTAGCGGATTGGCCATTCTAGCATGGTAGCACTGCAAGAGAAAGAGAGGAGAAAGGTTCAGATCTCAGGAAAGTCCTCGTGCATGGTAGCACTTCCCAAGAAATGGGTCAGGGAGATGGGATTGCGCCAGGGCTCGGAGATAGTCATAACGCGGCCGAGCCTGGTCTCGCTTCTGGTCACCGCCGACGTCACCGAGCCAGTGAGCGAGAAACAGGAGGCGATAATCGAGGTATCGGAGAGGGACGGAACCGACGTCCTCTTCAGGAAGATCGTCTCGCTCTACATCCTTGGATACAACCAGATCAGCATCAGGGGGGCTAACGGGTTCCTTGGTTCGGCAAAACGGGACGCTATCAAGGACCTCGTACGGAGGCACCTCATCGGGACCGAAGGGGTGGCGGACTCGAAGGACAAGATGACGGTCCACGTCCTGCTGGGCTACTCCGAGCTCAGCGTCGACAACGCGCTGAAGAAGATGCTCCTCATCACCTCGTCCATGCACAGGGACGCGGCCTCGGCGCTCGAGAACGCCGACGGGGCACTCGCCGAGGGAGTCATCCAGAGGGACGAAGAGGTCGGCCGGTTCGGCCTGTACGTGGTCCGCCAGTTGAACGTCTCGATCAGCCAGGGGATCTCGAAGGAGGCTATCCTCGAACCCAGAGACCTGCTCGGCTACACCCAGGTGGCAAGGAGCGTCGAGCGCATCGCATCCCACGCGAGCAAGATGGCGAAGGTCGTGGCTGACCTGGACAAGCCGCTGTCGAAGCAGCTGGTTGTGAGGCTGGTTTCCATGAGCGAGTACGCCGCCGGGCTCGTCGAAGAGGCCCTGCTCTCGCTCTTCAAGAGGGACCACGGCGGAGCTGACGTCGTCGTCGAGAAGGCCAAGCGCTTCGTCGAGATGGAGGACGAACTGACCAGGTCGCTGGAGGAGAGGGACATCCAGGCGTACTACACCATCCAGCTCCTGGTCGACTCGCAGAAGCGGATAGCTGAATACGCCAGGGACATTGCCGAGGTCGTCCTCGACCTGACCATCGAGAGGGTCGTGAGGAAGGAGGCTCTCTCATACCCCAGGGCCGTCTGATCCGCCCCAGCGAGGACTCTCCAGTCTCTACTTCTTCAGGCTCGACGAGAGAAGGTCGGGAATTCCGGCTGGTGTAAGGGCGACCCTCACCCCGGCGCCCTCGAGTGCGGCAATCTTCGACTTCGCGGTCCCGAGATCCCCGTAGATTATCGCGCCGGCGTGCCCCATCTTCTTCTCTTTCGGGGCTGCCCTGCCCGCGACGTAGGCGAAGACGGGCTTGGCGAACTTCGTATCCAGGATGTACTTTGCGAGCCTCTCCTCTGCGTCGCCCCCGATCTCCCCGACGGCGACGACCGCCTTCACATCCTCACGGTCCCGCACCCAGTCGAAGCAGTCCGCCAGCGTTGAGCCGTTGATCGGGTCTCCGCCGATGCCCAGCGCGACGGCCTGCCCAAACCCGTTGGTCGAGAGGAGGTTGGCGATCTCGTACATGAGCGTCCCGCTCCTCGAGAAGAGCGCGACGGTTCCCGGCCTGAAAGAGGTCGCGGGCATGATCCCGAGCTTGAGCAGCCTCGAAGGGATGATGAGGCCGGGCGTGTTCGGCCCGATCACCGTGGCGCCCATCGCCTTCGCGAGCTCGACGAGCTTCAGCTCGTCCCTGATCGGGACGCGCTCTGTTATGGCTACGACGCACTTGATCCCGGCGCGAAGGGCCTCCTCGGCCGCGGCGTAGAACGACGGCGCGGGCACGAAGATGATCGAGCTCGTCGCCCCGGTCTTGGCGACCGCGTCGGCGACTTTGTCGTAGACCTTGACCCCCATGACCCGCTCTCCCCCCTTGCCGGGGGTGACCCCGGCGGCGACGTTCGTGCCGTATTGGAGCATCAGACCTGCGTGGAGGCTGCCGTAGTGCCCTGTGATCCCCTGGACGATTATCGGCGCCCCCCGCTCTGGGAGCATCATGCCTTGGTCACCGCGGCCCTGACCGCCTCGGCCGCCGTCGGGTATAGCTTCACCGGGGTGCCTGCGAGCAGGCTCTTGGCCTGCGCCTCCTCCGCGCCGCTGATCCTGGCGTAGATCGGTTGCATGCCGCCCTCGCCGACGACGTTCTTGAGCCCCGCGGCGACGTCGGTCGTCCTGGTTATACCGCCGAAGATGTTCACGAGCACCCTCTTCGCGTTGGGGAGCTTCTTCACGAGCCTCAGCGCCGCCTCGACCCTTTCCTGCTGGGACCCCCCTCCCAGGTCGAGGAAGCACGCCGGCACACCCCCGGCGTCCGCCACTAGGTCCAGGGTCGAGAGGACGAGCCCCGCTCCGTTCCCCACCACCGCGAGGTCCCCGTCCAGCCTCACGAACGAGAACCCCTCCTTGGAGGCCTCGCCCTCGAGCGGGTCCTCCGGAGGTAGGCGCGAGATCTCAGGGTGCCTGAAGAGCGCGTTG